>NYYK01000034.1 GCA_002685895.1 Methanobacteriota archaeon
CCATTCTGTTTGTGCTGCGGACACCTTGCTTTTCTTCTCGCGTTTTAGTTCCCAGAACATGAGCCTGTTACCGCGTACTAGTGTCAGGTCAGGCCACCCGGATGGCGTTTTTCGTGAATCATATACCGCGTATACTCTCCATCCAGCATCCTCGGCCTCTGACCTGACACGGGCTTGGAACTCCTTCTCAGTCCACACAACTTCACTGAGTAACCCATAGTCCATAGTCATGTGTCGGTCTTCTCCCTTCCTGTACGGCTATCAACTTTAATTTGCCTCATTCGTTCCCAAAGCTCGTGATCACGTCGGACGACTTGGTTTTTGTTTATCACAATAGCGTAATGAATCTCCATCTCAAGTGCTTCAACTAGTGTTTCAGCAACACGGAAGTCTGAGATTTGACCCGAACCATCAACTGTGAGAGTCCACGCTTGTGAATTAGCACCTACAGCCAATAGATCGAGGTTGGCAGAACCTGTCGAAAGTTGATGCAAGCCTGTGACTTCGCCCATCTGTACACCAGTTATTGCACTGTTATGATTGAGGAAGCCATCTCCGGAAAGGGTCCAGACTTCAATGCCTTCAGTTGTTGCAAGAATCAGTCTCTTTTCCCCACCTTGATCTTCCCATAACAACATATCATTCATTTCGCCACCTGGTGGAAGAGCCAAATCCCAACTACCACCGCTGCTCGGCTCAAAGATACTGACGCCGCGCTTTGTGCCAACATAGATGATGCCGAGGTCATTATCTGCTTGCAGAGAACGCACATCATGATGCATTATTCTAGGAGTGGTACCTTGGTCAAACATCATCACCTCAGCGTCTGTAGTATCGAGAAGAGTAGACTTCAGTCCTGCTCTTACCCAAGTTCCATTATCCATGAATGTGAAATATTCCTCCAAGTTGGAATACTCCTCTCCAATGTATATTGTTGCTCTTGAACCGTCGGGCATTATCATACCATCCCGGTTCAAATCCCAACCATCTGAATCGCTATCGAGCAAACTGTCACTCTCATTCAATGGGTCAAGGCCGAAAAAGACCTCCCAGCCATCAAGAATCAAATCGCCGCGGGTACTCTTCGCTAACTCGCGGCTACCCGACCAATAGTAGAAATCACTGTCATTTCGCAGTGGATCTGTGCCAAGCCAACCGGGTGAACCTGTGGGTCTCGTCACATTTTCTGCACAAGCAAACATCAATTCTAGGCAACGTAAACCATGTATCTCAGTAGTCCAATTATCAGGTGCACCGTAGTTGTATTCCTCTGCATTTGTGTACCACTCGTGTACCTCAATAATTCCATCACGATCAACATCAAAACCATCTCCACAACCAAGATCACCATCCCAACAACGGTCAGAATCATTGCGCCCATCATATGAATTGAGTGGATCAAAATCATCGCATTCCCATGCTGAAGACTCATTCAATTGTCCCGTTTCTCTAGTGCACATCCAAATCTCGTAACCATCAGGTAGGCCATCACCATCAGTATCAGCCAATCTTGGGTCGAGGAACTCACGCATCCCAGACTCGGTCAATTCTGGAGGCATTCCAGTCAAGGATTTTCTATCCGTAAAACAGTGTTCTAAATCGTATGGCCAACAATATTCTTCCAATGAACTCAATCCATCGTTGTCAAAATCTGATTCGTTATCAGATGCGTTTTGATAATCTAAACCGGAGATAGTGTAAACAACATCATCTAAAGTAATATTTCTCTCTACACTATACATCTGTTCGTGAAGATCTGGAATCGTATCTTTGTCAGTATCTGTAACTGGTGGACCTTCTCCTGTAGTGTCGTCGGGGTGAACCGAATCAACCTGTGAGGAAGGCCTCGTCATTGAGACAAAGGAAAGGCTTCCAATCAATAGTAAGGTAATGAAGAAGACTGTTTGTTTTCGACGCATGGATTCACCCATAGCATATGCTGCTATGCTACAACCCTACGGGTTGCCTTATGACGCTGATGGAGCACAGTTCATACGCGCAAAGCGGCATTTGGCATGAATTACTACCACTACCACTCCAAATCCATGATTTTCCCAAATTATGAATGCCTGGAAAATGAAGAAATTACAGGGCGTGCGGCTTTGTAGGAAAAGTTTGGAAATGTGGCTATTTACATTGTCGAGAGGGTGTCATTCAAAGAGTGTACGGGTTGCGGAGTATCTCGTTATGACTCTATCCATCACTCACCTCGGTTCGGGTAGCAGTGGTAACGCCACGTTGCTAACCACAGATGAGGCGAAAATACTGATTGATTGTGGTTTTTCTGGACGGCAACTTGAGAAGAGATTGGCAATGCTTGAAATCAGTCCAAAAGAGCTTGATGCAATCCTCATTAGCCATCATCACATCGACCACTCTAGAGGGGCGGCAATAATCCAAAAAAGATGGGGTACTCCTGTACAAGCAAACTTTGAAACATGTGCAAAGTTGGGTATGGATCCTGTGAACGAGTGCAAGATATTTGAGCCACTGAATCGCATTGAATTTGGCTCCGATTTGAGCATCCTTCCAATTTCAGTAAACCATGATGGGGCAGACAATGTTGGATTCATCGCTAGCCATGCTGGAGAAAGAGCCGCAATTGTTACCGACTTGGGTTCTTGGAACGATGAGTTGGCGCGCCATATTTCAGAATGTGTTCACATCTCAATAGAATCAAATTATGATACCAAAAAGTTGTGGAATGGGCCATATCCAGAACGGTTGAAACAACGAATTGCTGGACGGGGCGGGCATCTTTCAAATCGGCAAACTGCGGAGTTACTATCCACAGCAACCGGGAAGCATACTCGTAGCATTGTCTTATGTCATCTTTCAGAACAAAACAATGCACCTCATATTGCGGAAAGTGAAGTCCTTTTGGAAATCGATGAACTGTTTGATGGGGACATCTCAATTAGTAAAAGAGATGGCCCCGAATTCTCACATTATCTAGGGCAGGCAGAACCGGAAAAATTAGCAAGAATATAGTAAATATCACAAAAATAATGTGAAATGCAAGATTGTCGGCATGTTTTCAGATATCGTAACTATCGCCTTCGGCGATGTTTATCACAGCGAACCCATAAGAACAGGGGGGAGGAGTCCCCTCTGTGCGGCGGAGCGTTAGCCAGCGAGAAGATGCGGTCAGCGAGATTCTTGGCGTCACCATGTTGCTAGCAATGGTAGTCATGGTGATAGGTGGAGTCTTCGTCCTTCTTGGCCCATTTCTTGAGGACATCGGAGATAATCGTGAATGGTCTGCAGGTTCTGTCGCAGCGACACAATTGAATGACCGAATCTTAATTGCAGCCCAATCTCCAGAGGGAACTGGTCTAGTTCAACAAAACGCCCAATTATCTCGTTCAATGGATTCTTTGAGAGATGCTGAAATTTGGACTATTCAAGCTGATCTTGGTGGAAACGACCGCACACTAGTATCCCTTGACGGTAACCTCTTGACTGTTTCAAGTCTCAACAGAACTGCGAGTATAGTGAGAATTACCGATGATAATGGCACACAATTATTCAATTTGGACAATGGTTCGGGCAACTTCACAGTCGAACACTTGATTGGAAATATCATTATTGAAGTTGAAGATATTCATGGCACAATTTCACATCGCTTCGTTGAGGTCGCTATCGATGGCATCCGATTGAACAACGTATTGAGCAAAGGCAATTTTGAAGTCGACCTCATCAATGGTGGTAGAATTGAAAAATTACCTAGTGAATCGGTAGATGTCAAACAATTCCCACGTCTTCGCAATGACATACTGCTCGATGGATCGTCCCGCATAACTCTCATATTACTCGATATAGAAATCTCTGCATCAGCAAGCAGGCATATGACAAACGTCCACATTGACTCTCTTGGTCAAATCACTCTTTTCAACCAACAGGCACGAAACCTGATTCTTGAAATTGAAATTGCTGGTGACCCTAGTATTTCTCCGCAGTATATGCACCACTGGACAGGTGACTACGAACTATACCTTGCAGGAGGTGCGCTCGATGATTACCATGACTTTGGACCACACGGACGATTATCTGGGCTGGATGGCATCACCCTATATCCAAACAACATACCCTTTGAATTCCTTGTCACACTACAATCGGTGGAGGTGTACTAATGCGTCGTAGATATGACGATGAAGCAGTTTCAGCTGCCATCGCAACTGTACTTCTGTTCGCTGGCGTGCTTGCCATTATCTCGGGAATGATGGTTACTATCACGCCTGTAATCAACGAAAAACATGGTTCCGTTGAGCGGCAAGCGATGGCTGGACAGATGTCTGATTTAGCATCTGAAACTGTTAGGATTTCTGAAACTGGATTGCCAGGCGACTCTGCCACCCTCCCTCTTCGCCCACACAGTGGTGATTTGGGTTGGAACTTCGCACGCGGAGGTACATGGTATTCTGTCGCCTTCATGGAGGAGGGAAGCCTACGTCTCGATGATTTGCTTGATCTTGATGATAGTGTTCGCTTTAGATATCCAAGTGGTGAAGTCTCTGCAATCTGCTTCTCTGATTTGAGAGCAAGCCAAGAGGCTTTGTGGAATTATAGGCTTCCTTCACTTGATGGAACTATTCTAGCAACACCTGTAACAACCCTGCAACAGCCTTTGGATGCAACGGATGTTCAACTGACCACCTCGGTAGTTTCAAGTGAATTCACATTACATCCAGGAGAGGTACTCACTACAACTGTAAGCAGTGAAAACTGGTTAACATCTGATGGGCCACTGAAAGTACTCTTCCTGCGCGGTGGAGGTGGAACTACTGTGGTTGCGCCCGATATGGCTAACCCCAACAATGGGTTGGGACGTTCTTGGACCATACCGCTACCAACTGGGAATGTCAGTCTTCACCTCGTTAGTGAAGGTTTGACTCGAGTCACTTGGGACTCTGCTGCTTCATCTGGAGATGAATCCAGTAGTGGAGAAATAGCAACATGGAGTACAAATTTGGTTGCTGGAGTAGGTGATGTGATGCAGGTTCATTCGAGTTCTCCTGCCCGATTGATGATGGTTTGGGGTGAAGACACCGGTTCTACCGTTTGGCCTGATGATGATGGCAGAGGAGTTGGAATTTCTTACACATTACCAGCGGCTGAAGGTAGTATTCTTGTCGAAAACTCAGCAACTACCTCTGTTGCAATTGAAATTGACGGCCTCTTCAATTCTGTACCTGCTCAAGGTTCAACGAGAATTTCATGGCAGGGAGCTAATCACATTACAGCAACTGGGCCAGTGCAAATCCATTGGCTTCCAGAAGATGCGAGTGGAACCTATCGCACCGGCTCCATTGAGATGGTTCCTGCTACCGACACAGGAATGTCTAGTGGCTTACAGCACTCTTTTTCGACTCCAACATCGGCTGGTGAGGAATTACTCATCATTCAACCAGCAAGTCCAGAAACCTCCTTGACATTGCTAGCGGATCTTGGCACTAATGAAACTCCACATATTGTCTTCAATGACTCAACCACGAGCCATGTGACAACTCTATCAGCAAGCGCATCAAATCTAGTTAGAGCAGCAATCAATTCCAGCGATTACCTCAATGATGCCCCTTTCAGAATCATATCAGCGACTGGAAGTGATGGGATGATGGAAGTCCATCACGATGGAAATGAAAGATGTCTCCCTGTTGGTTACCGCGCATCAGGATGGATAGAACTCACACTACCATGGACTGATCTCTCACAACATACCAGTAGCCAAGTAAAGAATGCTTGGAATGTGGGCACCCATCCACTCGGAATTGAGGTCAGAGTATTTGGCCCTCACGAGGGTAGCCCACATCACACACTTGCATCTGCTTGGGGAGCACACCTACCTCGGTTGAACTATGTGTTCAAGAGTTCGGTTTCGGGCATGGAAATAGGGTATAGGGGTGGTTTTGTTGGCACCAATCATCCAGAATTCCAAGCAGATGTGCTCACTTCACCACCAGCTCGAGAAGGTCCGGGTCCAAGACTTGCTGTCACCATACCTTTGACGATGCCTGACCAAAGTTCCTCTCTTGGCAACAGCGAGGTTGACATGACAGTGACCTTGAATCAGAGAGAACAACTGGTATCGGTCACAGGTCATGAAATTCGACGCGGCTGGGACGGCCCTTATGGTGCAGCAATCGCTTCTGAATCATCTCAAGAATTATCATTCTCATCTGATTGGTTGACATTCCCTGGTCGAATTGACATGTTAGATGACTATGTAGGCTGGGTACAATTGACCCATACAAGTCCAGAAGCAATTTACCACGCTGCTGGTGAACCTGTTCTTTTCAATCTACAGTTGAGTCAACTGACNATATCCTCGGAGGTGGTAGGTTGAGGAGAGANGGCACCCTAACTAGTGATACNTGGGCTGCAGCAACNGANATTGGTTATGTCCTAACCTTCCTNCTTGGACTATCATTCATGTCCTTCTTTAGCGTCTGGACTTGGGAGATGCAGGATGCACGGGGAGATGTTTGGATGGAGCAAGCAATTGAGGAGAATCTCGACTCTGTTGCTGCCGCAATTGAAAGAGCAGAAGTAGTTAGTAGACTTGATGGAAGCGCTACTTATGCGGAGCCCGTGGACCTGCTTCTATCAAACGCTGTGAATCTACAATTCAGAATGGTCTTGACCGATGACAGTTTATTGATGCAAGATCACAGTGCAAATCTGAAGGCTACCAGAGACATTTCTTCAACAGGAAATTCGCACCACACCGGAGAAGTTGAACTAGCCGGCATTGAACAAATATGGGTTGTTCTTCAGGGTAATACTATCAGCATTACAACAAATCAACCTGGATTTTAGCCCATTAGAGCGCGATGCACCTTAGTCTGAATATCTCTCATTCGGTCGTTGGCACCGAGTTCTCGGAAAACAGTCAGAGAACGTTGTAGATATTCCATTCTGCGACTCTTATCTGGAGCGGCCTCACCTAGACGAGCAAGTAATTCACCAATCAACATCCTATAATCATTGGATTCTGCCAACGCAAGTGCTTGGCGGTAACATTCCATGGCCTCATCTCTACGTCCTGAATCAACTAAAACCTCACCAAGTAAGAGAGTGATTTCCACTTCTGCATGGCTATCTGATTGTTCGGACAAACCATCTAGTGCCTCGGTGTAGTGATGCAAAGCAAGTTCAGGGTCACCAGTCTTTGAGTAGTATCTCCCAAGTACGGCCCTAGCCCGAGCATGTAGCACAGCATCCTCTCCGCCGGTAGTATCATCATGCGCTTTGAAGGCGTGCTCTTTAGCACGGTCTAACTCACTCATCTCTAGGAATGCTGAGGCCAGTTTAATACGAGACTCGACTAGTTCTGGATCTTTCTCGGAATCTAGCAATTCTTCAACGTTNGCATATACTTCCAATGCTCTCTTATCATCTCGCTGTCGGCGATAAATATACCCCATATTGTTGTAAGTTCGTGCTGCACCACGCGGGTCATTCAACTTAATGAATGACTCCAATGCCTCCTTGTGCAGAGTCAACGCTTCATCAGCATGGCCCACTGTAACCGAGATATCAGCAAGACTCGATTTTATACGAGCGCGCATCAATTCTTCTTTCTTCGTAGAGCCTAGCATCTCAATCGCTTCATTGTAGTGTTCTTCAGCTTCCTTCCAACGCCCCTGCATAGAGAGAATATTAGATTTCAATTCAAGTACCACTGGCCACGCTTTGTTGCCAACAGATTCTTTTTCCACTGAATCGAGAATTGGAAATAATTCCATGTGCCCTGCCTGAACAAGTTCTGCACCTGCTACTGAGAGTTCCTCACCAAGTTCCTCCGTATCACCAGAATGAGATAGGTGGAAGAGAAATTCAATCTGTTCTTCAGGCCTACTTCTTCGAGTTCGATACCAATCTACAGCCTTGGCATGTAGTTCATTATTAGTGCCTTCATCAAGTGCACGGGTAAGGAATTCTCGAATTAAGTCGTGGACGTCATACATCTCAGAATCTGCTTGACGTGCCAAACCTTTCTCAACTAAGTCATCCAATAAATCAGTCTCCAAATCGTGACCACTCAAAGCCTCGAGTGGCATGGGCTCGCGGAATACAGCCAAGGCGCCGAGTAGACGCTTTTCGGCACCAGACAATTTGCTGAAAATCTCCTTGTCAACATACATCTCTAGCGTCTCGTAAAAGGTGGTTCCAATTGACCCCCTGTCAATTAGATTGAGGACAAGTGGATGGCCTCTAGAAAGCCCGTAAATGTGATGGTAAGTGACTTCATCTACAGGTTCAAGTGAAGGAAGAAGGTGCCTACATGCTTCTCTGTCCAATCCATCAAGAGGCACCACAAGTGTTCTGATTTTTCCTTCTGCGTCCCTTAGTGGCACAACCTCTTTGAAAGAGCGAGAGAAGAGAATCAATCCAGTCTCGTCCATATCATCAATTCTGTTATTTAATCCCCTGATGACAGCATATAGGACATCATCAGCAACTTTGTGCAGATCATCTATCACAATTAGTGCTGGCACTTCAGCAAGCGCATCTACAATCAAATCGACTGCCACTTGAGCAACAGGAACAGGCGTTACTGTGAGATAAGTGGAAAGGGCATCNTCACCAATTGATGTTAGCCATTCACCACACGCCTCTAAGAAAGCACGTGAGCCCTCCCAATCCTGAACCCTATGATAGAGCAAATTTCTCTGATGAGTATATGTCTCAATCAATTTTCCAGCCAAAGCGGTTTTTCCAATACCCGCAATTCCAGGAACTAGAATTGTTGTTGAGCGTGCATTGAGAAGGTCTACCATCATCTTGAGTTCATTGTCGCGGCCGTAGAAACTACGCAAGCGTGGCAAATCTCCCAAAGAAAGCACTAACTGTTTTTCAACATGTTTAGACAAGTCACGCTCGATTAGTTCAGGATTTAATGAGCGCAGATCGACCAAGCCATTATCATCCATGTATCGAATGATATCGACTGCACGTATAGTGAACGGAGTGGTTTCTATTGCTTTGGATAGAGTTGTGTGAACTGTGGTNCCCTCTTGACCAATCAAACGAACGGGGTGGCTTGAAAGACGCTCCCAAGTTTCATCTGAAACAATCATCCCAGAATCAGTAAGAAAGTACGCTTTTCTCTTCCTTGTTACCCCTGTGACATGGGTTTGGCGTTCAATGAGTAGGCCTTGGTCCTTCAATCCAGCAATAGCCCTAGGAACATTGCTCCTTGCAATGGCAACTGCATTAGCAATCCCCATTTGAGAAAGTGCAAACGGCACTTCGACCTTGTCAGAGTAGTCCCCATAATCTCTCAAATGTAGAAGAATTCTCTCCTGAACTCCGGGTTTCGTTATTGCCAAACTTTTGCCCCCGCATCGATAATATTACCTGCTAACATTCAATAGTTACGATTGAATGTTTGAATCCATCACTGATCAGGCACCCATTGATTGCTCTCAGGGTCCCACTTCCAACCAGGATAACTAGGCTGAGGTGCCGCAACTGGTTGTGCCGGTGTAGCAACCGCCTGTTGCTGAACTTGTTGCTGGTTAGCTTGCCCCCAAGCATAGGGGTCCACATCTTCCTGAGGCTGTTCATCAACAAGCGATTCTTCTGACTCTTCTTCAAATTCTACAAAGAAGAACATGAATACTGCACCAAGTACTGCAAGTGATATCAGGGACACAATGACCCAAACAACCCAACCAAGTCCACTATTACTGCTAGCAGCACCGACCTGAACGGACAATGATTTATCAGTAGGTTCATTTCCATACTCAAAATCAACCGTATTCAATCCATCTTCGAACTTTCTAAAGGGAATTTGCATTGACCATACACCGTCGTCGCCAACAATTGTATTATTCAAGCGAAGTCCTGTGTTAGATGAACGCGCGACAACCTCGACACCAGGCCTACCTTGTCCAGAAAAGATCACTATTTGTTCATCTCCTAGTTCAGATATTCCGTCAATACGCTCGACGGTGAATGATACTGCCCTAACGGTGAAATCGACATTCATACTGTACGCTGTACTTGAACTGTCTCTAGCAGTGAACTTCATCCCCTCACACGACCATAAATCCATGTCAGAGGTATGGAAGGACATCCCCACAGGGTCATATGTTGCCCTACCATTGATATCTACTGAAATCAGGTCATAGCACCGTTGATCATGTTGCAAATCGGTATTNCCGATGACATCTGGGTCATCCCATACGTCAAAGTCCAATTCATCGCCATCAATATCTGAGAAGTGTGGTGCTAATTCAACAGAACCGCCTCCGCCACACCTATCTAGGGATTGACTTCCCTCTTCGCAGAAGATGATGACTTCACCTACCCAACCTGTATTATTGAAAGCGGGTGCCCGATTATCCGCATCGGGTGGATTGTGAATAACCACCTCCACTTCATCCCAATTGCTGTAGGAGTGACCATCGAAAGAACGGGCACTGATGAGGTAGTGGAAGTCATGAATGAGGTTACTGGTGTCCCAGGAGGTACTCCACAGGCCATTCGCGGCAATTGTTGTAACAAAGGGTGGAGCGTTTGGTAATTCTCTGAGCCCATCTTGTGGGTCACGTATCATTATCTCAACTCTACTAACTCCCCCATCCGTGTCACTAGCAATTCCTGAGATTAAAGTATCAGTTGATGCTGTTATGACCTCGTTATCGTAGGGCGCTAACAGGGCAATTACTGGGGCTGCATTGCTGTTGTCAATATCCAACACTATTACAATCGCTGTACAAATGTCGATATCCTCCAAACAGTAGCCTGAATCTGATGCCCAAATAGTGAAGGTCCACATTTCACGCACTTTAGGCATGATTGAGAAATCCCATTCCCAAGACCACTCCGAGAGGCTTCCTATTGGATTGCCATCATTATCAAGTGGCCTAGAAACTGATGTCGTGGTTGTAGACCATGTAGGGCTAGACATACGGAAGTGTATCTCCTGAATATCACTACCAAGTGCACCATTGTAATCATCATGAGCGCTACCTGTGAAAATTACACTACCAGAGGAGTGTAATGAGTTGTTAACCGGTGATGCGACATTGATGGTAGCAGGATTTGTATTCAGTTGGATTGTACGGGTAACGATAGAACTGTATTCCACACCGTCAAAAGCGCGGAAGTCGAAGGTATAGTCGCCTTCAGGTTGGTCCGCCATATCGTATGAAAAGTACCAATTCTTGAATGGACGATTATTGTAAGTTACTTCGCCGTTAGCCCCNCTATTATCAACAGCATATCTGATATCCTGCCAAGAACTGGAATCTGGCGTCTTTACTTCAACTCGCTCAACAATTCCCTGCTGCTCCCAACGAGCCTGCTCATCATCTACGAAAATACCTGTTCCAATATTTCCATCCCAAGCGTATCCTGTGAAGTTGATTATCCGCTTGAATGAGTGGCCATCTTCTTGAGAAACTACAACTGAAGGTACGAGATTACTCATTGAGAGAGTATCTTCGTAATTTGCACCTGTCAAATTGAAATACGATCTGTGATATCCCTTACCAAATTTGTAAGCAGTGACATAATACTTTGACATTTCACGCGTGCCTGCACCTTGATTGCAATCAGGATCAGCACTATCATACAAGAGGTCACCATCGTTATCCATCCCATCAGAACAGGAATCCTCCCCTGCATCATCAGCGAATCCATCTGGATTATTTCCATTCCCTCGTATATCTAAATGGAAATCTGAAGGAAGCGCCACCCATGGAGCGAAACCTTGTGAGTCTGTCCTCATGTCGTAGATGTCATTTCCATGTGCATCCTCTAACAGAATGGTCGCACCTGGAACTCTTACACCACCAACTGTAGCCCTGATTCGGACTAGAGAAGCTTCACGAACTTGGACAGACCAAACGCTTGGAGAAGCGCCAATCTCAATCTTTGATAGAGAGAGACCAGACATATTTGCATAGGTCAGAACTGTTGAATTGTTTACAGCCTGAAGAGAGAGGGGGAAGTCCAAAGGNGGCATTGAAGTTGTAGGTGGGAGAAGCACTTGATTATCCCAGTTATTGTAATGATACGCCTCGCCTTTATCCCATACCAACTGGATAGGCATGCTTGCATTTGTTCCAGACAAGGGTGGAATAGTCTCAGACTGGATAGTCACTGAACTCTTGGTGATGTTGTAAACAATATCTGAAACACCGAGCCATTGGTTACCTGAGAAAAATGCTAGTGAAGCAAACTCGTGGTCATGATCCACCACTTTAGCACCTTGGCCACCTACTGTGAATTGGTTATCTTGTACATCAATAAGAGAGCCGATTGCCCTTACTGCATCACCCGCCACTCCTGTCACAGTGTTGCGTCTGATGGTTGCACTGGCGCGGAAAATGTGGAAGGCAGGGCAATCGAACGATTCGTCCCATACAACATCTGAATCACAAGAACCCGAGACATTATTGATGATATTGTCAACTATTGTTGCACGTGCTGGGTGAGGTGCGCCAACCGACCAACCACTATCGGTGAAGTGGTATTCGCCAATAATAAATGGTTCACGATTAATATCTTGGAAAGTATTGTTATCAACCATGATATCGAAAGAGCCAACGCCCCAAANACCGTTGTAACCCCCAATAGGACCAATGACATTGTCTGTTATTCGTACCTCTGTTGGACCCGTGTATGGGTCAGACACTACCTGAACTCCAGAACCTTCTTCAGCCCCTTCCATCACATTACCTGCAACATGAGCGTACGCCGCATCATAAACAGTCAAGGGGGAGTTNTCTCCAGTAATTATTGAGTTGTTAGCGATTAACAGTTCGTAGTCATTAGTCAAAATGGAACGACGTCCATTGACATCAATACCAGTGCAGTCAGTATTAATCGTATTAGAAGTAATTGAACCTGCTGAATCAGTATATCGGTAGCCATAATCACCAGCAGCAACCACTCCGTGGTCTATGTTAGTAAATGATTTCTGAGCCCACAACACATGGCGGCCGTGGTCTTGAGTTGAACAACCCTTTTCAGTGCCAGTAAAGACTGGGCTATTGAAAAGTACAGGGTTGTTTGGACTACCTGCACCATAAGTTTGGACTGCGTTACCTCCAAGGCTTTCCATGGCTTCTTCAGAACCAACTTGGTAAGATCCACCATTGAATGTAGGAGAGGCCAAATCAAGCACTAGGACACTAGATGTGTTGACGTCAGTGAAAACTGGTTGGGTTAATGTCAGACTAGCACCATCGAGGATCAAGGCACCCCAACGGATTTCTGAAAGGTCAGCAACATATCTTGGCATACCGTATGCATTCTCAATAGTAACATGATTGAGTTTGGTCTGGGCTACATCGACTGTATCACGCACTAAGACGCCCTCAAAACAAGAAGCGTCTGGATTCCATAATGGCAAACCGCTAGCTGGATTNGGCATNTGNTANCANCGGCCATTNGCAGATGTNTTGGCAGGAGTCCCCCATCTGAAAATAATNCGACTAGAATTGCTAGCCGTGCTACTTGCNCCACAAGATGAGTCNCCAGCGCATAAATTNCCCTTCACATGAAGGTAAGTTCCNTTCAAGAATGTCACAGTGGTGCCNGGCTGNACAATCAGTTTAGCACCNGGTGCGATNTCCACATCACCNGTCAAGGTATGGCTACCCTGCCAGGTTTCAGTTCCCGTGATAGTGCCGCTGGTTGTTTCATTGCTGGCAACTGCCGCTGGGGTCAAAGTAACAAGTGCAGTCAGAGTACTCATCACGAATAGCGCGACAAGGAAAAGACTGGTTGATCGATTGTTCATTTGCATTGGTTCAAACTCCTTAGTTAAACAGCCCACTTCGCACCTCAGTTATAAGAAAACGCATTGCCGCAATTGAAAGAATATCAAAAACATATCTTTAGTATCAATATTTTTTAACTTTATTTTATAACATTGTATCAAATATTAATAAAAATATCAATAATATTATGCTAATTATGAGGGAAATCATTCAGAAAGACGCTCTCCGACCATGTCTGACCAAGCCTCTGCATCCAATGAACCGTACCCGTATCGTAGATGATGTTCGCCCGAATTCTGAAATACGCCAGATTTACAAGAATCGGCAAGGGCCGCTTTGACTAGATTGATTGGACCTCGATCCCCTTGATGAGTTGGCTGTAATTTGGGATTGCCATCATATCGCTCTAGAATCAATGCAAGCGAGGCTGTTACGAATACAGTGGCATCACTAGTACCATCACTACGGGACCAAGTAGCACCTGTTGCCTCAGAAACAAAAGTAGAATGAATCTCCACACCGGGTGCCACAACCTCTGGTTTTTGGTTTGGCCATTGTCGTATCTCTCCTGATGAATTAGTAATTGAGCCCGCACTCGAAAATTGCCACAATGTGCTGTTTCGGTGTATTGCTCCAACAGAAATCACTCCCTCGACATTTGCAGGTATAGTCACATCAGGGTAATCTTGCCCCGCACCACCGTGATTTCCTGCTGCAGCCACTACAAATACGCCATTATCGAGGGCTGCTCTGACTGCAACCTCTGTTTCACCTCCAAACGTCGATACCAAATCGGGTTTTCCTCCAAGGCTGAGACTGATGATCTCCGCGGCCATCTCAGTCCAACACCATTCAATTGCTTCGGCCACCGCCACCTCCGAGCCTGAACCTCCGTCAGAACCTAGCGCAGCTGCTACAATCAGTAAGACATCTGGTGCACCTCCAACAAAGGTGCCGTTTGCAGCAATGATGCCTGACATCATAGTTCCATGTGAATGGGTTTTGTCATTGTCGTGTGGATTNCCCTGTGTATCGTGGATGAAGTCTTTGAATCCGACAAGATTGGTATTCAACAAATCTGGATGAGATGTGTCAATTCCTGTATCTACGATGCATACTCTGACGCCATGACCGCTGTACCCATCATCATTCAGAGTTCTGATTCCTGTATTTTCATAGGCCCATTCTGATTCAGGAATGAAATCCTCAAGATAACCAACCAATGTACTGTAAGATAACACGAGAGCAACAACAAGGCCCACCACAACCCATAGACCCCAAGGATATAGTGAAACTCTTCTTTCTGGTTTGACGGCCTCCGCATCCTTCCATGCCTGTGGGTCCATATCAGAAGGCATCCCATATGCTTCAGCAGGGTAACCAGGCGCCCCTGGATCAATAGTACTCAGCATTCTAGGATCCTCTGGTTCTGGCAAAAGCTCGACACCTTGAAGACCTGGAATCATCCAACCACCTAGTTGCCGGTATGGCTCCCGCTAAATCACTCTTCGGCGATAAGTGAGGAATTGTTGCGCAATGTAAAGGCAATCAACCGCTATTGATTAGAACGGCATTTGACCAGATAGAGATTCTCTAATCCTGCGGAATCCTATGAATCCCATGATGAAGGCTGCAATAATGATTAGCGGCACCCAAACATTTACTGAATCAGGAGCTGGCGTTGAAACCTGCAACTTTTTCGTAATGCTTTCGTCCGAACCACTATCTAAATCTAGTCCAAATTCACTCTCAAGGGTGAATACGAAATTATTCTTCCCTATACCAACCCCATCCAAATCAATGAACAGAATGTATGTTGCAGAATGACCAGCAGCAATATCTTGAGCATCTGAAAGGATGTAAACATCATCATATCCCTCTACCGAAATATTAACGCGGATGTTGCTGGCATCGACTAAGCCTGTGTTCTCTAATCGAACAATCATCTTGTTACTTTCACCTGTAACCGCATCCATGCCATCAAAGGTTCCAGTATCAACTTCAACAAATTCAAGCAGTGGCTTTGCACTCTTGACGGTCACCTCAATAGGCTCATAGGATGAATTATCTGAACTGTTAATATTCAGTACTAGCGTGAATTCTTCCGAATCAGCTCCTACTGGTGCTGTGACAGTGAAAGAGTAAGGTCTCTCCTCACCACTTGCCCATGGCGACTCACTTGGCCCNGTTGCACTCCATCCCTCAGGTAGCCATGTTTTATCGATTGTAAAAGAAAGCATATCTTGACCATTTCCGGTATTGAGAATTATGAACTCAATCCTCTCCTCTTCACCAGGGAATACGCCCACAGTTTCTTCAGGCGCTGCTACCACCTCTATAGAGAAGGTCTGAACAATGTGTACTGTTAAGGCATACTCGCTATAGGAGCCAGATGAATGGGTCGTCCTCAGTTTGATTAGGTGCCCATCTTGTAGTGATTGAGCGCCTTCCACGCTACTTACAGTAACGCGCATGGTGATAGATGTTGAATTGTCACCATCTATGCCAAGTGTTGCTGGAATTTCTTCGTCCCAAATTTCTGTTCCATTCTCATCTGTCCCATTGTAGAAATCTATGGTCCAATATTGAGCATCTATTGCATCAAATAGTGCGCCAATGGTGTACTCATCNTGTGCTTCATTACCTACATAATTCAAGTCAATAGTGAATTTAATAACCTCAAATGCAGTTTCGTTATGATACTGAATAATCACATCTTCGTTTGATGAATCGCTCTGATTAGCACCTTCTAATGATGTAATGTTGAAATCAACACCATGCTCTAGAATTCGGTTGAATGTAAGAGTAATTGGGGGAGATTCCTGTTGAGATGCAATCGAACCTGTCATGCCAGCACGGTAATCCATCACCATGCCACGCTCNGTNGCCTCNAANNTACCTTCGAAATANATGTCGCCAGCAGGNAANAGNAAATNNACTTCNCCNTTNGAGTCANCNGTNACATTCCANCTGATANTNGATTGAGCGGAGACCTTNATTTCNGGNGTNCCAATTATCTCTGATCCNGGTACTGATGTTTCNGATAAATCNTGTTGGACACCCTCAAAGTCNACCCATTCAGTTGAAANTGTTANGGTGCCNCCTTGNACCATTGTCATGTTNACATTGGCACCATCGTGNACATNTGCATNTACTAATTCAATNCCNACAATTCCNTCNGAAACAACGGANGCNTACAGAATCCATCCACCCGGCTCTACATCAGCATACCACTCGCCATCCCAAGTNCCATCTAATGCCATCACCTTGTTTGGCGTACGTATATCGCGTTCAATCCCTGAACTCGGAATCAATTCTAGAACGACATCTTCTGAGAAATCATCCCAAAGTTCCATCTGAACATAATCAACAATACCTCCGACAGACACATTGCCAGCAATCAACTCAAGGTCTGTAGAATTGGAAGTAGATGAGACCTCAGCGACAATCGATACTGGGCTGAACCCAAGTTGATATGCTTCGACAGTGTAGTTATTCTGTGCTGGAACGAATAGAGACCAAGTGCCTAATTCTGAACTGGTCAAATTGACCGGTTCTGCCAATCCGCCACCAGAAACAGTGACATTCGCACCTTCTACACCTTCATCGAAATCGTAAGAGTCATCATCATCCAAATCCCAAAACAAATTTCCACCTAATGTTACAAAGTGTTGCACTGTGAAATTTGCAGTAATATTCTGAGCGCTACTAACAAATGGTAGTTGCTGATCTTCTAACACCCATCGGTCCAATGATTCTGTGAAATTCAGNGAAATAATCCAATCATCNGGATANACAAAAGCAACCACGTTGCCATCATTATCAGATAATGGAAGAATAATTTCCCCAAGCCCATTTGCGCTAGTGGCAATTGGGGAGAAACCAATCAATGGCTCGCCGGTATCATTCCCAGTAAGATGAATACTAATCTCAGCAGATTGCAATGTTCTCCAAACCAAATTTGTACGAGTTGAGTTCGCATCAACTGTTAATCTAGTTCGGAACTCNTCATAATAACTGTCGCCATAAAGTGAGCGTTCCATGGTAACCAACCATTCACCTTCCGGAACATAATCCATGATTGACCCATTTTCATCAGCAATTAAACTGAATGACATATCTGATTCAACCTGATAAAATTTAACTGTACCATTTGAAATGGCAACCCCAGTTTGATTTGTCAGATTTGTTTCAATCCTCCAAAGGGGCATTAGAGCCAGCTCNAGATACTCTGTAGTTGTATTATCCAAACCGAGTTCAAGAACAAGTTGGCTGTTCATGAGATTCGTATCAAAGTCGGAACCATTCACCTTATCTTGGGGGTCAATTGCAATGTTGTATACTCCTGGTTCAAGTGATACTATTATGTTACCATTAGTCATTTGATCCGCTGTGACATTCAGTTGTTCCCCGATACCATCAGAAGAAATTGGAACTAATGCAAAATCAAATTCCACTAATGTACCATTACTAACATTTCCATCTGATAAATGGTCCATGAAAGCCGTGATGTCAAGAGTAATGTTGTTAGGATAAGATATCAAATCAAAGTGGTGCATAAGTTCTAAATTATCATTTGACACCTCTAATTGAACCTCCGTCACATTGAGACGTTCATCACTGACATTAATTGTCCAATTACCAAATTGTAACTTAGGCGAGAATCGACCAGTCTCAACATCCACATCGAAAAACCAATGTACGTCTCTGTCGTTATCGTACGCGTGGACTTGCGCTGGTTGGAAACCAGGGATGTATGGTGAATACAATGTNTTATTATCGAAAAGATANAGNGTTCCATCNAGCAATAATCCCTCCTCAATGTNTAGAATNACTGGGGANANNTCTTCNGTGACGANAAAGTTNGTNCCATNTGACATTTGACTAGCAATTGATTGTGTNGTCATATTGACNGCCACNCCTTCTGGTAGAANAATNGAGAAATTTCCAGCCANATCNCCNGNGCNTGTTTGAACAGAAGTGGTAATGCCACCCCATTGGAACTNAACCTCAATATTAGGTACNCCTTCCTCNGGNGTTTCAGCCTTACCNGTNTNAACNAATATTTGGCCANTGACGTTGATACTACTNCNTAGAATCCAATNAATGTNACTCATGTNNTCTNNNATCTCAAACTCTTCCCATAACATCACACCGCTATCAACCGAAGCGTTCACAATCCATTCNCCTTCAGGAAGTTCAATCTTGTAGGTGCTNGANTCATTNTCAAAGCGNGCTGGAATGTATTCGNCATCAGATAGAAGTNCACCATGGAAATANACATCAATATCAGTNATTGGCTCNAAATTNCCATCACCCANNTCTTGCTTGAGTGTGAACTCTAAGTCATAGTGCANTGGCACAGNAGTAGNGNNANTACTCAGNGTGAAATTNGTTGGATCAATGGTCGCNNNGATTTCAGCGCGACCATCNCAGAAGTNCGTAGNAGCNGGCGNCAACCATGGNACACACTCATAGAAACCGTCTCCATCAGCATCCATTTTCANNTGATAGGANCCATCAGGAAGTGGTCCAAATNCAAATGANCCATTCTCATCAGTATAGAGAANACATGGTGCGAANATNGTCTCTGTACAAGGTGCAGTNGCCTCTTCATCAATACTTAATTCAGTCAATTCTAGTGACGTATTAGCAATAGGTTCCCCATTGAACCATATCATCTCGCCTTCAATCCATGAAGCGGGCAACTTCAATTCGACATCACTAGTAGGTGTTGTTTCAACCTCAAGAGGTGTACTCAATCGAGTGATGTTTCCATTTGGAAGAATCACAAAGACACGATATGAACCAGGAAGCGCATCCACTAAGTGGAAACTACCTGGTTGTACCATATCTCCACTGAAAATACCTGCGCCACTGAAAGTTCCNGAGCCGTTGATTGTACCATATGTTTCAAGTGATTCATCAGATGAATTTACCACGAATAATCCATTGCCAACCAAGGTCTCACGATATAGGAANGCAGTATAATCAACTGTACCATTAGCAGTTACCTTGCCAATACCTTCGAANANTCCATTGAATAGNTATGCTGGNGGATTTGAACTCGCAATTGAACACATCTCAGCATCATTTGGAAGTGAATTATTTACGCAAGCAGATACCGTTTCATTGCTGGTTATAGTACCAACAAATCTACCTATTCCGCCAAACAAACCTTCACCAGTAAAAGAATGGTTGTTTGCAATTTGACGAGTGTAATTACCAGTGAAATCAGATACTAATACTTCATTACCTTCACTCATCATCAAGCCTGCTCCGGTGAATGTGACTTCACCATCACCTCGGAATACTCGTGGGTATTCCTCATCAGTGACAACAGTGCCGTTAGTGGTCCAAATGTGAGGGAGGTCTTCCTCTGTCCAAATATCTGAGAATATCAACTCGTGTGAACTTAGTGGGTCGCCGTTGAAGGACGAATGGCCTTCCCAAGTGACAATTCCTGATGCACTAGATGCTTCAATTACAAGAGATTTAGAGATGATTGCCCCGCCATTTGTGTCTGCTTGGGAACCGGTGACATTGAATTCCATTTCGCCAAGCAGTTTACCACCGCTGACATTACCGAGAATAGCAGACACAGGGTTGATTTTCCTGCCGTCCTCATTAATACCCTGACCAAGAACATCAGCAAACCATTCTTGCCATTTCTGGAAATCCTGCTTAGCTCCAACAATTTTGTCGCGATCCATATTACGCAATACATCGGGATCTTCAGCAAATCCAGTGAAAGCAGTTACTCGAATATGTCCTGCAGGCACACGGAACTCGAAGTGCCCATTTTCATCAGCATCAACTGTACCTATAGGAATCCAGTACTCTCGTGGGTCTTCATCAAAGATATCTTCTCCGCTAAAGCCATCCCTTTCAATCAATAGCCGAGCCTTTGGAACATATCCGAAGTCACCTAGTTGAACATCACCGGACAAAGTTGCTCCACTGTAGTACTTGAGAATCTTGACACCGGTATTTGCATCATACCATGGGGTTTCATCAGTTGCATCAGAGTTGTACCAATTGGCAATCACGAAGTTTGGCATCATAGCACCAGGTAGTGGGTATGAATACTGCAAACTGCTGTTTACTGTACCACGCATATCGAAGTGCTGACCCGGTTGTGCAACTGGGTTATCTGATAGACCAAGATGTGAACTACCGTATCCAACATACGCCCTAGCCACCATAGTGTCTAAGAACTCAGGTTCTTGATCAACTCTTACATCAACGGCTTGAATCATATCGTCAACATTTTCGTTCTGACTTGCTACAATATCTGCCATATACTGTTCTTCATACTCTTCTTGAGTCATATCAACACGGAATCCTGACTCACCCCTCTGAGTGACGTACCAAGTTGTCATGTATGTTTCAGGATCTAGACCAGACAATGTGGTTGGTGCATAGAAAATACCAGTTGGATTACCCCCACTCTGTGAGTAAGAGCCGCCTGTAGGGTAGAGGCGGTTGTCAACTGCGAAATAGCGGATATCGTGATTACGATTAATCATGTCACCAGGGTTACCTTCTGAATTTGCAACGGTATAAACCACATCAGTGGTCAATTGGTGATATAGTTCGACCAACTCTTCCATGTCTAAAGTTGCAACCAAGAAGGCACGACCTAGGGCTAGTCGGGCATTTTGTCTATGAATCGAAGTTGAAACGTCATCAAAGTCGTTGACGATATCACTTGTATACCAGTAATTTCCAATTATCTGGTGAGTAAACTCATCAACAACATCATGGTTTCTATCCTTAGATTGATTGAACTGTATCATTGCATCTAATTCAGTAATGAAATCTGCACCTACCTGTTCCTCACTCTCATAGACGCGGTAAATCTTGCTTAATGTTGGCATACCGTAGTGATCTAACTCAAAACCTGCAGCAAGTGTAACATCACCGGCGTAACGAATCACTTTGAACGAACGCGCCTCTAATTCCTCCACAGCATTATCGCCACCCAAGGTGTTTAGGAGGTGAAACTCTTCAACCTGAGAATCAAAGTAATGTTTCTGTAGTGAGCGTTCAAAGTCTCGTGTGAATTCTCCATCATTGTATCGCAAATCACCTTCTGCAAGAGTCATTGTATAGAGTGAAAGTAAGTCTTGATCNCTCTGAGCCAACAACATATTTCCTGCAGCAGGAATTCCCGACTGGAAGTTATCTGCTACAGTTGGGTGTTTACCTTGTGCCAAAGCCTGGAATCCATAATCCCACCATGAGACGAATGCGGGCTTTTGAGCGAATGGTACATCAGCATCCTGTTCCTCAAGCCACTGATACCCATTGTTCCAATACTGTCCATTGAAACCTGGTCCAAATGCACCCATGTACCAACACATCGTTTCTTTAGACCCTCCACGACAACTGCTCGCTGGATTGTAAGGTGTTGAGTCGAAAATTGACAAACCGAAGAGTGGATCCTCGGCACGGAATATACTTGGCGTAATATTGTAGATACTTGAATCGATGTCCTTCGCTTTTGAGTTACCTGAAGGGATACCTGAGTCAAGACCGTAGGTAGCATGTTGAGCCCCAATAAGCATGAATATCAATAGAACTGCAATGACGCCTGGGTACTTTCGTGCAGTCTTGGTTGTGGATCTGAAACGTGCTCTTGGCGTTCCAATTCCAAATCGACGCCACGCCTTTGCGAATTCGGTTCCACCAGCCCATTTCCAAATCATCACAAGTGCCCATGCACCCATTACAGCAACTGGAGGTGTTGCATTGAAGACGAATCTTCCGGCTCTCCAAGCCATGAGAACTGCTACAAGAATCCAAATTGCAAGAACTAGGCGGCTACCATCTTGGCGACGTAGTCCTTGCCAAAATGCAAGAACGCCAGCACCTAGTGCAGCCAATGCAACTATTGGCCCGAAAGAGGCGAATAACATCGCTCGACTAGGGGCCTGAGCTTCTGCAATAGTTCCGAAGACTTTGTTCTTTGAGAAATAATATCCACCAGTGGTCAGAACATCCCAGCCACTGTAAATACCTAGATACTGTAGAGCGTAAAGTGCTCCAAGAATAACACCCGCAAGGGCACCACCACTGACCAAAACCATCAGCCATGGCTTGTCACGGAATGAAACCGCTACCCAACCGGATGCAAAGGTGAAACCAACAATGTAGAACATCGGTTGGAAACCACTAGCGTCCCAAATCAATCCTAACTGCATATGAGCATAGAAAGGTAATGGGAGCAAGAAGGTCACGAACATCATC
>NYYK01000035.1 GCA_002685895.1 Methanobacteriota archaeon
GGAATTTAGTCCACTTATCCCTTCTCCTGTGAAAGATTATTGTTCCGGGTTTCCATTCAAGAGGATTCAGCAAAAACACCTTCAGACCTCTACGATTTGTGGCCCCATAACAACCTATCGAATAATTCAACCGAATATATCGCAAGGGTTCATCCGAATACCCATTGAAACGGATATTGAATTTCAAAGGGCTTTCAGTGCGTCCTTCGCATCGCTACGGGCTGCGCAGGGCTTCAGTCAACCGGTTTTTGTTGAATGCTCTATTCCCTTGACTAGTGTCAGAAGTTGCTGGTTAAGTGGGGTTGCAATCCCTAATTCCTCACCACGCCTAACAACCTCCCCACATAGTGAATCTATCTCAGTTACTCTCCCAGCCATTACATCTTGGAGCATCGAACAGCGATTGGCTGCAGTCGCTTCCAAAACTCGATTGAGTTCTGCAAGGCAGTCAAAATCTGATAAGTCCACACCTTCAGCAGATGCTACCTGTGCCGCCTCCAACATAGTTGAGAATGCCTGTTCATGTAACTCAGGTTGTGCTAGTAATTCCCCATTTCTAACTCCACAAATCGCTGCCAGCGGATTGATTGCCACATTCAAGAGCAACTTGTGCCATAACATTTCATCAGCGTCAAATTCCCATTCAGGATCAAGCCCCGCATCATCTAGAATGTCAATCAAATCCATTACGCGTGAATCACCGGGACCAAGTTCAGACTCAAAAAGTGAAGCCATCCGAATAGCACCTCGACCAGTCCAAGTCACTTCGCCATAACCTCCCCTCATAGCACCGTGGGTGGTGCACCCTGCAAGCACTCTGTGACGACCTAATCGACCCACCAACCTTTCTGAATGGCCAAGCCCGTTCTGCACACTGATTGCAATCGCATTAGGACGCATCATCTCCTCTGCCACAGCCGCTAGAGTGGCTGTTGAATTTGATTTGCCACAAATAATTGCCACATCCACACAACTGAAAAGTGGTTCAGGAATCTCTCCTTCAAACACAACCCACCGGTCAGCAGGAAAATGTTCAATTTCCCCATCAAGATTAGTGAATAAAAGACCGTTTGTTGCCAAAACTTCCCCGTTGGCGCCCCTTGTGTAAAGCAGTAAATCTGCGTCGGTTTTGGCTAGTTGAGCAGCAATAAGTGAACCTATTGAGCCAACACCAAGGATAGCAATGCGCAAAATCAAGCCCCCGCAGTCACGCATTCAATCTGCTCGTCAGAATGGTTCACATCCGTGCCTTGGTGGCACCAAGAGCCGAAATTGAGTCGGATTGAGCCGCTCACTCCTACCTCTTCGTCCAAAGAAAACCAAGCAACTTGGAATACTTCTTCTTCATCAAAGGTCTTAGTGAGATTCAGTACTGCTGATTCTCCAACAGATAGAGTGAAGCCATCAACCTCTGCCCATCCAGTGAGATTATCATCGAGATTATGGTGGAACATTGGAACGATAGTAATTGATTCATTACCTAGGTTGAGGAGTTCCCAAACTCCACTTTCCAATGGCCGGTCAACCCACGACCAGATGGTCTCATTGCTCTGTTTCAGTGCAAGAGCGGGCCCTGGAACTGTGCTGTAGTTAGCAGTCAAAGGAGGTATTGAGGAGTTACTACAAGCGGCTACTACCCCATTTGCAGGTGGCTGAAAAATCATTTGTGCTCCATCGTTGACATCGGGAATTCGTATATCCAGTTGAGTTTCAGCATCCCAAGTAACTACTCCCTCAATCAATACGGGTTCTCGAACACCCACCTTGGAGCAAATCCCTAGACCATCCCCCCACGCCACATGATTTCCGCTATGCAACCATGCTGGAGTTTGTTCTGATTTACCTGCAAGGGTCCAACCTTCTTCTGGAATTGGTAAGACTGCTGTTGGATTCTCAAATCTTAGAGGCCACGAAGACTCTTCTCCTTCATCATCGATAAAAACCAATGGCAATATATTGCCGAATTGGTCTGTAGCCAAAACCTGCTTCCCATAACTTGGCCCACTGAGACATATTTCGGGCTCACTTTCACTGGTGAATACGCCATTTTCTGGAGTATCCACAGACCAAAGCAAAGCAGTTGTGGAAAAGTTACCTGAGATTTGCTCATCGCTGAAAGTGACGTTAGTACAAGCTAGCAGGCCATCGAATGCCGGCTCTAATCGCCAGTGTGGGGCGTTAGGCATGATTGATGTTTCAGGATTCAATGCTATCACTTTGAACGAACTTTCAACACCATCATCGACAATGAAGTGAAGATTGCTGGGTAAGAGGCCAGTACTATTGTTTGAAATCTCAGATGAAATCGTCATTGATGCTGAATTCAATAGATCCACAGTGCCAATATCACAACTTGTTGGAACTAGAAGTAAGTCACCCCCACACTCAATCTGAAGATTCCAATCAGGGCGAGGGGGGTCGGCCCAGATTGCCACATTGACTTCTCTTTCATTAACTCCAACCAAATCAAAATCTAGACTGTAAGACCACGCTTCATCAACACTTACCACCCTCTCTTCGGGCCATTCAAGGGCCAATCCCTCCTGCCAATCATCGTAACCAGTGACAGTAGCAACTCCAGGAAAAGTGAGTAAAAGAGCGAAGAAGAGTGTCGCAAATGAGCGTAGTGCAGAAGTCTTGTCCAATTCTATGGAATCGTTAGTTATCAAACCAGCAGAGGTTTTTGATTGTTCGGAAAACATTCTCCAAACGCCTAGGCCAAAGAGGAATAGCCATGGAGTAAATCCAGAAGTGATGAGAATCACCACCACGCTGAGTAAGAAAAATCCGTATAGAGCAAGTTCAGTTCCTGACGCCATCATATTTTCAGTACCAAGTATAGCCCACAGAGCTCGATAACCGGGCAATCCAGGAATTGGCACTAAGAGAATCCAAGCGAACGTCATTAGCGCTTGACCCGCTAATGCCAAGGGGTGCAACCAAACTGTGCGCACAACCAATTCTTCTGGAGTGATAAGGAAGGTTGCTATCAGATGAGTGATTGGATTCAACTGAATAATGGAGGGGATACTAGAAAAATCTGGAGATGAATTTGGAGTCATTAGTATACCAATCACAGCGTAACAAAGGCCTATCAGTAGAAATGAAAGTGGTGTAACGATACTAGAAAGTAACATGCCGCGACGGGTTGGCCAAACAAGTGCTGGCATCATTCGTTGATTGAACACCCCTAGCAAGCCAAATGGCCAGAGCATCTGTGCATTGCTAAAGAAAATAATGGGAGAAACAGCAGGCAGGAAGTGGCCACCATCAACTCCAAGACGGCTGAAAATGTATTTACGAAGAAAAGAGGTGAACAATAGAGCAACAAAAAGCGGGCCAGCAAAATAGAACAGGGAAGATTGTATAACCGCACTATCATGCCACTCAACACTGCTATTCTGATAAGAAATCCATAAAGCGCCAATAGTGATACTGAAAAGTAAACTTAAATTCCATATAATGATTTGAACAACTGGTTTATTATTCGGATGACTATCACTTGGAATATTCAATAGAGTGAGTGTAAATGGCTCACCCTCCTCAAGAAGTGGATACCACCCTAGAGTCCTCAAGTGCGAATCAAGTTCTACCACGCACTCGCTAGCAGTTCCTTTACGTGGACTGACTTGCCAAGCAGGTAAATCACCAAAATCATCACTTAAGCGGTTGAAATGGCGATCCACGATGTGCTCAAGGAGTTCCCTCTGGCTCCATGCTTTCTTCTGAAGCAAGAGTGGTTTGAGTTGTTCTTCATCCTCAGACATACATTGCCCCCATATCGGGGAAAGGCTCATGCCGTATCAACCCTAGACCAATTCTTCCACTCTATAAGAGTGGAAAACTTGGCATAATACTAGCAAGAAGTGACTTCACTTGTTCTTGAATCGCTTAAGTCTGAATGTCTCTTCTCTTTCCATCTCTTCGAGTCTGAGTTGAATGAAGGACTGCGCCTCTTGCATTTCTGGAATGACCTTGAATTCTAGAGCGTTTACACGACGCTTTGTTGCTTCAATCTCAACAAGTAGTCGCTTTAGTGTAGATTCCATCTCAGCAGCCTTGACTATACTTTCAATCAACTCGCCATAAGCATCTGCAGCCTCGTCCAAGTATGGTGAACCACCAATCAATCCAAGTCCTCGCTCCTCAAGAGTCTGGGAAAGATATCTGCCCTCCACTTTAGGAACCACAACACCCATGATGTTGTGTCGAATGACGTCAACTTCTGGTTTCTGTGCGATTGCAATTGCCGCGCTCTTCACAGCTAACCCGCCCTCAATGGAACTGGCCAAGTTGATGGCCTGCTTTGCTTCCACAAAGGTGGTGACTAGTGCCTCTTTTGCCTCAATCATCTCTGACAAAAGAACTCGGAATTCATAGAATAAACCGTCTCGCTTCAACTTCAGCAGATTGTAACCATTCTGTGTCTGCTTGATGCGCCGCTTTAGGTTGATGAGTTCGCTGCGCGTCGGTTTAATGTCCAATGCCATCTGTTCTCACCTCCTAAATACAGTAATTTAATTCTAGATTCATTCCTTCTTATCAGTTGGATGGTACTTGTCAATCCACTGCTGATCAAGCCTTACGAGATACTTCGTCTCGATGGTCTGCATCAGATTCCAACAGAGGTCAAGTGTCTCATCGATACTACGATCTTCGTATCGGCCTTGACGCAGGAACTTGTCCTCGAATAGACCTGAGAAGGATAGTAGTTGCTTGTCACGCTCGTTGAGCGCATCTTCACCAACAATCGCCACAAGACCACGTAGTTCTCGACCTTGGGCGTATGCCGCATACATCTGGTCAGACACACATTTGTGATCTTCTCGTGTAGTCTTCTCTCCAATTGTTCCACCCATCAGGCGGGAAAGGCTAGGAAGAACGTTGATTGGTGGATAGATACCACTACCATGCAATTCTCGAGAAATCACAATTTGGCCTTCAGTGATATATCCTGAAAGGTCAGGTATTGGGTGAGTAATATCGTCACCGGGCATGGTTAGGATAGGGAATTGAGTGATTGACCCCTTCTTCCCCTTCACCAATCCAGCGCGTTCGTAGAGCATGGCTAAGTCGGTGTACATGTATCCTGGGTAACCACGTCGTCCGGGCACCTCTTCTCGGGCCGCTCCAATTTGGCGCAGTGCGTCACAGTAGTTTGTAACATCAGTGTAGATAACCAATACGTGGTAATCTTGCTCAAATGCTAGGTACTCTGCTGCTGTAAGAGCCAATCTTGGTGTAATCAAACGCTCCACCGCTGGGTCGTCTGCTAGATTAACGAATAGAACCGCATTCTCTAGAGCGCCAGTGCGTTCTAAGTCACTACGGAAGAAGTTGTATTCTTCGGCTGTAATTCCCATTGCGCAGAACACTACGATGAATTGTTCGTCACTTGCAGTCAACTTTGCCTGACGTGCGATTTGTAGCGCAATGTCGTTGTGTGGCAGACCTGATGCGCTGAAAATTGGCAACTTCTGTCCTCGCACGAGTGTTGTACAGCAATCGATTGCACTAATTCCAGTCTGAATGAAATCGTGTGGCCTCTGGCGTGCATACGGATTGATTGCTGCGCCGATAATATCTGCATTGGATTCTGCTACGATTTCAGGGCCGCCATCACGTGGGCGTCCAGCACCATCGAGAATCCTACCAACAAGATCCTTGCTGACCGGTAGTTTGAACACATCGCCAAGGAACTTGACGCCTGTTGTTCTGTCGACACCAGCAGTGCCTTCGAAAACTTGCACAACGACCAAATCGTCGCTGGTGTCGAGAACTTGTCCATTCTTCATACTGCCATCGGTAAGTCGCAATTCCACGATTTCACCAAAGGCAACTGGTTCTGTCTTATCTAGGAACACGAGTGGCCCCTTGACATCTGTAATAGTACGGTATTCTTTTCCTGCCATCTAAATTCCCCCTTAGTTCCCCTCCGCCGCAGCGGTAATCTGCTTTGTCATTTCATCAACTAGACCTTCCATTCTGCTGAGGTAATCGTCTTCAAATCTAGCACGCATCAAATTACTACGAGCTGGAACGTTCACAACATCCTCAAGCACGCCACCTGCTTCAATCGCAGTCTTTGCTTCACTTTGGAAAGTGAGAATCGCCTTTGCCATGTGGTACTGTTGCTCAACACCAGTGAAAGCGTCAATTTCGTGGAACGCATTCTGTTGCAAGAAGAATTCACGAATCATCCTTGCAACTTCCAAAGTCAACTGTTGGTCGACTGGCAGAGCGTCAGAACCGACTAACTGAACAATCTCCTGCAATTCTGCTTCAACTTGAAGCAGACTGCTAATTTCAGTTCTGACTTCTGGATAATCAGCAGCAATGTTATCCTTGAACCACTGGTCAAGTGATTGCGGGTACAAAGAGTAGGAGTTCAGCCAGTTAATTGCTGGGAAGTGACGCTGCCTTGCGAGAGGTGCATCAAGACCCCAGAAAACCTTCACGATACGAAGGGTACCTTGGCTAACTGGCTCGGAAATGTCTCCACCAGGTGGAGATACAGCCCCAATCACAGTAACTGAGCCATCTTCACCCTCTAGGGTCTCAACACGGCCGGCACGCTCGTAGAACTCGGCAAGCCTACTAGAGAGGTAAGCAGGGTAACCTTCCTCACCAGGCATCTCCTCAAGACGAGATGAAATCTCACGCATTGCTTCTGCCCAACGGCTCGTTGAATCTGCCATCAGTGCAACATCATAACCCATGTCGCGGAAATATTCTGCAATTGTAATCCCGGTGTAGACAGATGCTTCACGCGCAGCCACAGGCATATTGGAAGTATTTGCAATCATCACTGTTCTGTTCATCAACGGCTTACCAGTGTTTGGATCAATAAGTTCAGGGAACTCGTCCAATACTTCTGTCATCTCGTTTCCACGCTCACCGCATCCAATGTAAACCACGATTTGTGCGTCAGAATACTTTGCAAGCGATTGCTGAGTGACGGTCTTTCCCGAACCGAATGGCCCAGGGATACCTGCCGCACCACCCTTTGCAAGAGGGAAGAGGAAGTCGAGGATTCTCATTCCAGTTACAAGAGGAGTGTCAGGCGCATACTTCTGCCTGTAAGGACGTGGGGCACGGACTGGCCAGCGCTGCATCATTGCAATCTCTGTTCCATCATCCAAGGTACAAACAGTTTCAGAGACTGTGAAGTCACCACCCTTGATACTCTTGACTGTACCAGTAGTGTTTGGAGGAATCATGATTTTGTGTACAATTGTTTCAGTTTCCTGAACAGTTCCAATTGTTTGGCCACCCTCGACCTTTTCACCTTTCTTGGCAGTAGGCTCGAATTTCCACTTCTTCTCTTGGTTTAGTCCATCAGCATCAACACCTCTAGTGATGAAAGTACCCATCTTCTCCTGCATGACAGGCAGAGGGCGCTGAATCCCATCATAAATCTGAGTCAGCAAGCCAGGGCCAAGCTGCACCGCAAGGGTGAGGCCCGTGTTTATCACTGGCTCTCCAGGGCGCACGCCTGATGTATCTTCATACACCTGAATAACTGCTTTTTCGCCGTGCAATTCGATAACTTCACCCATCAGGCCTTCATCACCAACTCGCACCACATCGTACATTTTCGCATCTAATCCAATCGCTGTAACCACCGGTCCAGATATTCTGTATATTTGTCCATTTTCGCTCATTTCTTCACTTCCTTTTATTATTTTTTGAGTTTCACTTCCAGAGGTCGACGCCTATTGCACTCTTGATTTGCTCCCGCAGGGTATTATCCTGCTCGGTGCCGATACCAAGAAACGTCGGGGATATGCTATCCGACAGCTGGATGCGAAGCCTGTCGGGCATTTTGAGTAGGTCGGCAGCGTCAATCACGACAATACCCACCTCCTTGTCAGTTAGGAGTTGACGCAGATCCTTCTGCATCTCCTCATCATTTGGCGGGTTAAGAATGCGGGTAATACCCGCTAGTTGGAAACCGAGGCTAAATTCAGACGTACCGACTACTGCAATCTCCAAACCTATTCCTCCTTATATTCTCAAATGCGCCTCGATTACTTCATCGGAAAGGCCCGCCGCCCTTCCACGAGTCATCAGACGCAGGTTAGCAACTTCACACACCTTACGTTCAACATAGTTGATTACTGGNAATGCTGANAGTGGATGCAATGTCGCCATTCGATTCAACAATANCATNCGTTGTTCAGTNAGGATGTTCACTATCGGNTCGAGTGTACCTTTCTCACGGNAAGCAGCAAGNGCCTCATCAAAACCACTATCATTGAAATTCGGNGCACGACGTAAAATCTCAACNANAGCCTCTTCGTTATCTGCTTCTGCAGCCTGTCTAAGGATAGTTGGGTTGAGGGCATAGCCACCCTGCAACATCAATTTGTGTCTCTCTTCAGAAGATAGAGACTGCTTAAGGGCCCGGAATAGATTTGCCACATTGCGGTGATCAATTTCAGTGCGTAAGTATCGTAGCAACTGCGGATGGCTACTTCCACCTGCTCGCAATTTTCCAGTTGCATCGTGGTAGTATTGCCTGTCAAGGGCGTCCTCCAAGGCCATTAGGTCGTTACTGTCCTCAACGGACAATACTGCCTTGCCAAACTTGGTTCCGGTAAGTGCTGAAACCGCGTCTGACAAGGTATTCGAGTTTCTTACTACTTCCAGCCATTGGCTGTTAGCATCATTCTCCTCGGCAAGCACCTGACTAGCAACCATCTCGTCAGAGACACCGCTACGGATTGCTCTCAGAGCGGTCTTGACCTTCTGGTAAGTATATCTTTCAACATAAATGGACACCAAATCCTTCAGGTGCCCTTGGCAGAACCCGAGTACTTGAATCAAATCTCGGTCCATATTGTGGTTTAGAGCAGCCTCGACAAGGTCAGCACCGCTGAGCCGGATTGCATACAGGTCCAATTCGGCCCTGTAACCCATTTCAGCGATGCTGGAAGCCATGGCATCGGGTTCCTGCAACAAAAGTTGTCGCATTTGCGTGGCGTCAATCAGTTTAGCCTTGCGCGCTTTGCTACGCGCCGAGGCATTAGCCCAATTCGACTTTCCACGGGATACCGTTGCCATAACTAATCCTCCTTTTCGCTCAGGCGTCTCCAAACAATTCTGATGTCACAGAAGATAGAGACGATTTCCACGACTCATCCAACCGTCCATCAAAGCGGTAATCAAGAACGACCGAACCATCCTTGGTTTCAAGAACAAAGCCACCCAAGCCATCGACATCGCTTCCGATATCGAAATCTGTTGCGGCCATCTCTAATGCCGGGCGATCAATACCGACCGGATGTAGAACCATGCCCTTTTCTGCATCACCCTTAGCTTGAGTGAGCAGTGCTTTGAGTAGCGCTAAACGACCATTCATACTTGATGAGCCAACCTGCTCGCGCACAGTATTCCATGTAGCATCCAACTCTTCTCGCCTAGCGATGAGTTGTGCCTTTTGGTTAGCCTGTCGCGCACTGGCAACTGTTTCCGTCTTTATCTGGGTGCATTCGCGCTCTGCGCGAGAATTAATTTCCTCGCTGTGTGCATTCGCCTCAGCTTTCGCTTCGTCGAGAATTACCTTGGCTTCAGCCTTGGCTACGTCGGTGATACCCTTCGCCTCCTTCTTCGCCGCAGTGGCGATTTCGCTGACCAACGCTTCTAGCGTCATTTCAGTTATCCTCCTCAAATTCTCCGTTCTCACTATGCTCACAATAGGAACATTGCAAGGAATCCGAACAACACAACCGTCTCAGGCAGTACTGTGAACAGCAAGCCAGTACCAAATTTCGAGCCGTCTTCAGCAATCATTCCGACTGCAGCTGCTCCAATCTGTCCTTGACCAAGGCCTGTTCCAATACCACAACCTGCGAGTGCAATTCCCGCACCCAATTTGGCCATAGTGTCCTTCTCGGCTATTTCATCAGCAGTAGCCGCACTGGCCACTCCTGCAATCAAGCTGATGCTCATCAAAACGAGCAACAAACGCATTCCTCTTACCATATTTATTTTCATATTTTTTTCCTCCTTTTTTTCCATGCTTTGCATAGGAATCTGATATCTGATTACTCGACCTCCACTGTTCGAGCTGTAAATCCAAATGGTGCGAACTTCTCGCCAACCACCTCGTAAAATTGCTTCATCCACTCGACTAGGTGAAGTCGAGCAGCGTGTATGTTTGGGCTGACAACGCCAAGCAACCAAGCGAAGCCTTGTACAACAAACCAACCAATGAAGAGGACAATAAGAAGGAAGATGCTACTCCCTACTCCAAATGCATATCCAAGTCCTCCAGATACAACGAAGCCAAGCAATAGTTGCATCTTGAAGCCAAGTTGTGGAATATCTAACTTGAGGAACTTGAGAGCGAATGGAAGTATCATGGGCAGTAATATTGCAGCAAGAATAAATCCACTGACATTGTGATGAGATAAATCGGATATGATTCCAACCATTCCAGTACCATGGCCATCCTCCATATGCCCATAGAGCATATGGTTTCCAGTTTCTGCAATCTTAACGCCAACAATACCTACAGCGAATAAACGCACGTAGGAGACTACAGTTGACATCATACCAATTCCTTCAATCGGACCCAACATTGCTGCAATCGCTGGCGGCATACCATGATAGGCGTATGAAGCGTAAATCAACATCAATACACCGACACCGGCAACAATCCCCCCGATGAGTTGCATTTGAGAGAGGAAGTCTAGGTAACCTTGGCCGTGATCGCCCTTGAGCCCGAGGAAGGCGTAGGCGAACAGGAAGCCACCAACCAAGATTGCAATCCACGAACCCTTGTCGAAGATTGCGACTGCTGGGCCAACATTGCCATGGGAATCGCCGTAAATCCATGAATCACGGAATCCGATAAAAAGACCTAGCAAGGTGTGGAATACTCCCATGTATATTGTTAGAAGAATTAAATCCTCGAGATTGCCCCCCGCAGAAGCCATAGCTACTCTGTGGAATGGATAAGAGAAGGTCAAACCGAAAGGAAGACCGTGCTCCACACCAGCAAATGCAAAGAGGCTCAACTCGTTGGTTGACCAGTGTAATTCACCCCCACTTGGATAGAATATTGTGGGCCAAGTAGCCCATGCCGGCGCATCAGCCGCAGTCCAATGCCAGTGGCCGCCTGCTACCTCGCACGCGTGGGCACCGACAACGGTCTCGATGTCGCAATGGCCGTGTGGTAATATCTCAAAGCCGGCAAATTCGCCATACAGATAACCAAAGATTATCGTGGCGAAGCCGATATACATCAGGAATTTGGATGCGAGTAACATAGTTTCATCGTGCCCTTTAGCTCGGTAAAGAGCGTATCCAACACCCATTGTAACAAAGCCGTATGCTATGTCTCCAAGCATTAGTCCGAAGAAAATAGGGTAGGTGAAGAACATGAATAGAGTTGGATCAACTTTGCCGTAGGATGGGCGGCCCATCAAATCAGTAATGAGTTCCATCGGTTTGCTCTTGTGACGGTCTGCGAACTTGATTGGAGGCATCTCCAACTCTGGACCGTGATGGCCATGCCCACCGCCGCCTGGAACTATCTTAAATGGCTCGACTTCCACATGTAGGCAGGTATCGGAGAGAGCTGCAGTTACTTCGTCACTTCGAGAGGTTTCAATCCATCCATCAATTACGAAAGTGTGCTCGCTAGTAGCAACTCTGACTGGACCAAGAGCGATCGCCATATCTCGTTCAAGGAGTTCGATACCCCCTTGTAGAACTGCGCCGTTGTGGTCTCCCCACATCTCCAACTCTTCTTGGAGTAGTTGCTTCTCATCTGAGAGGTCTTGGCTACGTGCTTCCAAATCGGAAAGACGGCTGCCAATGTTGCCCTCTCCGGCCGGAACAGGTACTACAGAAAAATCTGCATCATCAAGTGCTGATTGAACGTTGGTCGCGTCTTCATTTCTACAAAATATTGCAGCAACTTTTTGCTTCTGGCCACCAACAATCGCAATTCCATCACCTGCCGCTTTCTTAGCTGCAACACGACTCTTCACGGTACCAACAAAAACAGTGACATTATCATAGCCTGAAAGTAAATCAAGTTCAAGTCCTATTGGCTCGAGTGTTGTAAGAGCCGCAAACTCTTCATTAATGGCTCCTTCTTCACTCTCAATTGCATCAATTCGGTCAGATGAGGTAAGCATCTCATCTACAAGAGAAGGAAGGTCTGCAGCCATCTTGAGTCTAATCGGATGTGCCTCAAGGGGAACCTTGACATCATCTGTTGACATTTGGGTCATGACGCTACGGTAACGGTTGAGATTGCGGCCTATTCCCTCTGATGAAGAGTTCGGTTTTCCTAATCGAAGGCCCTCTTCATCACCAGGATAATCAATCATGTGAACTGCTTTCAGGGTAGCAAGGGCCTCGATGGCATCATCGAGTTTGGGGAGTGTTCCCGCGGCAGTTAACCGTGACATCCCCTGTGTCGTTAACTTGCCCATAATTACAACTCCAAATTCTAACTAGGATTACTCGGTGGTAAAATTGTTCAGTACCGCTTCAATTGCGGCTGAGCGGTTCTTCTCACTTTGGCTTCTGATTGCATTGAGATCTTTCTCGCCGTCAGCACGCACTTTATCCGCTTCCTTGGCGGCATCATCACGGGCTTTTGCAATCATTTTCTGTGCAGCAACCTCTGCATCTCGCTTTCCATTTGCAACGACTTCTCCTGCATCAATACGAGACTTGCTAACTATCCCTGAAGCATCTGAACTCGCCTTGTCAAGTTTTTGTCGTGCCTTCTTTTCGGCATCCTTTATTGAACCAAGAACTTCCTTACGTGACATGATACCACCCTACGGGTGGATGGGCGACTGATGAACGGTTTATGAGTCT
>NYYK01000036.1 GCA_002685895.1 Methanobacteriota archaeon
CCAGATAGTGCTGAAATGTTAGTACTCGAATTAGATTCTGATGTGGACGAAGAAGTATTCATCGTAACAGTATCCCATCCAACTGTTGAAGGGGCTGAAGTTCAATTAGAGGTTAGATTGCTTGCTGACGATGATTGGGCTCTTCACGTAGATTACGGTAATCGAATGAATGTACATTACAAGGTATGGATTTCTGATACAGGTGAACAACTCGATGAAGGTGATTTACCAGTTACTGCAGGTTCAGAACCCACCTGTGATGCTGGCGCTCCAAGTGCTTGTTACATCAAAGGATTTCATTGGGGAGTGATTGGTTTGGATTGTGATATATTTCGCTGTGCGATTGGTGATGGAACTACACATACAGTCATTCTTCCACCTGAACTTGCTTACAAAGATAGACCAGATAGAGAGCCCGCAAATAATCAGTGGTTGGTGTTCGAGTTGAGCATCAATGAACTTTTAATTTGAATAGAAAGGTGCATAACGGCGACAGACTTCCTATGGATTGATACAGTATGGCGCGACATACAGTTCTCCCTCTTTCTTCAGATGTCCTTGGCTTTGCTGAGGTAATTTCTTCTCGTGATGAACAGGTAGAATCTAATGAGAAGTCAAGTGGACCGGCTTTATTTCAAACGGAGAGAATGTCCCGCCTTTCTACCCCATGGGCAGTCTGTTTAACTAGGGCAGAGCAGTTGGCAGATTGCCGGCTTGGAAAAGGAGTAATCCTCGATCCTGCTTGTGGTTCTGGGTCACAATTATTCGCATATTGTGATGAATTGAATAGGCCAGGATTGGGAATTGAATTAGATGCAGATTCAGCAGTACTTTCTGCTGCTAACGGGCAAGTAATCTCAGAATTATCAGAAGGTGATTGGGCTACCAAGACATTTGTTTTGGTTGGTGATGGCACAGCTGCATCATCGGCCCTCAAAGAGGTTGATTTAGTAGGCCGCACGATTGCAGCATTACATGTTGATCCAGCGCGACCACAAGGCACTCAAAACCACGCACTAGATGAGATGGAGCCCCCAATAGAAANATTATTACAAAAATGGTCAGATTATCTTGTAATAGGTAGTCAGGGCCCGGCTATTATTATTGATTTATCACCAAGATTACTCCCTAAACAACAAGCCGAAGCTGAGGCTATTTTACGTGAGTTATGGCCTAGTTCACCAACCACTTGGGAGTGGGTATCAACTGGCCGTGGTAGAATAGATCGTTTGACAATTTGGTTTGGTGCTGCAGCAGTTGCTGGCACTCCTGCTAGAATGCTCCGTCTTCTTCCTGATGGTTCAGTCATCAGTTTTGCAGGTTCTCGTACCGAAGCAAAACAAGATTTGTCAATGACTCCCAAAAAGGGAGACTGGCTTACAATCGTTGATTCAGCACTTCTCTCATCAGGATTACAAAGGCAGTGGATTAGAGAAGCATTGCCTGCGGAGGCAAGCTGTAGTTGGGTGAGAATCTCAGGACGCCGACCAATGTTGCTCTCAAGCGAACCTCTTGACATGAGTAAATCACTTGTCAAGGCATTTGTTTCTTCAACTGGTGAAGTGATGAGTCGTCTGAAAGTTGAACCCACAATAGAGAATATTTCTCCAATATTAGTTTCTGCTAATTTTGCATATCTTTCAACACTCACGCTTAGGTGCAAGATGAATCCTTCTATCCAACCAAAATTACAATCACTGCTTGATAATGGTTTGAAGGACCACTCAAGGGGTAAACAGGGATTTTTGGCTGATGTTGATACTTCAGAAGGTAGCGCATGGTTTGTTTGTCGTGAACCCCAATAGTTGTAAATTAACCATTTTTGTTACTAATACCCCTATGGGGTAAATCGTTTCTGTTAAATAGGGAGGGTAGGTCGCGGAGCCGCTACACAGTAGCCACTGGGTGACCGGTGTACTCGGGGGAACCGAATATGGCAAAAATAGATGAGAGCGAACTTGGTGATGATTTTAGATATATTCTAAGACTCGCCATGGCCGATGTTGATGGAATGAAACCTATTGGCTTGGGCCTAACTTCGATTAATGGAGTTGGTCAGCGAACAGCAACTGCACTTTGTGAAATTGCAGGTGTTGACAAAAAGAAATTGGGTGGCCATCTATCTGATGAAGAACTCACACAGTTGGGGAATGCCATTGAGTCGTATCCAACAGAAGTTCCGGTATGGATGTTAAATAGACAACGAGATTTACACACTGGTGATGAATTCCACCTCTTTTCACAAGAAGTAAAGATGGTTCAGAAAGAAGATATTGAACGCCACCGCGCAGTGAAGAGTTACCGCGGTATTCGTCATGCTATTGGTGGAAGAGTTCGTGGTCAAAGAACCCGTTCGAATAGTAGAACCGGTCTCACACTCGGTGTGCAGAGGAAGAAATGAGGTGATTAAGTATGGGACATCCAAAGTTTAGCCGTAGAGTATGGCAGGGCCCCAAGCACCCTTGGCAAGCTGAGAGAATCGAAGAAGAGCGCACACTCATTTTCAATTATGGTCTGAAGAACCACAGAGAAATATGGAAGGCTCGCAGTAAATTGCGCCGCTGGCGTTCCAACGCAATGAAATTGATTGCAACAACAGATTCAGGAGAAGATGACCACATCTCAAGAGAGAAGGCTGATTTGATTACTTCACTGCACCGTAGAGGATTACTTCCTGAAGGTGCCTCTCTCGATGATGTATTACGCCTCAATGTTGACCACGTATTGGCTCGCCGCTTACAATCTCAAGTTTATTACAAAGGGCTTGCAGCAAGTCCAAAGCAGGCACGCCAATTACTAATCCATGGACACATATCCATTGGCGATCAAGTAATGACAGTTCCAGGTTACATCATCACTAGAGAGGAAGAAGCAGCGTTGCAATACAATTTATCTTCAGAACTTGCTAATGACCAACATCCGCTAAGGCAGGATATAGTATCGATTCGCTCGAAGGCTGATTATGCAAATGAAGAAGAAGAATCTACTCTTGAGTTAACTAATGATGGAGCACCTTCGGCTGAAGAAGTTCAAGAACTCGCTGAAGCAGTCGCAGCGGCGCCTAGTTCTGACGATGTTAGCGGAGGTGAATCGTGATGTCTCGTAAGTGTATCATTAACATATACAGCTCGTATAACAATATCTTGATGACAGCTACTGATCAAACAGGTGCAGAAACCATTGCTAAGTGTACTGGAGGCCAAGTAACCAAGAAAGGATCCGATAAAGGTAGCCAATTTGCCGCTATCCGTGCAGCAGAACGATTGGCTGAAGCAATTCAAGAAAGAGGATTTACTCAGGCAGTTATTCGTTACCGTGGTCAAGGGGGCAATAAGAGCCCTAATACTGGACCAGGTGCACAACAAGCAGTCAGAAGTCTTACCCGAGCAGGGATTCAAGTTCAAAGAATTGAAGATTGCACTCCTCGGCCACACGATGGTACCAAGCGTAAGGGTGGTAGACGAGGTCGAAGAGTTTGAACAGAGGTGATATTAGATGCCAAAATTAACAGTACTTTCAGAAAATGATAATTCAATGCAAATTCTTGTTTCAAATAGCGATCGTTCGTTCGTTAACGCGTTACGCCGAACAATGATTGCAGATGTTCCGAAGTTTGCTATCGACCAGATGCGAATTGAACTTGGCTTGTTTCAAGATGAAGCCACAGGTGAATACTACGAATCCAATTATGCTCTTTCAGATGAGCAACTTGCTCACAGATTTGCAATGCTACCGATTCCAACATTCCATGATGATTTCCACTTTCAAGACGAATGTCCAGAGTGTCGTGATTTGGTAAAGGACCAACGCGGATGCCCAGCCTGTCAAATAATTTACACAATTTCTTCTTCCGGCGAAGAAGGGGGCAAAATTATTGAAGCCTCAGAATTGAATGTCATCGGTGACCGTAGATTGGACATCCCCGAAGAATTTGGTAGAATACCTCTAACTAAATTGTATGAAGGTCAAGTATTACACGCTTACTTCTATGCAGTAATGGGGCGAGGTAGAGATCATGCCAAGTTTTCGCCAGTAGCAGGTGTTACTTTCAGGGCGCGCCAGCATGGAGTAATAAATGTCAAGACACGTTCTAAGATGCTCTTCGAATTAGACTTAAACATCACTGCCAAGGATTTCGATAAGGAAGGTCGCTTGACTGATATTGATAAGGTAAATTTATTGAGAAATGATCTCAATCATGTTGGCCCAGGTACCGATATTGAATCCAAATTTAATGATGCTATTACTCTAGAAGATGTTGAAGGAGAATTCATCTTCAAATTCCAGACTGATGGCTCAATGTCTGCACGTAATTGCTTTGTTCAAGCTTGTAAGGAATTATCTAGCCGCTTTGAGGCGCTTACTGCAGACCTTGCTGAAGCGTTTTGATTAGCGTCAAGACCAAATGTAACCCCGAGGGGTGGTCATCGATGACTACTGTTAGAGGAAGCGCCTCGTCCTCAGGCCACATCACGCTATTGTTCAGTGTTCAAGACTCGTCTATTCACCTTTTAGAGCAAGGTAGCCGCGGAGTTGGCCTTTGTATTGATACTGACGAGCCAACATGTAGTATCGTAGTTGAAGGGGTTCTGTGCGATGATGAAGAGGAACCTTCTGTTGATAATCACACACATCTTCCTCTTCACCAAACAGTTATCGAAGAATTAGCAAAGTATTGTCCAGAAATAACTGATTATTATTGGCAAATTAATCAGTACTGTTCACTTCCTCAACAACAGGGATTTGGTTTGTCGGCAGCAGGCGCACTCGCTTGTGCAATGGCTCTTCAAATTGCCCTGGGAGTAGAACCAAGTATTGCTAAACCTCGTTCATTCCAAATTGCTCATATTGTGGAGAGGAGATTGTCAGGAGGATTAGGTGATGTATCTGCTCTTTGGGTAGGGGGTGTAGATCTTAGAAGAGAGCCGGGCTGTCCTTTTCTATCCGATGATTACGGAGGTAATGGTGAGGTTGAATCGTGGCATCATCCGATGCAAATGTTAGTTGTTTGGAGGAATAGAAAAACACGCCACACATCATCCTATATTGATAATCCAGAATGGAAAGTTCGCATACGGATGTCCGGAGAAGAGACCATAACGCCACTTCTTTCAGGTGATTGGAATTCTTATCGTTGGAGGGAGATATTAGATGCCGCCACAATATTTGCGAACCAATCAGGATTAGCATCAGATGCTGGCCGAGCGGAATTACTAGACATTGCAAATGAAGCAATCGTCGCTTCAGGCACTAATGCAACACCACTTCTCTGTATGCTTGGTGAAAGTGTAGTGATAATCCCAAACAATTTAGATTCGAACCTTTCAATTAATGAGATGGGTAAAATAGCGGATTACCTAGAATCCGTAAACCTGCAAAGTTGTATAGTTAATTTGTCAAGTGATACACTCAGATGATTCATGAATCAGGATTCATTATTGAGATATCAAGTGGTGCTTGGTCAAGTTTTAGCACCCCAGGAATATTAAGAGCATCACAGAAACTATGACGATAAACGATGGCCCCAAACCCCCATTCATCGATGTATCTATTCATCTGTTTCTTCGTCTTTTTCTTAGTGAATGATAAATTTGCACCATAGAAATTTTTTGCATCTATCCAAGCAATGGGCTCACCATTTATCTCTAGATTATCCATTATTAGGAAATCAGGTGTGTTGAGTGGTCTACCATGCTCTTTTTGTTGTTCTTTGAGTAGGTCCTCTTGCCTTCGGTAATTAACACCATGTTGGTCAAGATAGTTACCCACAACCACTTCGAAGAGATCAGCTTTTATCGCCGTATCACCCTGATCAACATTGGTAACCCTATCCTTCTCCTCTGCTTCACGAAATTCTCTTGCATCTCTCTTTGACATTTTTCTATCAGGTTGCCTCAGCGAATCTCTAATTTTCACTTTAGACCAGCCGCGAGAGGTTAGAATCGCCCTGAAAATAGCCACAGGAGGGAAATCAAAGCGGCGTGAAAGTTGAAGAACAGTTTCCCCCTCATCGTATCGCTTTCGAAAAGTATTCGCCCGCGCCATCATCTTGTGATGGCCATACACTGCTTTCTCTTGCATCAGCGCTTTGCGCAATGAAAGGCCCTGCTCCACAGTCATCTTGTGGGGTTCTAATCGTTTGGCAATGATTTCCACAGCGTCATCATCGAGAAATCCCCATTCACCAGGAATGGTAACCAAGTCACACACTTTACGCTCGACATTTTGCCGTATTGGTTTTGTAGGCCAATTAATTGAGATATCCACTGGTTTAGGCTCGATAATACTTGGAAAACCCAATGGCATGGGTGAGGTACTGAACCTTGTTTTTGCTTTCTCTCTTGCTTCATTGAGGCGCTCAGAGAATTTCTCTCCCTTATTACCGCCTTTGTTCGTCGATGAATGCCTTCTTCGCCCTCTTTGACGTCGGCTACGTCCACGAGTTTGTTCTCGATTTCCATTATTCGATTGGCGGTTGTTGTCTTCTCTGTTGCTTCTGTTCACTTATTGTGGGCGAGCGGCCCCTCCCTTTTCAACCTCGGCCTATACTAAGACAAATGAGGTGTCAAATCAAAGATATGCTATTCCAGGCTCTGAAGGATAAGCAAATTTGGCCTTACCACCTACATCCTCTCCATCACCAGCAAGATAGATGTTCACTTCCATCACTCCTAGTTCAGTGCCAATAAAATCAGCAGTATCGCGTAGGATTCCGATTTCATCAAGATTAGCTTTCAACACACTTCTCTCTGCAGGAGACCATCGGTACAACTGCTTCATTATGCGCTTCCATGCGCCAGGCACCAATCTTCTAATCTCTTCATCTTGGGCAAAAGGTCGTGACATTATCTCACCCATCGCCCCTTTCATAGGGAAATCATTCTCGAGTAATTCAATACCAGTGCGCACTAATTCACCTTTCCACGCTTCAGCACATTGGATAGTAACTGAAGTTGCCTCACCATCAATATGGCGCTCAGCAAGTTCCTTCATCTGCCGCGCTTGGTCGATGAAGGAGTGGACGAACAATTCTCTAGCGAGGATATTTGTCTCACCAATTTCCTCATCATTGAAGTTGAGAGCACGGGCTGCAATAAGGCCATCTCCACCAGCAGCAGCCCACAATTCTTCAGCGATGTGAGGTGTAGCAGGATGTAGCATCTGGGCCCAATCAAGAAGAAGTGTGCGTACCAGCGTTCCGTTTTGGCCACCCCTTCGTTGATACCAAATCAAGTCAGAATACACTTCGTAGTGACTCAGCATGACAGCGGCCCTGAGATGTACTCCCTCCATTGCTGAAATCCATTCCGTCTTCCTAACTTGAAATTGAGTTGCTAACCAAGAATCAACGGTTGAAGTATCATCACCCCAAGATAACATATCTCGGGCAAGATTCCATATCGACCTCATCTGCCTGTTACACGCTTCAACAGCAGTATCAGACCAATCCATCCCAGCAGTTGGTTGCGCAGCGAATAGAATGAACAAACGAACAGTATCAGCACCAAATTGTTCTACCATTGAGATGGGGCTGACAGTATTGCCCAGAGATTTACTCATCTTAGCACTTCTTTCATCTAATTCTCCACTACAGAGGGGGCATGGATTACCTCTTTCCAAAGTGGGGTGGGTAACATTGCATGGTTTACAATATGGTGCTTGGGCGTTGACCATTCCTTGACATAACAGTTCTTTGAAAGGCTCGTCTTCTTTGTGAAGTCCAAGATCTCTCAATGCTTTAGTCCAGAACCGTGCATAAACGAGGTGCATCTGCGCGTGTTCGATTCCACCGCAATAGAAGTCAACATTCATCCAATAGTCTGCCGCATCATTACTGAAACATTCATTGTCATTGTTTGCATCAGTAAAGCGCATGAAATACCACGAAGAATCAACAAAGGTATCCATCGTGTCAGTCTCCCTCTTTGCATCATTCCCACACGTAGGACAAGAGACATCAGAAAATGTAGGAGAACTTTCTAATGGATTACCTTCCCCAGTAAACGTCACATCATCAGGAAGCAGTACTGGTAAATCTTCTTCGGGAACGGGAACAAGACCACATTCATCACAATGAATGATTGGAATTGGTGTCCCCCAGTATCGTTGTCGGGAAATGAGCCAATCTCTTACTTTCCATTGAATCATTCCATTGCCTGAATTTTCATTTTCTAAGGCGTCAATAACGGCTCGTTTTGCATCATCACCGAATAATCCATCAAATCCTTCACGACTCGAATTGACCATTGTGCCGTATCCTTCAAACGCCCTCTCAATTTCGGCTTCAAGGTCATCATCTTCATTCTCAATCAAGACTCTACGAATAGGTAAATCATGTTCAAATGCAAATTCACAATCACGTTGATCATGAGCAGGAACAGCCATCACAGAGCCAGTTCCGTATGAGGCAATAACAAAGTTTCCAGCAAAGATGGGAATCTTTTCACCGTTGAGTGGGTTGATAGCATAGCGACCAAGAAACACTCCTTTTTTCTCTTTGAGCATTCCTCTATCCATATCACTGAGCATAGTAGCTTGTTTTCTTAATTCACGCCACTTAGATTCATTCTCATGTCCTGCGACAAGGCTTTCACATAGTGGATTTTCAGGCGCTAAAGTAACAAAAGTGACTCCGAAAATAGTATCAGGCCGAGTAGTAAATGTTTCGATTACCAGCCCCTCATCTCCATCCACAGGAAATTTGATGAGTGCCCCTTCTGAGCGCCCTAGCCAATCACGTTGTAGCGCCTTAACATGGCTTGGGAAGTCAATATCATCGAGACAGTCCAACAATTCTTGCGCGTAATTTGTAATACGGAGAAACCATTGATCCATGTCTTTTTGTTCAACTTCTCTTGAACATCTCCAACAACGCCCGTTGTGGACTTGTTCATTAGCAAGCACGGTGTTACAATCATCGCACCAATTTACATTGGCAAAAGTGCGGTATGCAAGCCCCTTCTCTAGGAATTTTAGGAAGAACCATTGATTCCATCTGAAGTAGTTATGGTCATGACTCATCAGTTCTCTCCCCCAGTCATGTGAGAATCCCATAATTGAGAAATCTTCTTTGATGAGAGCAATATTGCGGTTGGTAATTTCACGTGGATGCCCTCCCTCTGCGATGGCTGCATTTTCAGCAGGCATACCAAAAGAATCGAATCCCATAGGATAAATCACATTGTATCCACATGCTCGCCGATAGCGGGCGACAGCATCACCAATTGAATAGTTCCTGACATGTCCCATGTGCATCTTGCCGGAAGGGTATGGATACATCTCCAAGCAGTAGAATTTCTCTTTATCAGAATTAATATCAGCAATGAAAATCTCTTCCTCATTCCATCGTTGTTGCCATTTTGATTCGATTTTATCTGGCAGAAACTCTTCTTCCATTGAATCACCTTCACTCAATTAAATGCCGTTTGGCAGTTCGCCGACTCCATCAGCCTCTATCAAACGAACGGAATACTTAGCCCTCATCCCTCAGGGATGGTAATTCTGTTGAATTGAGCAATATCAGAGCACGGTCAGTCAAGCGGTAGCGATATCGTAGCGCCACCCTTTCCTTCTCAACTAATCCCCAATTCTCTAATGATTTTAGGTGGTAAGAGACTAATTGTTGGCTTGTTTCCAACTTGTCTGAGAGTTCTTTCTGTGATAGGTTAAGAATCTCATTCTCATGTATGTCAAGTATCTGCATGATACGTCCCTGAAGACTATTTGGATCGGGTGTAAGTACTGGTACTGGCAAGTCATCGTTTGAGGTACTCGAATCGATAGATGCCGGATAGTATCTCACTTTGCGGCCATCTTTTCGTCTCCAAATTGCTTCATCACCCTCAAGCACAGAAAGATGATGAGTAAGTTGTCCATTTGACATGGCAAGAGCAGCAAGTAAAGCCCTGAAGTGAATACCTCGATGTAATTCAATGTAGGCAACAATACGGCCACGTTGATACTCTCCTCCTTTCTCTTTGTTTTTACGCACCATTCCAAGAAGGAACAAACCGTATTTAGTAGCAGGGAGTCTAATCCATTCAACTTGAACAAGAGCGCCCGCAAGAAGTGCTAGAAGGCCAGTGGATGCAATAACTGTGACAATAGCAGGTGTCGCAGCGGGGATAGAAATAATTGGAGCACCAGCGTCAACTTCTGTAGACTTCTCCTCAGAAATCGGTTCAACAAAAGCTTCTCCCAGCACATCATCAACTACAATGTGGGATTGCCAAACGACACAAGCAGGAGTGCTCTCCATGGACTCTTCCACCCAGTAAGCGCCTCGATAGTTCGTACGGGGTTTCCAGCTTTCTATGCTGGTTGAAGTGTATGCATGTTCCACTCCATCTAAATCAATGAGAATCCAGCAGCCACCGGTTTCTGTTGTAACATACTCCCAGTTTCCTTCGGCCATCCAACTGAGTGTTGGCACTTGTTCAACAACATCAGGCAATTCATCCACTTCATCAGTTGTATCATCTTCAGTCTCATCTTCTTGCACAGATTCAGTTGGTGGGTTCCAAGTGTGTGCCCATTGTGTGGTAAAACTGGGTGTTCCTGTGGTGTGAGCGGTCAATCTCCATGTTCCCGCATTGAGTCCAGCAAAATCAACAGTGAATGGGTCGTAACTAATACCATGCCCCGCAGGAATAGTTCCCATTACACCACTACCGCTACCACATTGCTCTAGCCAAACTTGGTGAGGTTGTGATGCTCCCACTTTTTGTAATGTGAATTCAAGTTGACAATCTTGTGGCCAGTAGACATCAATATCAATTGGGTTATCCAAACGAAGTTGGAATGTGACGGATTCCTGTTCAGTATCAGCATTATTGATAGTCAAATCAATTATGTTGAAATCAACTAAACTTGCATCTTGCATCGAGGCGCGGCACTCAAGCCCACTGTTAGATCCATCATAGGTGAATTGGAATTCACGGAATAGGCTGAACTCAGGTATTGCTACAACCATCATGTAATCACCATCATCCAATTCACAGCCAAATTGGTCTGACATTTGCCACAATCTCTGATCCAGTTGATGAATTGTTGAAGGGCTGATTTTCATTTCGGAATATTCATCCACACACTCTTCTGCAATATTGGTGTCACTAACAATGCTTCCTTGCTCAGAAATCAAATGAATTGATACTAGACAACTGTTGTTGAATTGTATATCGACAGGTATATTCTGGATATTTATTAAATCAGTAGTTATCTGAATTGTTTCAGCATCAGTGATGATGCCATCACTTTCAACGTCTCCCAATATATTGATTTCCATTTCCAGTGGAGTTGTGCCTGACATCTCGTTGTCTCCAACGAAGGTAGCAAACACAGAACCAGAGAGATCAGTAACGCCGGTTATCCCTATATCTAGAGTCCAAGGTCCAGGTAGGAGTTGTTCACCTGCTTGGGTGAAATCCCAATCAAGCCAACCGAGAGAAAGAGATTCTCCAACCCCAATACTTCCTTCTCCACCACAACTCAAATCAGTCATTATTGTTGGTAGTGAAGAATCTAGGGAACTAGCCTGCAAAGTCACTCTACAGCCCTCATCAATGTCAAAGAGTAGTGGCACATTGTCCACATTCCTCAAAGAAAGGTGTGAATAGATTTTCTCACCAGTAAAGAATTCCTCTCTATTTTCTCCTGGTGCAGATGCAGTATTGACTTCAAGCATTAATCCATCAATTGTGACGGGGCTTTGCTGGAATTCAAGCGTTTGTGAATGAACAACACTACCAGATTCAAAATTGAAGTTAATAGTAACAAACCCACCGTTGATAGTTTCCCCCGTACTATTTTGCCAATTCCATTCAAAACTATCTAAATTTCTTGTTTGGCCAGCAGGAATATCAATTGCTCTCCACTGTTGTTGGCAGGCCCTGTGTTCATTTAGGCTGGAGAATAGTACACCATTTCCATCTAACATTTCAATCTCAACAGGACAAGATGGGTTGTATTCAACAGATTGTGTACTTGAAGCACTGTTGTGAATTTTGATGTCCATCAATAGTGTTTCATTTTCGTTGTACCAGGACGAATCAAAGTTTGGTTCTTCAAATGTGATAACGAGTTCTAAGTCATCAGAATCAGCACTTGCAGAGTTGCTAGCTAGCGGAATAATGAGTATCAACGACAATAGAATGATGAGCACCCGTCCTGCCGATTCACCCCCCCTCACAGTATCGCCTCTTTAGAGGCGACAAACATCCTTGCACTTAAGACCCGCCCTTGAAGGTAAAATTAGAAATTTCTATGGCACACGTTCTTCTCGCATTTATTCAATGCTAGGGAAGGGGGTGTTTGATCGCCGCGTCGATAACAATGGAATCGAGGTTTGGGTTGCTCAGGTGGGCCCTCTTGCAAATATCAATACAGCCTTCATTGATAGGGCCACTAATACGGTTGTGATAATTGACCCCAACTCTGCAAAAAAATGGCTTTCAGCGCTTGAAAAGGAGAATTTGAAGCCAACCCACGTGATAGTCACACATACCCATAGAGACCATGTTGCAGGCGTGAAAAAACTACTCAAAAAAGTTCCTGAAATTGAGTTGGTGGGTCACATAGATTCTAACTACCCAAATATACTCTCAAGGATTTTGTTCCAACACCAAAAATACACAGAAACTTGGTCGCACAAGGAACACACCATCGAAAAGTGGCAAGCAGGAGGGATAACCCTCCAAGTCACCCATTCTCCAGGCCACGCACCGGGTCATTTAACCTTCCACGGTCATGGAGTATACCACGCGGGAGACCTTCTCTTTACTGCCCGTTCAGGGAGAGTTGATTTGCCCGGGGGAGATGCTGAAACCTTATGGCGAAGTGTTTCTCATGCAAGAGAGATTTTGAAATCCCTACCACAAGATTGGTGGATGGTGCCAGGTCATAATTATCAGTGGATTGATGGAACAACACCTAATTGGGTCACAGTTGCTGAGGCATTGGCCCACAATCAAGCGCTAAATTCCCCAACTTTAGAAGAATTTGATAGTTTAGATTTTCTCCGCTTCGATGATGATTTGGCAGTTTAAAGGCCAATAATTCATCATAATGCTGGAGTGTAGATAAGTGGTAATTCAATCCTAAAAGTAGTACCACGTCCTGCCGAAGTAACATAATCAACCCTTCCACTCATTAAGTCACAGAGTGCTTTTACTAATGTCAATCCAAGACCCACGCCGCGCCTCAGTTGGCCATCTTTGACCAATGTTTTTGAGTATGGCTCATACAATCGCATTTCTGCTTCTGCAGATATTCCTGGTCCCGTATCTGAGATTTCGAATATCACTTTATCTTCATTTGTAGAAACACGCAAACATATTTGCCCCCTTTCTGTGAACTTTACAGCATTGTCAAGTAATTGCTCAAGAACTTCTTGTAATCGCATTTCGTCAATACATATCTTTTCAGGGGCCCTAACCATTTCTATCTGGAAGTCCAGCCCTCTTCTGATGCAAAGCCTTCTTGCCGCTTCGCTAGACTTCTCGATTAGAATATCTATATCATGCCAATCGGCAACAATACGTACGTTTCCAGAAAGAATGTTCGAATAGGTGATTACCGAATCAATCATCATCCTCAATGAATCTCCAGCATCAATTATTTCTTGCAGAAATTCCTCTTCCTCTTCAATGATGTTAGGTGAAATAGCCAATAAATCAGCAAAGCCGAGAACTCCAGAGAGCGGTGTTCGAAGATCGTGGCTGAAATTGGCGATGAAGCCCGCTTGCAAATTATGCGCACGCGAGAGTTCCCCATGAGTCAAGCGCAACTCTTGGTTTGCAAACTTAGTTTCAGATAGCTGTTGTTCAAGGGCATGTTGTAAGGTAATGAGTTCGGTAATGTCTTGGTAAGAACAAATGACTCCAGTTAGAAACCCCTCTGCATTGAATAATGGCTCAGCAGTTCCCATTAGGTGAATTACTCGACCATTCCTCATTTCAATACTGAATTGCCAATCACGTTGTGGTTCTTCAGTTCTCAACGCTTCGAATAAAGGCCCCTCTTCTGCACTCATTGGTGCACCATGCACATCGTTGAAGGTAACACCTTCACCAAACTCAATATCCCAACCAGGTGGTGCTGGAGTAGGGGGTAAATCAGGCATCATCATATTGGCAGCTCTATTGGCATGTATGAGGGCTCCATTTGCATCAATTTCTAGGATACCGCTGTGCATTGAGTTGAGTAATGCATGCAATCTAGAATTCAACGGAGCAGGAGCAGGGGTGGTGTCAAATGGGTCCGCCACACTCATCCCTCAGTCAATGGGTATGGGTTGAAGTGATAGAAATTGCGGCTCTGAAATTGACTTTCAAAGCAGGTCATCCAAGTCTAGTGCATCAGGCAGCGCCTCAATTTCCTCAACAGCCTGTTGTTCTTTTTCTTCTTCATGTAGTTGCCATTCTGCTTTTTCAACCCAGCCCAACTCTTTTGCTTTCTCTAAATCACCTTGACCAACATAATAGTCAATCCATTGCTGTCTTTTACCATCTTCTTCCTCAAAGATCTGCTCTTGCAACGCCAAGTTCTGGCGCATCAGTTGTCCGCTGCGCTTAGCTGCCTGCCGCGCAATCATAGCGATGAGAATAGATAACAGAAGCAAAGAAACAAGTATTCCTAAAGCCCATGTGGCAATTTCTTTCCCTGACATTTTGTTAGAAGAAGCATCCAACCCGTCATCAGGTTCAGTAATTTCACACTCGCCCGGTGCTTCCCATACATTAGGGTCATATCGACAAATGTCACCTTGATTAGACCACCCATCTCCATCATCATCTTCACATCCAAATCGATCTTCAAATGAGGTGCCATATTTCGAGCGACAGTCATCTGGTTGATATGCATCTCTAGTGGTGTTATCACCATAGCCATCGCCGTCACTATCTTTGTATTGTGAGGGGATCAATGGGAAGTCATCTTGATTGGTTCCATTGGGATTATCTCCCCACCCATCTCCATCAGAATCACTCCACTGTGTGTCGTCATTAGGGAATGCATCAGCCATTTCAGCATCAATTATGAAATCCCCAGGCCAATTTTCTTCTCGAGTATTATTCCATGTAGAATTACCCCAGTTGTCACCATACCCGTCTTCATCAGTGTCTTTCCATTGAGTTGAATTATTGGGGAAGTCATCGCGTGTATTTGCCCATCCATCTCCATCAGAATCGGGGCACCCGTAAGTATTCCCTTGATTACTTGTTCCAACGGTGTTAGGGCAATCATCTTTGTTTGGTGAAAGTGGGTCATCACCAAATCCATCTCCATCAAGGTCTGAGGATTGGAATGGGTCATCAGGGAATGCATCTAGGTTATCAGCCACGCCATCTCCATCAGAATCAGGACAACCACGGGTTGTTTCACCATCCATTTTCCCGTATGTAGTCGGGCACAAATCGGGTTCGTACGCATATTCTACATACGAGCCAGGCCATGATTGATTTCGGTCAAATGCCCATGAAGCATTTCCATAATTATCTCCAAACCCATCAACATCGAAGTCGTACCACTGAGTAACTTCATCAGGGAACCAATCACCATTATCTCCTACGGGGTAATCGCCATGACCATCTCCATCACGGTCACCACATTGGGAAGGGTCATCAGGGAATAGGTCGGGGTTATTGCCAGCAGGGTTGTCTCCACAGCCATCAGCATCACTATCAGACCACTGTGTGCCATCTCCAGGGAACGGTTCACCAGCATCAGAATATCCATCTCCATCGGTATCTTTGCAACCACTTCTGTCTATACTAGAATTTCCAAAGAAGCCAGGGCAAGAATCACCGTTGGTGCCGCTTTGATTATCGCCAAAGCCATCTCCATCGGCATCACACCATTGGGTTGCATCATTGATGTAAGCATCACCAGTCCCCCCTCCTGCGATACAAGCAGGCCAATTGGAGTCGGGGTCTGACCAGCCATCGCCATCAGTGTCGTAACAGGCAAGTCTGTCCCAAACAGAGTCACCATATACGTGGACGCAACCATCCGAACGACTTGTGAACTGCTCATCACCATACCAATCCCCATCGCTATCATTCCATTGTTCTATGTCCAAGGGGAACACATCAATGTCATTCATCTGCTCAGGAGTCATTGTTGTAATGAGTATACCTGGCCATTCTGAGGGTCTAATGGCAACCCAAGAGGAATTAGCGAAGTTATCCCCATAGCCATCAAGATCGGAATCATCCCATTGGGTTGGGTTGTTTGGTAACCAATCGACACCCCCGTGTGGATTTGGGTCACGATCATCGTCGGTGTTGTCAGGATGGCCATCACCATCAGCATCGACCCATTGATTCCCATCGTTTGGATAGGCATCATTTGCATCAGACCAGCCATCACCATCGCTATCAGGGCAGCCAAATCGGTCTTCAGTAGATGTGCCCGATACAGTTGGGCACGCATCAGGCTCAGTTGCAGGAGCAGGGTTATCCCCATATCCATCATTATCGGTGTCATCCCATTGGGTTGCATCTTCAGGGAATGCATCGTCAGCATTCAACACACCATCATTATCGATATCAGGGTTAACTATCCAGTGGTAAATGCCTTCGTCATTACGTCCATGAGCTGAAATGATGTAGTCACCATTCGGGTGCCAATCTACACCATAGATGCTGCCGCATTGATTAC
>NYYK01000037.1 GCA_002685895.1 Methanobacteriota archaeon
GAGGCGAAGGTGCAATCGAAGAGATGGTCTCCAATATATCCAACTGAATCACATATCTTGGTTGTTAAGCCGATTAATGATTATTCGCCTAATCATCTTCATTTGCTGAAATCTGTTTTAACTTATATTTTTCATAAAATACAATTGTGGCGACAGATAATCCAGCCACTATTGAAGATACAAAATATGACAGATTAGCACTCCAACAAATCAAAAAAACCCAAAATGGGATTAGTAAAAATAGAATACGTTTTAGAAATGGCCAGAGCCCAAATACCAATTCATCAGAGGAGTCATCAAACATTTTCTACCCTCAAGGAAGGATTACTGAACCAGTAATGATGGCAATAATCCACATAACGATGCCAATCCATGTTCCTTTACCTTGTTTAGCAATTTGCTCTGGATGCACTTCTTTATTCTGAACTTTTAGAGGATTAAGGAGCAGTTCACGTTGCTCTTGACGAAAGAGAACAATGGCAATCATGACACAAGCAGCACCGGATGCCCCAAGCAAGGTTGTCAACCAACCTTCAACATCTTCCATCAATTTCAGAGCCAACCAAATTTGTGTAATCGACATGAGGCCCCACATGAACGAACCACGATCTGCTAGTCCCATGTTCGGTTGGTTTGGATGCCCATAATTCATCTTTTGCAGTCACAGCATTAATTTTGCCAATTTTCACACAATTTTGTCCAACGAATTATCCATCAAGTTCAACAGCCGCCTCATATACCGGCCACCCATGGTGTCGGAGTCCGACTTCATCGCTGCTTTACAGGCATATCAAGACGCACTTGCTAGCCCAGGGGCACGAATTGATGAAATTAGACCACATATCGAAAATCATTTGGATGAATTAATCGGCCGTTTACCAGCAATTGCTCAATCAGTAGCTAGAGAACGAGCGTATGCTGAATTGGATAAAATTGAAACTATTGCCAAAGATAGAGCAGTAGAACTTGCAGAACAGGTCAAACAAGTTGAGAATGAAGCCAAGTCAAAGTTAGCAGAAGTCACTGCTTCAGGCCCAACCCTATTCGTTGAGCCAGCAGAACCAGAGGAAGGCTCACCATTTACAGTTCAATTTTCTGGAAACTCACGGGATAAATCTGCTTGGATTGGAATTTATCCAGTAGGCAAACCTGATGGCGAACACGGTGGCAGTTGGCTGTATGTGGGTGGCACGCAACAAACTACTGAAGCAAAAACCACAGGCTCGGTTACTTTTTCCGGTGATCAGTATGTGGTGGGAGATTATGAAGCACGTTTATTTCGGAATAATGGCTATGAATTAATCGCATCAACGACTTTCTCAATCTCTNCCTGGGACCCACCAGAACCNGAGCCAGAACCNGAGCNAGAACCTGAGCCAGAACCAGAGCCAGAACCNGAGCCNGAACCCGAACNAGAGCCAGAACCTGAACCCGAACTAGAAGCAGGTAACCTACCAGAAATTGTTGAACATCTCGATACGCTGAAACTTTTTGGTGAAAAGCGTAGATTTATCGAAGATCAGCAGAACAAGGTGTTTGATTTCATGTTACATATTGACAAAATTGAGAGAACAATTGGTATTGGCCTTAGCGACGAATTCCGCGGTGGGGAGACATTCATTGGAAACATAAGTGGCGTAGATGTGGGGGTTCGAATGCCAAATACACTAAGTGGAATTATGGTCGGCCAAGATATAGANATTCAAGCGAAAATCATTGAATATAAAGCAGTAGTACAGCGTTTTGAATTCATTCATATCTGATTGTATGATTATTCGCCTTCATCCCACGCTTGGGTTTTGTCACTTGAAACGGTATTTGTTGGATGCAAATCTTCGTCGGTTACTCTAACTACATTCATTCCTAGAGCAAAGATNCCCTCAGTGGTCATAGGCTCATCTTGTGGTTGTAAGGCGCCTGCAATCCGAGTGAATAGATGGTATTCCCCAACATTGCCAATCTGCTGTTTCGCCTTTTTACGATCACGGAAAAGCATGGTGAAAGAACGCCCGAGACGCTCACAAGCCAATCCTAATTGTATTCTAATTGGCAGATTTGCCGAAGCACTTTTCCATAAAAATAAGCGACTCATTTTTCGTTTAGCGGGTTGAATTTTGAACCCTGCTTTGGTCAATGTTGTTGCTAAAGCTGCTGACCTAGTGAAGGCAAAAATCATCGGTGGTTCATGCCCTCCAAGTGGAAGACCAGAAACAATCGGGTCTTGAGTGGCACGAGCCAAGGCCAAACGAATTAATTCATGAGAGAGGCCAATACCTCTTTTTTCAGAATCGACAATTACCGTACATAACTCAAGCGCACCACCACATCGGCGTAACTCACAATGACCGGCAGGTCTAACTTGGCCAAACAGAGTTACATGAGCGCATCTTTGAAGATATTCTTCTTCTTTATTTACATTAGATTTAGGTGGNCGGACATCAACTTCTTCGGCAAGAACNCTCTGTAACCACTCNCCCCGNCCTTCTTGTTCGATTCACTCACCACCTGTTTGAGAATCCTTCAAAGATTTCCACATAGAGCAGTGCAAACCTATTCCATCCACCATATATTCGTTGTCAAAGCAGANCCATCCTTGAGATTGGTAGAATGGTATTGCTTCTATTCTAGCTTGTAAAAATCCAGTACAACCCCCCCAACAATCTACTGCTGCTTTCTCAAGAGCATCAAGGATGGTAGAAGCATGGCCTTGTCGTTGATGTGTAGAAAGTGTCCCCATTTGTCTAATTTGTACAGCAGGACGNATGGTATTGGGGTGTGGGAATGAATTGCCTGCAGCATCTTTCATCCCTTCATTTGCAAGGGGGGGGAAATCAGGGCAGTGCGCGGCATTTTCATCAACTGTATCGGCACAAGAGCCACAAGAATCAGCAGGGATAAGGTGNATTCTTCCAACTGCTACAACATGCACCTTATCTGATTCAATCCAGGCGTGAATTGCCTCATCATCATCAGGTAGTTTTGCAGCCCCTGGTAAGAAGCCGAGAGGCTCTCTCAAAACCTTGAATCGCGTATCAAAATAGGCTGAATTAAGCGTAGCGGCCGGCCCCTCACACCGCAGAANCCAGTCGCCCATAAATCGCAGACGAGGCAATCCCCCATGATTTTGACCCATCAACAAAATATTAGAAATTATACAATTGTAGGCAANAAATCATTCAGATTCATCACCAGCAGCAATTGCAGCAGCCAAGTCAGCAGTAACATTTTCATCGATCATTAAAGCAACCATGGCACCATGATAACGCTCCATTGTTCCAAGATTAGTGTAAAGTGAATTACGAATTAACTCAGGTGAAGGAACAACATCTTGAACATCAAGAGCAGTTCTAAACATAGCTTCACCCGTTTCAATATCCATCTCAAAAGCGCCATAGATGGTTCGACTATTCAAGCGATTGAGTAAATCACACATTTCCCGCATNCTNTTTTTNGGNGTNCTTGATTCAGTGATATGTGAATAGAAAACAATCTGCTCCATCTCTTCTCGCACAAGTGTTAGCAACTCCCATTCTTGTTTTCCACTTGAGAATATTGCGCGCAATACACCGTCGTCGGGGAACGTCTCAAATTTCCAACCATCATCTTCAAGAAAATTGTTTACTGCTGCAAAGAGAGATGTCATGCCTCACACCAAGTAGTCAAGCCTGAGATGGTCCTCTTTTTATATTGAAGGGATAGCACATTTCATCAATTTTGGTTACTTTAGTGTAAATAACNAATCAATTTGGCATTTCTCCACCATGCAAAAAATAACGTTTCCACGCTATGATTGATTTTGGATTATATTCAGGACAAATATGTGCAATCCGTTTTGACTCCGCCCTAATTCGTCGTTTAATTCTACCATCCATACCACAGACAATACCAAACGTACGCAATGCGATTTTTCTATCTGATTCATTCATTGTAACCAGTATGTCTTCAAATCTTGCAACTTCATCCCCCATAATATTCTCTCCTTCACCAATATTATTCNTTATCACTTTTTCAAAAAACATCTTGATATTAGGATGGAAATCAGCCACCCCAGTCACTTGTGATTTTATTGCAAGTATGCAAGCGTTTTGTTGAGTGTAACTTAGCGAACCAAAACCATCTGGNTATAGTTCCTTAACNAAATCATCCATTAGAATAGGCACAGTAGTTCTNATTCTNATTTCTCTCATCACTTGTTTCACTACAANGAAATTCCATATTGCGAACACTGGAATTGATGCCGTTTCTATCACTGCNCGNGACGCNGTNCNNCCCCCNANNCNNACAAGNATTCTNCGATATAGTGCTTTGAGAATTATCCGCGTAATGGCGATTTTTGATTTATGTGCGACCATGCCAAACATCAGAACAGCCTTGTTGGAGTGTTCTCGTGGGTTAATCCCATACATTGGAACATGAGAATTTGGTGCCTTTAGCCCAGCGTACATCAGTGAGATGATTAATTCATCAATAGCCTCATCGTCACCAATTATTGTAGGCCTTATTCCTGAAATTATAGCAATATTCCGAGCAGTACGAATGGTATCTATGTAAATAAATACCAATTCAATCATTGTTAATACAACACCTATGAAGATAACCAAGGTGTAGTATAGGGCCTGTTGATAAAATTCAGAGTTATTATTTGGCTCAAGAGGTGTGGCAAGATATGTCGCCCAGACAATTCCGAGCCCACTCAGGATCCCATAAAAAGCAGCCCTAATACAAATTAGTTTTTCTTCACGTTTAATCATCCGCAATCTTTCTTCAAATGGCGTATCATCATCTATGAAATCCAAACTATGGTCTGAAAGCAGATACTTGAGGATCCGGCCAGGGATGCGCCCGATTTCCCCAAAAGTTTGGATTGCCTTTTCAGACACATTATGGTGGGGGCCGAGAACGTTCTCATATTTTTCTCACGATTATCGTATGTGGGATTTTTTATGGCGCCTATTGAAAATAAATTGTTGAAAAATGAATTAAACATTTTTTTGGCTTTGGTGGAATGCTACACCGAGGGGGGTTGGGAGTATAAATGGTGAGTGAGGCCCCACATATCTAGATATGAATACAATTCATCAAACTGTTAATATAGGTATCATACGGACCTATATTTGTAGATGGCCAAGGTGGAAAAGCCACCTGACNGACGGCCCCTAAGCATTCTCCGATAGNCTCACTCTCTCTCCTATCGTAGATAGGAGGAGAGAGAGTGAGAACAGGGCGACCTGTACCATTATGATGACTTAATTTTACCCGCATCGCGATTTTCTCCGGTGCGTCAACAAACGAGATCAACAAGGCGTTAGGCTGGCGCGAATATGAAGCCCATAGGGTAGCAAGACCCCAACAAAAACGGAAGTGAAAAAATGAACAAAAAAAATGGAAGTGAAAATATGAAAAAAGAAACCGAAACAAAAGTACTGGTCGAAGTGGCCAATGAAACAGGACATGCAGCAATGATGATGACTAAGCCTGAGGCGCTTAAGCTGGTTAAGCAGCACTCAGATCACTGGATCTTCATGGCTGGGCGTTTAGTAGACGTAGCAGATATAACAGAGGCAAACTGGCCTGAGATGGCTGAGAACAATACCAAGGTGCAATTGACTCCAGGGCTTGTAGGAGGCTGGGCTTGTATCCATTACTCTAGGGACTGTGAAGAATGCGGTGGACCAATCTATGTGCAGCAGGGTGACAGTAATTTAACGGAAGGTGTTTGGATGCTCATAGATTCACCATCAGTACGGGCTCTAAGGGGCGGTCAATGGAAGTTACATGACTGTAACGGGTGGCGCTGAGATGCGTGATATGTTAATCGAAGCAACTTGCAAGTCTTGTGATGGGCCGAGAAAAATATCCCACAATGGATCCGTTGGATACTGTGAAGTGTGTGGACCGTATGCTAATCGGGATGTACATAAAATAGAGAATTTAACTCCATGGGCGCGCGCAATGATTGTGCAGGAAAGAGCAATCCTTGATGATGTCGAACCAATCAGACCACCAAATAACGACTCACAATGGCTCAAATTGTTACAACAACTAATTCCTTCAGATTATCTACCGATGGGTGGAAATTTGCCCCTTGAAGTAGCATACGAAGCCATCAGAAATTATCCTAGAGTCGAAATCCAGCGAGTGGTAGAACATGGTGACAGTGGAACAATATTCTATTCGACAGAAAACCCAGATGCCGATGATGGTGACTATATACCACAAAAACCCAATGAGTGGGATTATCAGTTAGATGACGAAGATGAGCATCCCTGCCAATATGACGAATATTTACCTGAAGCGCTGGTGGAGAATATTTCTGGTGCTTTCTCTAACGACCCAATAAAGAGAGTATCATATATCAAGAATTTATGTAAAAGAGTGCTTTACTATGACACGTTTTTGATAGACCCATCTTACGGTATATTGGATGGGAATCAAAGGAGATGGTGTAGCATCCTCCCTGAGAGAATGATTCTAAGACAAGCCCTCGCTGAGATACTGTTAGGCCACCATGGACAAGAGCCATTATGGAGATTAAGGGCAGGGGCAATCAATGACACCGTTTACTGGAAAAATTACTTATCTACTGTAGAATGGGAAGAACCTCGAAAGAAGAGTTTCCAATACCTACGCCAGATAGTTGAGGCTAATCCAGAGATTATACCAACTCCAAAGGGTTTAGTTATAAAAGGTGAAAGCGGTGCAAACTATCTACTCCAGACAAAAAGGTTCAACGAGGGTGCCCCCACAACAGTTGTGCTAAATTTACCCTCAGTATCTTCACAGACTGGCCCAACAAAACAAAGTGTGTGTATTCACATGGAACCGGGGTGCAAATTACCTTTAGGAGATCGAATAGCAGCACTAGCGCTAGCCTTGTTTAACGACATAAAAACTGCTAGACGAATAGAAGAGTTAGCCGTCATCGTCGATAAATTTCAGGGACAAGGGTGGCGTTAATGTTGCTTCGTTTAAGAGAGGTCAACATACTAGGTTGGATGTCAGGCCATAGCAACAGACAAAGGAGAGGAAGAATATGAATAAAAAACAGATTACAAAAATGCTGATAGTAGGGGCAGGTGGTATTGGAAGCCAACTGCTTGATTTGCTAATTCCAGCTTTAACTGCAGGAGACATGGC
>NYYK01000038.1 GCA_002685895.1 Methanobacteriota archaeon
CTGTGCATACGCACGAATGTGTCACCTAGAATTGCATTGCGTGAACGACCAACATGGAATGGCCCATTTGGGTTTGCCGAAGTATGCTCTATGAGCAAGGGTGAGGGTTCTCGAAAATGCCCTACTGATCCTAGATTGTTCAAAGCATTTTGAATCGTTATTCCGGCAAGCCATTCAACATCGACAAAGAAATTGCAAAATCCACCTTCATAACTAACTGCGTCGCAACCATCCATATTTGTCAGTACGGGAGCCAACTTTTCTGCTAGGGTTGAAGCAATCTCCTGTGGTGCCTTTTTCATCGTCTTTGCAAGTGCAAAACAGGGTAGTGAAACATCTCCTTGATTTGCGTGTCTAGGCGTGGTGAAATTAGCCACTGTTGAATATGGGTCTTCATCGCCCATTTCATTCAGAGCATCCCATACCGCACCCCGTATGACTTCAATCAATTGATGCACACTATCAACTCCAACTCCATCGCAATAGTGCCGCTGTGCCGCCAAACGCTTGCTTCAATGTCATACCTTCTTCTGAGTCTGTTGAAATCAACCTAACTGAGGCCGCTGATTGAGTTGCCAATCCTGCCAATTCATCAATGAGGTCAATCTCTTTACTTTCATCTTCACGAACTTGAGTGGCATCTGCATTACATTCGGGACAATCAGGGATTTCGTGTATTCCTTCAATGGTCAATGACCACTCGTGCTTGCATTGACGGCAGTTGAAAAATACCTTCTTCTTACGCAATGCCTCTGAAAGCAGAAGTGTGTCCACAGCGCCTTGGTCCAACGCAGAGCGTATCATCATCTCACCATATGTTGCCTTGGGATGCGCATTCATAATTTCCTTTAGAAAGCGATCAACCAATTTCCTCTCTTCATCAAGTTCAATCTTGTCCATCAAGTCGCCTGCATTCTGAACCAACTCTCTCAAGCCACTCTCGTTTGAATAACCAACATCAAAGAGTGGTTTCTTCACAATTTTCTGGATTTCATGGTGCAAGTAACCGTTATTGATTACGAAGTCCTTTGTCGCACCAGGACCACCAACAATGATTCCTTTGAGGTCTGGAAGCATTGGTAACCAATACTCACATGCTCGTTCTGTGACCTTCTTGAAGAACTTATCAGCTGCCTCTTCGATAAGCCTCTCGAAACGCTGTTGAGACTGCCCACCTTGACGATGTTTGCTTGGCACTAGACTAGTAATGTGGTTCTTACAATGGACAGTTCGGCCACTGGCAATACCGTAAGCCCCTTCACCTCGATCGATGACCAAAAGTCCGTATGCAGTCCTATCAATCAACATCTCTTCGAGTTGACTAGTTTCAAAGGAACTGTCACAGCGATAGCGGAACGATGTGAATGGTTCAGGTGGATTATCGATGATGTAGGTCTTCATTCTCGTTTTGTTGTTACCCACAATTACGTGGCCAGTGAAGACNGCTANNCCTTTGTCTCCAGCNTTNCGNCGNTTTCCNAGGGCNGCCGAGGCCGATTCAATAGCGTCAATNACATGTTTTCTNGTTTGGTTTGATTTGATNTTCCGAGCTTGGCCCGCTTCATTGGCAAGTTGATGTCGCACATCTGCAACTTGNCTTTCAGGNGGAATAATGACNGTCACNAATTCNGTNCCCATNCCNCTNACTTCCATCAATTCCTCNAGAATGCGCTTGAAACGNAGGCGGACTGCCTGCTTCTCTGCATCATCACTCATCAGAACCACTCTGTGGTTCTATGCGCTGGCTCANGGGTTATCAATCCTTTAGGCAATTNTTGGGNCCTTTGTATCAGACGGGCTATTAAGCAGCGGCACAACCGCGCAGCAATGAGTCAGATAACCGTCATCGCCCTTGGTGGTAGTTTGATGTATGACGGTTCTGTAATTGATGATGAGTGGGTGGCTGCTGCAAGTCAGATTATCGCCAATGCTGCGGTAACAGGGACCAAGATTGGAATTGTCGTAGGAGGCGGCTATTTAGCTCGAACTAATATTTCCAATGCAAAGATGTCAGGAGTTACTGACACGTTTGACTTAGATCTAGTTGGAATCGAAGCCACTCGAAACAATGCTGAAACTTTTCGGATTGCACTCAAAGATAGAATGGTGGATGTTGCCGAACTCATCCCAACTACCACAGAGGAGGCAGCAGACCTTCTCAATGCACACCAAATCGTGGTGATGGGCGGAACCGTTCCAGGACATACCACCGATGCCGTTTCAATCAATCTAGCTGTTCACTCAAATGCAAATGGGTGCACTATTGCCACAAATGTTGATTTTGTATATGATAAAGCACCTCAGAATAACCCTGATGCAATACACTTTGAGAATATGAATTTAGCAGATTTACAGGCGATTGTAGGGCCCCCGGAACATCAGGGTGCAGGACCCAATGTAGTTATCGACCCAATAGGAGTGCAGGTTGCTATAGACAATGGTATAGAGTTGGCGTTACTTAATGGAAGGGTATTAGAAAATCTAGCAAAACGGCTAGCAGGAGAATCCTTCCGTGGAACTATTATCGAGGTGAATTAATGGGACGAATGGAAGATAGACTGAAAAAGGCAATCGCCAAGACTGCTCAGGATGCGAAGAAAAAGGTGAAAGAACTCTCACNAAATCCAAAGAGNTCGAAATATGTGGCANCTCATCGACACTGTGTNATTTGCCANACACCAGTNGCTTTGGAATCTGAACCGGCAATATGTGGAGAATCTTCTTGTGCAGAGAAACACGCCTCTCAAGAACGTTCTCGGAAGAGACTGAACATGATGCTATACCTCTTCCCTGCAATTGCAATCATGCTATTCCTNCTACCACTATTCACATAGTATCTATGCGAAGCATTCATCCACCTTGGCCCCTTAGTTATTGCCGATGATGGTACGAATCATGTCCGTCCTGCCATTGTTGACAGGCGCATTATGCGTCTTACTTGTCCTAGTTGGGGCAATTGGCTACACATCTAATTCTGAAACTGTCGAAGTTCCAATTCCACCCTGTATTCCCGGTTCTGACGATGACTGTGAAGTTGGAATGAACCAAGATAACCTCTCNGTNCCTCAACCATTCATGCTTCTAGATGTAACTGTGGAAATGCACTGGGATCATGGAGATGATGCATGGATTGGCGTTGTAGATGTAGACTCTATTGATTGGGACAATTGTGGACCTGACGACCAAGGATTGACCGGTTGCACCGCATCACAATTTGACATCATTGCTGGAGGACCTTCTTCACAAGATGGTTTGGAGTGGGACCTTGACCCTGGAGAAACACGATTCATCACAGGAGGTAGAGCTGGAACTCTTTCGCTAGAAAGCAATGTTGTNACCTACACATATAGCATAGGCATGGCCACCCTACCAATGCTAATTCTAGGTGTAATTGGGGTGGTGCTCTGCCTTGCAGGAGTGCAGATGGCATTCCCTGTCAAGTTCTCAAACAGAGACAAAGAGGAACCGCTCCGTTGAAGAACCTAATCGGACTCGGAGATTATGAGGAATGCATATGTCGGGCTTCAAGTGCCAAGGTTGCGGGGTTGGAATCGAAATAGAGGGTTTGCCTCGAACACACTATGGACACAAAATATTCTGCACTCGCTGTGGCCATTTGTCATCTACCAACTGAACTTCATTCAGTATCTTCACGGTGCCAACCGTCTGGAAGTAATAGTGGGTCACTAATAACATCCGCACCGATTCTAGCCACCAATTCTTCACGAAGCTGTTCGATAGCAAATCCTTCGGTTGCAGAAACGCAAATATGTCCAGAAACAGGATTGATTCCTGTATCGATTTTCAACAGATCTGCTTTCCCATCTACTACTAGTAGAGGAGTTTGAGGCAATAAATCTGCAACTTCACTCAATAGATTCTGTTGTGACTCCATTGGTGTACCACCATGCTCTGCTGGGTCCAGTAGAAACAGTACAATCGAACCTATGTGTTCCAACGCAACAATTGCCTGCATCTCAATCTGATTTCTCTTTTCCATTGGTCGGTCTAGAAGACCCGGTGTATCCACCATTTGGTATCTTCTGCGACGATGAGTGAAGTGCCCAACATGCAATTGTTGGGTGGTGAATGGATAAGATGCTACATCGGGCTCACTACTAGAAAGAACACCAATTAGGGCAGATTTCCCCACATTTGGTGAACCAGCAACCACGATACATGGCTCGCTTGAATCAATAGATGGAAGTTTGCGGAGTTTGTCTCGCGCATGGTTCAGCCACTCAAGAGAAGGGTTGACCTGGTCTATCACTGAGGAGATTCTCCCATACGCCTCACGTCTTCTTTGATGCATTCCATCGATATTCAACATACGATCTATCTGAAGCACGTATCGCTTGGCGATGTNCATGCTCTGNTCNGCTGCCCATTGAATTGTTGAGAGATGGTGGCGGTATGCATCACACCCNACAGCAGCATCTATCAGAGCGCAATCAAACTCAGATTGCTGATTGAGGGATGGCCATTTTGCGACATATCCTTTGAGGGTTGCATCTAGTACATCACTAGCAGATTGAATCATCCGCTTCATCTGTTTGCGGGTCCGAAACATCCGGTCACTATCTTCTACAGTGTCCTTCGCTTTCGTGGCTCGGCTGTACGCCTTATCGAGCAATTCGTCGGCAAGTAGCACCGTTGGCAGTTTTTTCCATACAATGGCAGTCACACAACTTCCTCCGAACTTGTCGGCTCGCCCATCCCTCTTCAAACCAAAGGGCGCAAACAGTTCTCCAAAAGTGATGTTGGAATATAGGTTAAATTGGGTATAATCCAATCTTTTCAATGAAAAACATAGCACAAATGAGTCGAAGTGCACAAGATAATGAGTCGCATTCTTTTCAAGGGGCGAGCACCTCTCAGCCTTCAGAGGGGAGCAACATGGAGTCAACTGGGGATGAGAAAACGACCAATTCTGGTCTGCCCGAATGGGCTATTCCATTGTGGGAAGATTTGGGAAAACCTGACTTCTCAGAATTTGAGGATGTCCGAACTGGTCCACTTCTAGAACGGCGTTCAGGACTTCGGAGAGACGATTTCGTTGAAATCCTACTAGATTCCCGCGGCCTTCCAGAGGGAATGGATAATTGGATGCGTGGTCGCTTAATGGGTACCAACAAAAATACTCTACTGTTAGTCACACCTGATGGTGCTTATCATGCCGTTTCACGACGGATTGTCATTGATGTGATTCTTGTGGCACACATGCGTGCCGCATACATTGACGACCGTGAATTACTAGACTATGAACGAGAGGACATGAAACGTCGTAATTCACTCCAAGAAGAGGTCGAAAAGCGCTCTACTGGTGCTGATGATCTATCATGGGGTTGAGTCTTTGGCAGCCAAACTCGACCATTTGTAGGTGAGTCGATGGTAAATGACTCGAAAAATGAACCAACTCTTGGTTACGAATTCCATGTATTCATTTGCTCACATGAGCGGCCGCNAGAAGCAGCGCGGCCGTGTTGCTCAGCAAAGGAGAGTTTGCAAGTGATGAAGAGACTCAAGATGGCGGCCAAAGATGAGGGGTTTCCAAATGTCAGAGTCCAGAAATCCGGATGCCTCGATTTCTGTGAGAATGGCATCTCATGCGTAGTTTACCCTGAGGCAATTTGGTACTCAATTCAGAATCCAGATGACGATATACCAGCCATTATTGAGTATTTGAGAACTGGAATCCCAGCAGACTCGTGCAGGATGAAATTGGAGGNATGAAATGCGTCGAGTTGCCTATACTAAGCGAGGAGGAATGGAAGCCATCTCCATCATAGAAGAGGCAGCACCACAACCTGAAGCCGGAGAGGTTCTACTTGAGGTGCATCGAGCTGGAATCAACTTTGCCGACCTAATGATGAGGCAAGGNCTCTATTCCCCTGTTCCACCTTTTCCATTCACCCCTGGCTATGAAGTGTCTGGAATCATTCTCAGTTTAGGTGAAGGTGTCAACCAACTTACCATTGGCGAGAGAGTTGTTGGACTATGTGGGATGGGGGGGTACTCTGAACAGATTGTATTACCTGCTAATCGTTGCTTCCCATTGCCTGACAATATCTCATTTGATGCCGCAGCAGCATTGCCCGTCACCTACCTTACCGCCCACCATATGTTGAGCCACCTTGGGAATTTCCACTCAGGGGACACCGTTCTAGTTCATCATGCAGCAGGAGGGGTGGGAACTGCTACTAGTCAACTAGCCAAGGCACTAGGAGCATCGCTTATTTTCGGTACCGCTTCATCTAGTAAGGCCGAATTTGTGCGCTCCTTGGGTATGCGCTATATCAACCGTGAAGAAGAGGATTTTGTCGAGATTTGTAAGCGAGAAACTGATGGAAAAGGCGTACACCATGCTCTCGATCCCGTTGGGGGGAAACATATGATGCGCTCATACAAAGCACTACGTTCAGGTGGTCGACTCTACTGCTTTGGTGGCTCAGCAGCGGTTAAGGGTAGTAAACGATCGATAATTACTGCAGCAAGGATGATGTTTTCCACACCTAAATTCAACCCATTCAAGATGATGTCATCTAACAAGGCGGTCTTTGGGATCCATATGGGAACTTGGAAGGATGAAGAAATTCTACGAAATCAGATGATGGATCTGGGTCAGATGTTGGCAGAGGGAACTATCGACCCAGTGGTTGACAAAGTGTTTCGCTTTGAAGAGGTAGCCGATGCGCAGCAATACATTCACGACAGAAAAAATCGAGGAAAAGTGCTACTTGATTTTAGCCCTCTGTAAGTGTAGTTTAATTTTTACACTGCCTTACCATTATTTACTGCCTCAAACCGCTTCGCCTCGCCGGCACTACCGGCGGGGGCGCGATTCACATGGGAGATGCGGAATTGATCAGTTGGTTTGATGAAGTCAGCATGGTAGACTGTGAGAGCGTAGGTGGAAAAGGTGCCTCTCTTGGAGAGATGCACATCAACCTAAAAAAAGCGGGGGTAAATGTTCCTAATGGATTCAACGTCACAGTCGATGCGTACCAAACATTCGTCAACTCAGANATNCCNGAATCTACNTGGGACAATATTCGNGAACCNGANGGTGTNGAGNANATTAGAGCAANNGCAATNACATCNAACACATTGGCTGANGCNCTGAAAATATGTCTTGATGGNGCAGACCCTAAAGATCACNTGAACATGCATGGAAGNGCATCCTTNGCTCGNGCTNTAGTACGCCAAACACCGGTNCCNGAAGTGGTTAGNCAGGCCATCATCACTGGATATTCAAAACTGTGCGATGAATATGGGCAGGGCGTTGATGTTGCTGTCCGCTCATCTGCAACTACTGAGGATTCCGCCGAGGCATCTTTTGCTGGGCAATACGAATCATTTCTCAATGTTAGTGGCGAGCGTGCNGTCATTCAGAAATGGAGNCAATGTGTGGCAAGTCTGTTCACGGAGAGAGCAATCGGNTATCAAATTGAAAAGGATATGAATCCCCTTGATAGTGCTCTCGCAGTTGTCATCATGAAAATGGTCCGCTCGGACAAAGCATGCTCTGGGGTGATGTTCACAATAGATCCAGATTCAGGTCACCGTGGGGTCATCCACATTGCTGCCGCATACGGACTAGGAGAATTAGTTGTGCAGGGAAGCGTTACCCCTGACACCTATACTGTCTGGAAGGAGGGACTGAGAAGGGGGAATTTTGCNATTGTACACCGAGTCCTAGGTGGCAAAGATATTCGTATGATTTACGCAGAAGGCACTGTAAATGAAGTGACAACGACTTCTGTTCCACTTGATGAAAGGAGGGCGTGGGCCCTCAACCACCAAGAATGTAGAGAGTTATCAGAAATGGCACTAGCCATAGAAGAGCACTACGGGCAACCGATGGATATTGAGTGGGCCAAAGATGGGATTACTGAACAACTATTCATTGTTCAGGCCCGTCCAGAAACAGTGCATGCGCGCTCAAACACTGCTAAATTGATTCGATATAGGATGGATGAATCTTTGACCAAGCGCTTGAAAAAATCAGGGAGTGTCATCGCTACCGGTCAAGCAGTTGGCAAGAGAATTGCTTCAGGTAATGTTCGCTCTTATCGCGCCTATGATGAGGTCTTGGAAGGAAAGCGCTTGATTCGTAAGAGTATTGCTGATGGGCTCCGACTTGAAGAGATCCCATACGAGCAAAGGGTGTTTGAGGAGGGTGATGTATTGGTCACTGAAATGACTACTCCTGATTGGGAGCCTTTGATGAAACAGGCCTCTTTNATTATNACTAGAAAAGGNGGNAGGACCTCGCATGCAGCCATCATTGCCCGTGAATTTGGAATTCCAGCAATTGTTGGCTGCGCAGGTGCGATGGAATTGGAAAATCTCATCCCAATTACTGGAAGTTGTGCTGAGGGTGATACTGGATACATCTATGCCGGAATACATCCATTCATCATAGAGGAGTTTGACATCGATGCTGATACTAAGTTGAAAACCAAGATTAAATTGAATGTAGGATTCCCCACCAAATCGCTGGTGGATTCACAATTACCAGTCGATGGAGTTGGTCTGGCTCGGATTGAGTTTGTTCTCTCTGCTGAAGTCGGCATTCACCCCCTCGCCTTCGTACATCACAAAGAACTGAAGAAATTTCTTGAGACTGGTGAAATAGACGAAGGCATCTCAGCATATTCCGAATCGCTAGAAAGAGTAGATGAATCTGTAATTCAATCTGCTGTTGAATCTGTCGAGAGACGAGCATGGTTATACGATGATAAGCGTGATTTATTTATCGATAAATTGCGAGAAGGCGTGGGGCTCATCTGTGCAGCTTTTCACCCAAGGCCAGTACTGGTTAGACTTTCAGATTTCAAATCAAATGAGTATCGTGAACTAATCGGTGGTAGAATCTTTGAGCCTATGGAAGAAAATCCTATGATTGCGTGGAGGGGTGCTTCAAGATACCTAGATGACAATTTCAAGCCAGCCTTTGAAATGGAACTGCAGGCAATGTCTTCTGTACGCCACGACTTTGGCCTTGACAATCTGCAATTGATGGTGCCTTTTTGTCGCTCTCCTGAGGAGGGTGAAGCGGTCAAACACCTGCTCAATAATCACAATGTTGGCCCAGCGTCTGATGTGCCACTTTTCGTCATGGTAGAACTTCCATCGAATGTAATTGATGCTGATAATTTCATCGAGAAAATGGAACTTCATGGTGGCTCCATTGGCTCAAATGACCTAGTCCAAACAGTATACGCAGTGTCGCGTGATGATTTGGAGGGTTACCAGCATCCTGTTGATGCACGCTCACCTGCTGTCAAGACGATGATACGACAAGCAGTCAGTAAATTCAATGCGGCAGGCCTTGAAATCGGTATCTGTGGCCAAGCACCTTCAGATTATCCTGAAGAGTTCCCTGCCTTCCTGATTGATTGTGGAATCTCCAGCATATCTGTTACACCTGATACAGCGATGGATGTCAGAATATCTATCGCCAAAGCTGAAAGAGAGTGATTCTCTCTTCAATATCAGAGTTTAACAGGTCGCGTAGCACCGCATGCTTGGCACTTCAGTAAAGTTGTTCGATCCTCTTTGATGAAGCGTGTATCTGGAGCATTGCACTGGTCACACAAAACGAAGGTTCGCACGTAGTTGCCCAACTTTTCCTTGATTCTCTTTGGAGGGATTCTACCCTTGAGAAGAACTCTGCGCTCCTCTCTTGAGCCAGATGTCCCCAATTCATTCTGCATGAAATGATATACATGATTTCCATCTCTATCCATCATGTCAACAATATCTGAAAAGTTGCGGATGATGGTCTGGCTTCCTTCGATGAGGACATCGGGCTCTGGTAACTTCCATCGAGCTGATGATGACAAGTCTTGCGGGATGTTGTCATGAGCGCGGTCGAGAAGGGCCTCGTAATCAAAGTCTGTCATCGATTCGCCGACCTGAGCCCCCCTGTTAAGGCCACCGATAATTCAACAGCCTGACCACCCCCGCCAAATAATGATGCGGGAGGAGGTAGCGGTACAATTCACGCGCATTCACGAAGATGCACAAGCGCCCACCCATGGATCACCTCTTGCAGCAGGATGGGATCTTAGATCGGTCGAGGAAACTGAAGTTTTCAGAGGCGCTTCTACAAAAGTAAAGACTGGATTGAAAATCGCGATTCCAGCAGGATACGAAGGGCAAGTGAGAGCACGCTCTTCACTAGCTGCCAAGGGACTCATCCTTCCCAACGCACCAGGAACTATTGATGCCGATTATAGGGGTGAATTGATGGTCCTTCTTACTTGGATAGGAGAAGGTGAATCTTACACCATCCCCAAGGGTGAGAGGGTTGCTCAACTAGTCATAGCACCAGTGCCTGATATCTCATTTGTAGAGGTTAGTGAATCTGAACTCAGTGATACTACACGTGGTGAAGGCGGTTTTGGAAGTACTGGCCGATTCTAGACTCTTGCCTAAATTATCATTTAGCGTAGTATTAGTCATTTTCACACCGCCTATGGCGGTGGGTTCATATCGGTCTTTCTCATCCTTTGAGTCGAATGGCATTGAGTGTGGATGAACTAAGAGCAAAGGTGCTTGCTCTGAGAGAGCAAGGATTGAACGACCAACAGATTGCTGATGAGATGTCCATATCAAAGTCAACAATCACTTGGTTACAGGGCACCTCAGCACCTGAAGGTAAGCCTGATGATGTGCGCATAGGATGGCGAGCGATTGGAGTCAGGCCACAGCGAATTGATGGGATTGGAATGATAATGGCTGATATCGTTGATGAGCATTTTCCTGAAGGAATTGACACCATCGTTGGAATCAGTCTGAATGGGATTCTTTTTGCCCAATCAGTGGCTGCCCAACTGGGAACTGAAATCTCAATATTCCGTAGTGCAGTAGGTGACAAAGGAGGGGCCCTATCTCACAAATATGGTAATGTGGGCGGCCGTAGAATCGCAATAGTTGATGATTTGTTGAATAGTGGGGAAACGATGCGTGGTGCAATCAGTTCCCTTACTGAAGATGGTGCTGATGTAGTTCTCTGCATGGTATTGGTGAACAAGACTGAGAAGAACGAAATTTCAGGTGTGCCTCTTCGAGGCTTGATTAGGGCCATAACAGTCTGACAGGGTGTGAGTAATGCACTGGGCAGATGTGATTGCCGAGCGATTGGCGGAGCGTGGTGACTCGCATATCATGGCAACTGGCATCACACCATCGGGCCCCATACATGTAGGGAATATGCGAGAGGTTCTCACAGCTGATATGGTGGTCAGAGCGTGTGAGCGAATAGATTTGAAGGCGGAATTAGTTTACATCGCTGACTCAGCAGATCCTTTGAGAAAAGTCTACCCATTTTTAGACGAGGAAGAGTACACTAAACATGTTGGTCACGCCCTTGCTACAATACCTTCACCTGATGGCAATGGCAACTATTCTGATTATTTCCTTCGCCCTTTCTTCTCTGCATTAGATGACCTAGGGGTAGAATACCGCGTTGTTGACGCATTCAAATCCTACCAAGAGGGAAAATACNCTGANNNCACNAAAACTGCTATTGCANATAGGNCNGAAATAAGTNACATCATCCAAGAAGTTTCACAGCGNCCNCTTGATGATGACTGGTTCCCCTACAATCCAATTGATGATGAAGGAAATATGCACGGCCTAAAAGTCACTGCTTGTGAATGGCCAACCGTTGAATGGATTGCTGAAGATGGCCGCACTGGTAGTACAAACATAGAGAGAGGGGGAGGAAAACTACCTTGGCGCCTCGATTGGCCAGCCCGCTGGAATTGGATAGGTGTGACCTTCGAAGGTTATGGGAAGGACCACTCTGCTGCGGGAGGCTCTTGGGACACTGGACACCGCTTAGCGCCGCTATTTGGGTCTGCACCACCAATGGGAATGATGTACGAGTGGATATATCTCAAAGGTAAGGGGGCCATGGCTAGTAGCAAAGGTAACACAGTTAGTGGTAAGGAATTACTCGATATCGTGCCACCAGAAATCATGCGCTATCTGATTACTAGAGTGAAGCCCAGCAGACATATCGATTTCGACCCCGGTGAAGGTCTGATTGCACTAGCAGATGAATATGAGCGACTTGAACAACGCTATCATNATGAGTTGAGCGATATTGAGCACAAAAGTATCAAAGAAAGTAGTCGCAAAGAGCAACAGTTGATTGATGAAGCGAGGAAATTTGAATTGGCTCAAGGATTAAGACAAGGAACAAGCCACAGTGAAGGCATAGGGATTTCTTTCAGTCATCTCTCCACTCTTTGTCAAATTAAATCTCAACAGAGCGACCTTTTGAAATCCCTGGCTAGAAGTCATGCTGTCGACACCTCACAACCAGACAAGCGGCTATTAGATCGGGTCAGACGGATGAGAAATTGGATTGATTCTGGGTGGTTTCCGGAGAATGCAAGGATTGAATTAGCAAAATCGATTGATTCTGCTAATTTTACTAATGATGAAATTATATTTCTCAATAATTTTGCTGCCATCATTAAAACAATTGAGTGGAATGAAGAATCTATCCAAGATAGTCTAAATAACTTAATTTCTGAATCTGAATTGTCATCNCGTCAAGCGTTTACCATACTCTATCAAAGTTTACTGCAAAGAGAAAGAGGTCCTAAATTAGCGCCCTTTCTTGTAGAGTTGGGGCAAGACGACGTCAGCGCGCTTCTCGACAGTGCCAACTAGGCTTGCAAACAGCCCAACAAAGCACGAACCAACATTATGATTGAAATGGTATGGGTGTGTGAAAGGCTTGATGCCGGTCTACTGCCCCAAGTGCGAAGGCCCAAATGAAGCGACTGCAAAATTCTGTTTGCAATGTGGTTGTGACTTCGAAGTTGATGGTCTCATCAGCTCTACTGGACATGATGTAAAGGCACTAAAAGAGGCGATTAAATCTAGAGATGATTTGTCAATGGCAGAGAAATTTGACTTGATTGCTAAAGTAGAGGAAGGCCAAAATCCAATCGATTTAGGAATTGCTGCCTCGGCGGATCAAGCCGCTGAGGAGGTTGAGGCGCCAAAATCGACTCCAACAGCAGTAGTAGATTCCACATCANCAGCATTTCAAACCAATCCTGCCGCCGCAGCAGCAGTCGCACTTGTATCCCATGAAAGCGATGCTTGGAGAATGGTAATGGCAGGCAGAGTGAAAACTACAGACCCGATTTTCCAACAAGCTATGGATTTAGGAATGGATGCAAGTCACCATATCCATGACATTTCTCACGGTGGGATTGACGAAACAAATCTGACCAACGAAGATTTGCGAGCTATCCCTGTCCTCAAGCCACCAAAGAGGTCTTTCTGCCCCAAGTGTGGCTCGGATATNCTATCNCATAGCAACCTNCANTGGAAAAAGTGGAGAGAGCACTCNGCAGAAGTTGTTCAACTTCAGGCACAAGCAGCCATGGAAGCAGCTCTTGTTCAAGTCGCAGCCCACTATGTCACGGCAATTGATGAGTTAGAAATAAACAAGAAAGATTTGGAAGAGAAACTCGCTAATGTCGATACTGATGAGTTGGAAAAGAAACTTGAGCCAAAGATTCGAGAGAAAGTTCGTGAAGAACTTGAGAAAGAGTACAAATCCAAATCTGTGGCAACTGCAGATGCACCAGCAGCAAAAGTAACCGCAACTCGCTCTGGCAAGGCTAAGGCTAAGCCAAAGCCAGGTGGTGCAGCAGGACTTTTCGGTGGTGGGCCCAAGATTACTAAGAAATTCGAGGGTGATGAAAAAGACAAGATGGACTGGTTCCTCACTGAAGCACTGGATACCATTTACGACCCACATGGTACCGGAAAGGCACTCAAAGCGAAGACTATCCTAGCACGNTCAAGTGANGGNAATGTNCGNGTTCAAGATGTCGTGCGCATCTATGCTGAAGAAGGGGAAGATGGACTCAGCGAATTAGCTTGGACTAGCCCTTCGACTAGGTACATCATCGAAGCATACGATGCTTGTTGATTTACTTAGGTACTCGACAACCGTCGACCTTCTTCAAATTCTATCTCATTTGAGATAATCCACTTGCAGTAGTCTTGGCTCTGGAATACCAACAAGGGCAGCAGATATAGCCTCAACTTCCATCCTCGCACCGGACATTGTGGTAACGAACGGGATATTCAACTCAACCGCTAGTCGGCGCATCATATTCCCATCTAGGACTGCCCCACCACTCTTACTCGGAGTGTTAATGACGAGGTTTATCTTACCCTGCCTCATCAAATCCAAAGCATCTGGCGACTGATGTTCAGCAATTCGNTATACCCGTTCAACAGGTACCTCACTGGTCTTGAGAGCATTGGCAGTTCCAGTTGTAGCATAGAGCATGAAGCCCATTTCTGAAAGGCGCATGGCAATTGGCACTAGTGACTCCTTATCTCCATCCTTGACAGTGAGATAAACACCCCCTGCAGTAGGCACAGGGAGTTCTGTCGCTAACCTTGCTTTTAGATAGGCTCGTGCTGGATCAGTATCACTACCCATCACTTCGCCTGTAGATTTCATCTCAGGTCCAGGTGCAGGGTCAAGGCCGCGTAGTTTGATGAAAGGGAATACTGGCGCTTTGACACAAACTAAGTCAGTAGTTCTTTCAGGGATTTCAAGATTTGAGAGTTTAGCCCCGATAGTTACTCTTGCCGCAATGCGTGCAAGTGGGATACCGGTTGATTTTGCCACAAATGGGAAGGTTCGTGAGCCACGTGGATTCACTTCTAGGACATACAACTCATTTTCACATATTGCAAATTGAATGTTGAAACAACCAATGATGTTCAGCCCGATTCCTATTCTTTCAGTCCAATCCTCTACGGTTTGTAGAATCTCTTCTGAGACATTCTGTGGTGGAATGAAACAGGTTGAGTCGCCCGAGTGGATTCCAGCCTCTTCCAAGTGTTCCATGATTGCACCAATCAACACTTGTTCACCATCTGATACAGCATCCACATCAAGTTCAATTGCGTGCCCTAGATATTCATCGGCCAGTAGTGGTTTGTCTGGAGCAATATACGCTTCAGACATGTAAGCGTCTAGTTGAGCATCATTTGTTAGTATCTCCATACCTCGGCCACCGAGAACGTATGAGGGGCGAATCAAGACAGGAAAGCCAATCTCTTGAACTGCAGCCCTAACCTCTTCTGGAGTACTTCCAGTCAATCCATGTGGCATTTTCAGTTTTGCACGTTTTGCGAACGCTTCGAAGCGCTCCCGATCGCTTGCTTCATCAACTGCATCAGGGGATGTGCCCTCAAGTTTCAGATTTAGCCCCAGTTCAGAGAGATGTTCCAAACGACCATCAAGCGGTAGGGCGAGATTGATTGCAGTTTGACCTCCAAATTGTAGTAGTATGCCATCTGCACCTTCCCTAAGAAGAATCTCTGCTACACTTTCAAGCGTCAATGGGTCGAAATAGAGACGGTCTGATGTATCGAAGTCAGTAGACACCGTTTCTGGATTATTATTGATCAGAATTGCTTCGTGTCCAACTTCTCTAATCGCCTGTACTGCGTGTACCGCCCCATAATCGAACTCAATACCTTGGCCAATCCTAATTGGCCCAGAACCAATGACTACCAGTCTTCTAGCTTCTTCCCCATCGGCAGAATATTTGCGTTTGTGGGGTACTTTGTCAATCCCATCCTGACAATTTAGTTCGTATGTAGAATAGTAGTATGGGGTTACTGCCGCAAACTCAGCAGCGCAACTGTCCACCATTCTATAGACTGGATGGATATTCAATTCGTGACGCTGACGCATCACATCAAATTCCGTGAGGCCACTCTCCTTGACACGCCATCCAGTGTTTGGATATCCNGCCATAGCATCGGCAATATGGGCATCNGTCAAACCATTCGATTTCCAACGGCGCATCATTTNATGAGTTATTGAATNGGCCTTACCATTCGTACCAGCCTCAACAACTTCGGCATCAACTAGAGCCATGCGCTCAAACTTGTGAAGGAACCAACGCGTTATGGAAGTGATCTCTTCAACCCTATCAATTGACCAGCCTCTACGGAACGCTTCGTAAAGCGCACCCATCCGTCGGTCTGTGGCTACTCTCAACCACTCTTCAAGCGTCTCATCTGGCAATTCCTCGCTCGCTCTATCACCCATNCCTTCCCCTTCCGAAATATCAGCCATTGACAACGGCCTTGGATGAGGTTGCCCATACTCAAGCGAAGCCCATGCCTTGAGGAATGCCTCTTGGAATGACCTTCCAATTGCCATCACTTCCCCTGTTGATTTCATCGAAGTGCCCAAGGTTCTGTCAGCAGTTCTGAATTTATCGAATGGCCAGCGTGGAATTTTTACCACGCAATAGTCGAGTGTAGGCTCAAANGCNGCAGTAGTTCCTTCNCCTGTAATCGGATTTGGTAACTCGTCTAGAGTATAACCTACTGCAATCANTGCGGCCATCCTAGCAATTGGATAACCGGTNGCCTTACTAGCAAGNGCTGACGAGCGCGANACCCTCGGATTTACCTCAATCACGCGGTAGTCTCCNGTATCTTGATTGAAAGCAAACTGCACATTGCATCCACCTTTGATATCGAGCCTGCGAATTAGTCGAAGAGCAGCGTCCCGCAACATCTGGTGGTCACGATCGGAAAGGGTCTGTTGGGGCGCGACCACAACTGATTCTCCAGTATGAATACCCATGGGGTCGATATTTTCCATAGTACATACTATGATGCAATTGTCAGATGCATCCCTCATCACCTCGTATTCATGTTCTTGCCACCCTAGAATACTCTCCTCAATGAGTACTTGTCCTATTTGTGAATGAAGGATACCTTGGCTCGCTATCTCCACCAGTTGACCTCTGCTCCAAGCAGTACCACCCCCTAAACCTCCAAGAGTAAATGCTGGGCGGACGAGAAGTGGATACTGGCCAATTTTTTCTGCTGCTTCCAGTACTTCATTGATTGAGTTGCAGGCGTGCGCCTCACAAATAGGAAGATTAACCTCTTGACAGACTTGATTGAATAGGTCACGATCTTCCGCTTCATCTATTGAAACCAAATTACAACCGATTAGTTCGACTCCCAATTTGGCTAGGGAGCCATCGTGGGATAATGTTGAGGCGAGGTTCAGGGCGGTCTGCCCACCCATTCCTGCAAGTAATGCATCGGGTTTCTCGATTTCGAGAATTCTGCGGACTACATCCGGCAACAGCGGCTCGATGTAAATCTGATCTGCCATTTCAGGATCATTTTGGATAGTTGCTGGATTGCTATTGACAAGGATGACTTCGTATCCATCAGCGCGTAGTGCTCTACAAGCTTGAGAACCTGAGAAGTCAAATTCTGCTGCCTGACCAATTTTGATGGGACCGGAACCAAGAATCATGATTCTTTGGATATCCTCGCGTCGCGGCATCAAGAAACACCTCGCTTTGAGAGTGGTAATCCACCATCCATTTCCTTGGCAACAATTTCAGAAAAGTGGTCAAACAACGGGGCGGCGTCNTGAGGGCCGGGGCAGGCCTCGGGATGATATTGAACACTAAATGCAGGTCGGCCAATGACATCTAAACCTTCTACAGTTCGGTCATTGGCATTGACAAAACGAACTTTGGTAGTCGCCTCTGAAAGCGCTGAAGGCGCACCTTGACTCTGCCAAATTGGATGCGGTGCAAGCGGTTCACTACCCATTGGATTTACAGCAAAACCATGATTTTGGCTAGTTACACTCACCTTTCCTGTAACAAGATCGACCACTGGCTGATTTGCTCCGCGGTGACCATAACGCAACTTGTAGGTTTCAAGACCAGTTGCTAGCCCCAACAACTGGTGGCCAAGACAAATCCCCATTACTGGCATCTTCTCCTCTAAGCCGGCAGCTATTGTTTCTCTAGCCGCCATTGCTTTTCCAGAGTGAGCAGGGTCTCCCGGCCCATTGGAGCAGAATAANGCATCAATCTGCCAATCAACAATTAGTGAATCAAAACCTATGTCTGGGGGGCACCATAATACTTCGAATCGATTACTCAATTGTCGTAATATATTGTATTTTATTCCGCAATCAAGTGCTGCAATACGGGGTTTGGGAACTCCGTTCTCATCAACTACACCTTCATTGATGAGTACGGCATCATTGCGACTGACTTCATCTACTAAATCCTCTAAATCGGGAGAAGTCATTTTCTCCAACCGCTTCACCATCTCCTCTTCCATCTCAAGAGGGCCAAACTGACAGAGAATCACACCATGTTCACGTACCCTGCGCGTGAGGGATCTTGTGTCAACCGAGGTAATTCCCGGAACCCCATGCGCTAGTAAGAAGTCGTGCACTGAGCCGATACAGTCGCGATGATCAGGATGGTCGATCCACTCACGACAAACCACACCACGTGGCCAAACTCCTGCCGATTCAGAGACTCCTGCTGCTATGCCGTAATTACCCAGTAGAGGCCAAGTAAAGGTCAAAACCTGTCCTGCAAATGAAGGGTCTGTCAGAGATTCCTGAAAACCAGTCATGCCAGTTGTGAAGACAAGTTCCCCTTCACCTATGGCAGCAGCTCCAAACAATTCACCTTCAAAGCGGGAACCATCTGCAAGAAGGAGGACGCCTCGGCCTCTTCCAACTCGGTCCTCTATTGGAGAGGATGGAAGAAGAGTATCAGCCGCATCAATGCCGCAAAATGGACTGAAAACGCCGAGTTGGCCATCCCCTGGACTAAAACCGCGTGGAGAGGTCACCTTCGCACCTTAGAATCGTCCCTGCAAACCGTTCATAATCATTGACACGCGATTATTCATGATAATTCTATATCATTAGGCCTAAAGATGAGAGTCACGCATCTTCGCGAAGATCTTTTCCACGTTCTGAAGGGTGAATCGTGAACTTCCCACTTGTGAAATCCTCAGGAGGCGATACACCATCATTCAATCTCTCAAGAAAAGCCGCAAGCGCCGCAACTTCGCTATGTGGCTGATTACCGACTGCAACATTGTATTGACACATCTCAAAGTATTCCCGGCCAACTTTAGCCCCACCAACTACAATCACGATAGGTTTGTCAGATGCTAATTCTGGAATTACTTCTTGATAGGATAAGCCATACATCGTAAGATGGACTGCTATACCACCTTCTGCAATGAAATTCCGAAGGAATCCTAGAGGTGAGGATTCATGCCTCACCTCCATCTCGCCACCAAATCGCTCTTTCACATCATTCAATGAATCAAGAATGGCTTGGTCATTGTCACCACATAGAAGAAACGCTGAGGCACCATATACGCGCGCAGTAAGGCCAAGGTGGGTCGACATACGAGGGTCGCGCCCAGCCCTATGGCTCAATCGAAGAATCGTGATGCTCGACATGAGTACCCTACGTACTCACGCGGAGGGGGGCTGCTCTTCACCTTTCTCAAAGTCACCCGCACTCAGCAAGAGCGGTTCATCGAGAGGCGTCATCTCAATTGGGAATGATTGGAGCATCTTCTGAACCCACGTAAGTAAAATGGAGTCGAGTATCATATTTGTAGCAAAATGAACCATAATTGCAAGGGCGCCAATCCTCAGTGACTGAAGAACCAAGGAGTATTGACCTTGTTCTGTGAAAATAAGCCACCCGATTGGCTCTAGAGTGAAATAGAGGGCCACTATCAACAAGCCGCCACCTAGGGACCCAGATTGCCAACTATTTCTTTCTCTACTATGCATCAGCATGACGGTTGCTATGAGTACGAAAAGTGGTATCAATAAGGAAACAGGAAGGAATTCAAGGCCAAATATCATCGATGTAGGCAGTTCTGGATCGCCATCTCCCAAGGATTTGCCAATTACTGAAACTGTGAGCCACCAAAAAATCGCTATCACCGTAAAGAGTATCCCTCCCATTACTGAGCGACTATGAATCATCTGGCCCATTTCATGGTGATCCTTTGGCTGTAGCCTATTCAACACACTATTTGCAAGTTCTAGGTTGTCTGGATGGGGTAAATTTGCCTCACTATCGAGCACTTCTATGCGGGATTCAGCAATCTCATTCCCATCTTCAGATGAGACTCCCACTTCAACCACGAGAGGCTTGGTCACTGCGTGGGATGATAAACGATTGCCCCAAGGGCAGGCCTGACATGCGTGACTTGGCACCTTTCCTAAAATGCCGCGAGGATGGGCGGCCTCGTTTGATGGGTATTGTCAATGTGACACCTGATTCATTTCATTCTGATTCCAGAGTGACCTCTGTCGAGGTTGCTTTGGAGCGCGCTATCTCGATGTGGGATGCAGGAGCAGATTGGGTTGATATCGGTGGAGAATCAACACGCCCAGGTGCAAAACCTGTCAATATTGATGAGGAATCGGAAAGAATTGTACCTGTCATCAAAGCACTTCGAGAAGCGAGACCTTCGGGTATGATTTCGATTGATACTCGACGGGCTGAAGTAGCATCTGCTGCCTTGAATGCTGGCGCAGACATGATCAACGATGTTTCTGGTCTGCGTCACCAAGAAATGTTCGATTTGGTAGTTGAAAGGAGATGCGCCGTCTGCATCATGCATATGCTAGGCGTGCCGGGTAATATGCAGAACAATCCACAATATGGCGATGTCGTGGCTGAAGTCAGTCAGAACTTGTTGGAGACTGCAGAGAGGCTTGTGGAAGCGGGACACCCTGCTGAACTCATCGTTCTTGACCCTGGAATTGGATTTGGTAAGAATATGGAGCACAATCTCGAACTATTAGCGAGTGCTGAACCCTTTCATGGAAATGAGAGATTCTCAGTACTTTGGGGTGTGAGTCGCAAATCTATTTTCCGAGATCTTTTGAAGAGAGAAAAATCTGAATCTAGGCTATCCGGAACATTGGGTGTTGCCGCACATGCACTGAATGAGGGTATTGACCTGCTTAGAGTACACGATGTTGCAGAGCATCACGACCTTTTGACCACTATGAGTGAATTGGGGGGCCGGCGGAAATGACGAGTGTGCCCATCGTAAATATTGGTGAAAATCTACGGATAATTGGCACTGCCCATATCAGCCGCGATAGTGCAGATGTAGTAAAGCAACAAATCGCTGAATGGAAGCCCGATGTTGTAGCAGTGGAATTGGATGAAGGTCGGCTTAGCGCACTAAGAAATCCCGAGGCATTTGATGAGGAGGCTCTCTCAAAAGTAATCAAAAGCGGACGCACCACGCTAGTTCTATTCCAAAGTCTACTTTCAGTTGAACAACGCAAAATGGGTCTTGAAGTCGGTGAGCAGGTCGGAGTGGACCTGCTCGCAGCAATCGAAACGGCAGAAGAGGCTGACATTCCTGTTGAATTAGTTGACCGTGATATCCAAATCACACTGAAGCGAGCTTGGAAGAGAATGAAAATCTCAGAAAAATGGCGTATTCTCTATTCACTTTTGGGCGAAGAACCTGATGAAGAAGATATTGATGTGGAAACTCTACTAGGGGATAGTGATCTTATCACCCAACTGATGGAAGAATTACGCACCAGCGCTCCAGGTGCTGGTTCCGTTCTAGTCGATGAGAGAGACGATTACTTGGCTGGTTCAATCGAAGAATTGAGGGGGGAGAGAAAGGTATTGGCTGTAATAGGTGCGGGACATCTTGAAGGTGTTTCATCACGGCTACAAGATGGGAAAAAACTCACTTCTGATGAGTGGAGTGAACTGAAAGCCCTACCCTCGCCAAATCCATTTTGGAAATTCATGAAATGGGGATTCCCTATCGCCATATTGGGCCTTTTCGCATATCTCTTGTTACAGGGTAATTACGAGCAACTCTTGGGGGTGGCTTACACTTGGCTCGCCTTGAATGCTGCTCTTGCTTCTCTTGGCGCACTCCTAGCTAGAGGTCACCCACTTGCGATTCTAACTGCCGCTATAGCCTCGCCAATTACTTCATTGAATCCAACTTTAGCAGCAGGTTGGTTTGCTGGTGCTGTACAGATGAAAATGGCCAAACCTACTGCAGGAGACCTTCAGGATTTCCTAAAACTTGACGAATTCAATCTCTTTTGGAGAAATAGAGTAGGACGCGTGCTACTCGTAACTGCTCTTGCCAATCTTGGATCATCAGTGGGAGCATATCTAGCCGGCACCGCCATCCTTGGCACCTTAATCACCTAATCAATTGAGTGAGTTTGATTCTTCTCATTCATCAGCTTATTTGCGGTGGAATAAATTACCCAGATTAAAAGAAGAGATGCCAAAATTTTGATATCAATATCACCTAATAACATGATGAAGATGGCCGCCAATAATAGTTGCTGGATCCAAACTCACACCTCTTTCTTGATGTACCAGTGCTCCGGACGTGGACCCAACGGCCGCTTCATCCAAAGTGGACGTCGCTCACCACGAGGGTGTACCTCTAATTTCCTCGCCCACTGGTTCCACTTTTTGTAATGGGCCATTGACTTCTGCCTGTCGACCTCAATGTCCCCATATTCTTCCCCCTCCTTAGGTCTTGAAAGCCATACTTTCTGCAACCAGCAATGTGCGCCGCTGATGGGGTCAGGTTGTACTGCGTGCGTAATATTCTGATGCACCCCCCCGTCACGCCACCAAATACGGTTGGTATCGGGATCATCTGACTCCCATGGTTGGACTCCGTTTACGGTTCTCATTCTCATCTTCCCATCACCACGGTCCTCGATTAGCACCTCATTGGTCAAAAATCGATTGCCTGCGTCCTGCTTTTGACGCCATCTGCCTATGTGGTGAGAGCAACCAATTACTCCTGGCTTTATTGACTCTGTAACCCAGACCTTGTCAACAAACCAGCCTATTTCAGTCTGAATCTTCAATAATTCACCTTCCGCAACACCAAGTTTAGCAGCATCAGTAGGATGTATCCAAATCGGATTCTTGTGAGCAATCTCAACTAACCATTTTGCATTGGCTGAACGAGAGTGAATATGCTGTGGCAATCTAAAGTTAGGAAGAAGACAGTATTCATTCTCACCCTCCAAATTAGATGGATGAACATGGCTTTTTATTCGATAATGAGGGATGGCGTGTTCGGGATGCCCAAATTCAACCATGGTGTTAGAATAAAACTCCTGTTTACCGCTAGGGGTTGGCCATCCCTCTTTTTCATGCACTTTGTATACTGAAGGCTCAATCAAATATGCGCCATGCTTACGCATATAATCGAGAGCAGACAAACCCTCCTTTTCTGCAGCCTCAGGAAGACCTGGTACATTCTCAAAAGTAAATTGATAGTACTCATCAATCGTTATTTTCTCACCCTTTCTGTATGGACTCATGAAATGATCTCGAATCCCCATAGTTCCATCGTCAATTCTCCAAGATAGTTCAATCCAAAACTCATCTTCTTCCCAAACCTCACCCGGATTAACCTCGTGAGTAAAATCAATTTCTTCCCCTTCCCTGCGAGCAAACTCACGAAGAACAGGTTGACGGAATGCCACCCATTTCCCAGCTTGAGTGGCGTAGGAATTGATATCATGGCGCTCAGAAGCGTGCCCCATTGGTAATACATAATCTGCAAGAAATGCAGTTTCATTCCAAGTTGGAGTCAGCGCCACATGACAACCAATGGATTCCTCATTTTGCAACATCTCTATCCAAGAAAAACCGTCTGGATAGGTCCATACTGGGTTGAATACACGTGTAAAGTAAACATCCATAGTGCCACGACCCTCCTTTACCATATGAGGCAAAATATGGCTCATCTCATAATGGGAAAGTGTATATTCAGGGGGGAAATGCAACTCGTTCCAACCATCAGGATTAGGTGGTTCATTGAACAGCGTTGGCTTGTACTTGGCCCATGAATTTGGTGCTGTTCCTCCTTCAGTGCCTACTGAACCAGTTAGTACATTCAAGAAATGAAGAGCCCGAGCCACTTGCCAACCCCCAAGATTGCCAATAGCAGCAGAACGCCAAACGTGTGCAGATAGTTGTGAGCCTGCTTCAGCAACAATGTGACCAACTTCAATCACCTGCTCTACAGGAATTCGACACTCTTCGGCGGCGAACTCAGGTGTATATTCTGCGTACTCTACTTTCAGCAACTCGATGAAACGTTCGAATGTTTTAGGCTCCTGTGGGTGAGCGGCTTCTAACCACATCTCCCAGTTGACCCAATTCTCTAGAAAATCTCTGTCGTAGGTGCCCTTTTCCAAAATCATCTTCGCCCAACTAAGAAAAAGAGCAGTTTCAGAACCAGGCCAAGTTGGAACCCAGTGATCTGCCATTGCGGCAGTATTGGATAAACGTGGGTCGATAACAATAAGTTTGGCACCATCCATCATCCCCTCAAGAATTCTCTGCGCATGCGGATTGAAATAATGCCCTGTTTCAAGGTGTGATGAAGTTAGAAGGATTACCTTGGCATTAGCATGATCTGGCGATGGCCTGTCGTGTTTGTGCCAGAGTGCATAGCCAATTCTAGCACCTGATGAGCAGATATTGGTGTGACTGTTGTGCCCATCTACACCCCATGCTTTCAGCACTCTATTTGCATATCCTTCATGACCCGGCCTACCCACGTGGTAAACGACTCTATCCTTTGCCCCAGTCTTGAGGCTTTCACGGATTTTGCTGGAAATCTCATCGAGTGCCACTTCCCAAGTAATGGTTTCCCAATCTCCTGAGCCGCGTGCACCCTTCCTGCGCATTGGGTGGAGAATTCTCTCAGTATCCTTAATTTGATTTATTGTGGCTGGACCTTTAGCACAATTTTTTCCTCTACTTCCGGGGTGGTGTGGATTGCCCTCAAACTTAGTAACATCTCCTGAATCCTTGTCGAC
>NYYK01000039.1 GCA_002685895.1 Methanobacteriota archaeon
CTAGAACGGCTATCAGCAATCATTCCGAGATAATAGTAGCCAGGACTAATTCCAGTGGGAATCAGAACGCTGTACTGATAACCCGATGCATAGGAACCGGGGGAAATACTGGAGCGGGAGAATTCGTCAACATAGACGTCGCTGGTTGTTATTGTTCGGTCAGTGGATAGATAGAGTTCCCAATAGAAAGAACCGGTATAGTCGGTGCCGTCATTTTCAATTCGATAGTTGACAGTGATTGTGTCACCCATCACTGCTGAGGATGAGGATGTATCGATATCATCTGCGACAATGTCTGGAAGGTCATCTTGGATAGTGATTTGATTGCTGCAGGTGTAAGCGTTGTTAGATTCACTTTGTTCATCTACATCCGTTCGCACATCAATTAGGAAGCCCCAGTAATAGGTCCCAGCATTCATCGAACTAGGGATACGATTGCTGGTGCTCAATGTGTCACCGCTGTAACTTCCCCCATAGATGCTTGACTCCGATTGGTCATATCCTACCTGTTCATCACTGCTGGTAATAGTGCTGTCAGTGCTAAGATACATCGCCCAATAGAAGGAACCAGAGTCCGCGATGTAATTCCCCCCAGGGTCATTTTCAATTTGAATATTAATTGTAGAGTCAATGTAGTCTCCAACAACTCCAGTAGTTGGTGCACTGCAACTTTTCCCTTCAAGGTCTGCCAATTCATCAATGGTTACTCGGCCACTATCATAGTCATCGTTGTTGTTCTCGTTAGATTCACTAACCTGCGAGTTGACATCAGCAAGAGCTCCCACATAGTAGCGCCCTCCAGTGATTGTGGATGGGATTTGGACTGTTTTGGACATCGTTGAGGTAGTATATCCAGCCGACATAGAGGATTTGTAATATGTGTCAAGTTCAATGTCGTTTGTTGTGATTGTAGTATCAGTTGAGAGGTAAATTCCCCAATAGAAAGAGCCAGAGGAGTCAGTACCCTGGTTTTTCAGTCTGACACTGACATATTCTGATTCGCCTGCTTCAGTAGTGGTCCAACTTGCTGAAACCGAGTAGATTATCAGGTCTGAATTACCCCTTCCACTAGTTTGAGAGATCACAATTACCTCAGTACTACTATCCTCAATAGATACATCAATTTCGTCGCTCATTTGGTTTGGGGTTGAGGTGTGAACGGATAATATCAGAGTTAGGAAAAGTAACCCGGCGAGCGCCACAGCCCTTGCATACCTCACACTCTCACCTCGTATGCCCTCTCACTACAATTGTGATGAAGTTTGCCCAAGGGTGAATAGGCCTATGGCCTCTTCACATTTTCAGAACATATTTGAAAATTTTACTTAAGAGGTGGTAAATTGTCTAGTAGAATCATCCCACCATCTACCATTGGCATTTGTTGCTGTTAGGCGCCAATAATAGTCTGTGGAACTCAGTAACCCACTAAGTGAATGGTTTTTGCTTCCTACACTCAAATTATTCCCAAGTGATTCACAAACATTCCAATTTGTCGTGCTGACTCCACCATCAGTCACTCCCCAGCAAACACTCCAAGTTGTGTTTGTTCCATTATCATATACATCCCATTCTAAATCAACTGTATTTGAGGTGATGTTGGATGCAGTTTCAAATTTAGTATCAGGATTGTATTCGTAGACCCATCCGCGAAGTGGATCTGTGTTCCAAATGGGAAGGTGTTCAACCGCACTCCAACTCGATTGAATCAGTGGGAATCCCCAAGCTTCGAGATATGGCATCAAATTATGGCCTGTATTCAGTGAAATTTGGATTGCCCATTGATTGAATTCTGCCGAATCACCGGAAGGTTGGCTACTGTAATTGTAGTAGTATTCTTGGAAAGCGGCAGTAAACGGAGCCCAACCGAATGCCTCTTTGATTTGGATGTGCGTTTCTAATGCCGTCCATACTGACCAAGACGAGATTTGAGCACCATTGTTGAAGTAAGTCTCTGTTCGGCTCTGGCGGCTGCTAGGCGACATTGCACCGTGGCCGGTTAGTCCGACTAAATCCTCCATCAGATACATCGAATAGAGGTTGCAAGTTGTCTCAGTATTGCCGGGCAGAGTAGAGGACATCCATTGGTGGTTGTGACCTAGTTCATGGAACATGCCCCAGTCTCCGTTCTCATACATGTATGTTCCATTCACAACGCCGGCAACGCTCGCGGTGTGTGCCATGAACGGGTAGCCACTATGCATCCAGCCGGCGCTAATCTGCACATCGAATACAGCGCGCTCAATCCGAGGCCATGGCGTGTAGCCAGAGAGATTGTGTTCCATCTGTAAAGCGGCATCCCAGAAACCCATGGCATAGTCTGGATCATCGAGATTTCGAATGTAACTTGAAGGCACGGTCAAGATGAAGAAGTCAGAGGAAAGTTCTGCCGAAGGAGCAGGAGCATGGCGCAAGGAAGTTTGCCAGTCGGAGAGATTCGTAATTCCATGTTGGTACCAAGGCATTTCGACTGCGTTCTCGATGGTCACGTTGAATTCCCCAAGGGTCGANCCGGCGGCAACTGCGATGTAAATGGCTCCGCCAAACGCATTGCCAACCTGCATTGAGGCATTGTCAACATACCACCAACGGTGAATCTTCGGATGGCGACTGAGGGATGTTTTACCCCAGAGATTATCTGTGTGTGCGCCAACGAGAACGTACACATCCTGATTGACGATTCCCGATGGGAAAGTGACGTTCACCACCTCTCCGGGTGCAGCATACAGTCCTGTACTCATNCGCCCGTGTGAACGAGCACCNGCGTAGCCAAATTGACTTGGAAGNCCACTAAAGTTTCCGTCAATTTGAANCGTTTTAGTTNNTCTAGGGCTACTCGAGTTGACACTTCCAGGGAATGATACATGAGAGGGATGTGCATCTAGTTCATCTGCAGGTAATTTCATCATCAATTCTTCCTGAATAGTGAGGATCAAATCATCGACTTCATCAGCATTCATTGAATAGGTTGTGGAGGAGTCTATGTGTATCCAACCGGTGTTATTACTCATCGTACGTAGCGAGTTCCAAACACCTGTGTAATCTAGCGGCAATGTTGAAACACAGAGGCTGATGGTTTTTGCAGCAGTGGTAGCATCATTTTGNGTCATCATTTGAGTNCCACTNACATGGTCAACAATTAGGGGAAGNGAACCATGTAATCGGTGTAGGTCTCCCCATTCGTTTTCGTTAACAGAAAAGGTCGAAGAACCAGATGAAGCCGACACAAAGAGGCCAGTTGTTTTGGCAATTTTGTTACCGGGATAATTGTGTGCAACATCAGAATTGGAGTAAGACCAATACCATGAATGTCCGCCCATGATTAACCCCCCTCCTTCTGTTAGCCAGTCAGTAAGTTGCAAATTTTCTGTATCGGTGTAACNATTCCAAAATTCAGTGACAAAGCAATCAAGATTGACCAAATTGGCCGGAGTTGCACTTTCTATGACTGCATATCCTTCAGAAAGCAGAGTATTCTTCCAACCGTTAAAGGAAGATTCCAGCCCAACCGTCTTTCCGCTTCCATCGCAAACCCAGTCAAGTGCATTGAGGCTGAGATTTGCCATTTCATTATCACTTGTACGGGCGACCATAGTTTCATGGCCGTATCCAACAATTCTTCCTTTCCCAGCGTGCCCTGCTGATGAGATGGGTCGGCCATCCCAATCGATTCCTAAACCGAATGACCACTCGCCAATTGGTAGTATTAGAGACGGCCACGCACCACCATAATTTACACTGCCAATNGGNCTTTTTGCTAATTCATTATGATCTTGTTTCAAATCATGGATTGCGAATGTATGGTTAGTTGAGAGCGAGCCACCTGAATTGTTAGCCCATATTGTATGAGTTGTCCAAGTGTGGCGTGAAATTGAAACTCCATCTCTCCCGATAGGTGAGCCAGAAATTCCACCGTCGAGATTTGAAAGTGATAATCCATCAGGTAGCGGTGGGAAAACTTCCCATGTGTCAATTTCTGGCCCGCCATTNATTGCATTCAAATTGATTGATTGATTAGCCGCTAGGACATGCTCAGTTCCATCTTGCCAAGAGATGTTGTTTGGCGTGATATTTACTACTCTGATTTCTAACCAAGATGAGTATGGNCCACCGGAATTATTCGCCCAAATAGTATGATTCGTCCATGGACTAATGGCATCTCCAATACCCCAAATTCGGCCACTCAAACCATCGAATTCTAGTCCATGCGGAAGGTTCGGTTCAATTTCCCATACGACAGGTGTTCCCCCACTTGTGTTTGGAGTCACATTTACAGATGAAACTTCTACAACTAGGTCCATTTCAATAACACCATAATCAATTGAATTTACTGGATAATCGATGACCGTGATAGTGATGAGGGTTACATCTATTCCCCCACTATTATTTGCATATACTATGTGCCCAGTCCTTTCGTGGAGAGTTAATGGCGTCCCAGAAATTCGGCCAGTGGAATTTGAAAAGGAGAGGCCGAGAGGTAGTTCAGGATCAATCTCCCACTGCACGACATCTCCTCCCGAATGTGATGGCAAAACACCATTCATTTGTTCCCCGATTGTCAANATTAATTCGCTATCAAGATAATTCACAGAATTAGGGCTTTTGTCGTGTATGATAAGGGTGATATTAGTATTGACAAAACCTCCTTTATTGCTAGCCGTGATGGTATAGATAGTGGCTGGAATTAGGATAGTGGGCGATCCAATTATCGCTCCATCCTCTCTCAACAGAAGGCCTTGAGGTAGTTCGGGGTCAGATTCCCACTGGGTAGGTTCTCCATCATCGTAGTTAGGGAAGGTCGTGAATGGTTCTCCTTTGGTCAAGATGTATACTGGGTGTTGATATTCAAGATTGGATGGTGGTAAATCTATTACTTCAACAGAAATTGTGTAATTCAAAGTACCAGCAGGATTTGAAAATTCGATAACACANGTTGCGTATCCAATGTCGTTAGCTATCACTTTTAGGCTATTCATAATTGGTTTGATGATTGGTTGTATACTNGCGGATGAATCATTACAGGGATGCAGAATTGGCACCGTATAATCACCTTCAATGGTCCAATTAATGATGACTATATTTCCACGCGTGAGTGTGATGGATTGTTGTTCAAATGTGACATTATGTGGTGCGATAATTTTCTCGCAACCAATTACAGACAAGACNTCATCGTCAAGGACTTCCCGCTCATCTATTGCACATTCAATTGGCGGTTCCGGTTTTTCAGGTTCAATTATAGTTTCATCATCTTCGTCAATTGGTGGCGTATCAATGGGTAATGTAGTAGTGATATAGAAGACTGCACCCCCCATNCTTAGGGCTAGAAATAAGGCAGCAATAGCAATGGCTAGTGATGGATTGCCTTCTGACATTAGTAATGGCACAGCCGATGAGGTCAATATCATGTCGCCCCTTCGATGGGGTGTGGCAATGCGGGTAGCGGTGACCGGTGCGGCCGGTTTAATTGGTGGCGTTGTTTTTGACAGACTTCTTGCTGACGGCTATGATGTAGTCGGAATCGACAGGCCGCATGATGAATGGTTGTCCGCTGGGAGAAATACAGATGATACTGAAGCTCCAAGCCGCGTCACGCACCATTTTGATCTTGCAGAAGCGAGTGATGACGAGTGGCAGATGATGCTCAAAGGGTGCGAGGTAGTAGTCCATCTAGCTGCAGATGCCAATCCCTCAAACAGCGATGATAGTATGATGCGAAACAATGTCGAAGTCACAACCATGCTGATGCGAAATGCCCTTGCTTCAGGAGTTCGCCGAGTAGTTCTCTCTTCTTCCGGCCTTACTCAAGTTGGTCTTGAGTCGGAGTTACTAGAGGGTGGCTCTTTGGAAGGCCAATTGATTGGAGTCAAGCATGGCGTATCCACTACCAGCACATACGGCGACAGCAAGGTGTTCGTTGAGCAACTTGGCGAGTNNTANTCTTTCAAGCACNGCATGGAATGCATCGTGGTTCGAATTGGTACAGTCATACCCGATGAATCGGAGCATTGGGAAAGAGGCGGGCGGCTTCAGGCAACTGCTTTTCTGCAATCTGATGTGGCGCAATTTTTCTCATGTGCAGTTGCCGCAGATTATTCTTCATGGGAACCTAATTCCTGCGAAGGTCACCCCAATGTCAACAATTTTCTTTTGACTGCGGCTCAATCAGATTCACCCGACCGCTTCATTGACCTTGAACCGGGTTTAACAGCACTCGGATGGTCACCCATTGAGTGGCCAAACGGACCGGAGAATCTGCAATGAACCCCGCTTCGCCTCCGCAATTCATGGCGGACTCGCTGACGCTGGGCATTGATGTCGGCACCAGCGCCACAAAAGTGCTCTTACTGCGTTCCAATGGCCAATGGGATATGGATAGTTGGCCTTCTTCGGAGGGGGTCTGGGATAATCTCCGTGCTTGGCTCGGCTCAAATGGTGAAATGGTGGACCGAGTTGGAATCACAGGACACGGGCCATCAGCAATTGTGATTAGAAATGGTGCAATTTGCGGTCGTGTTATTCCGTGGCATGAACCTCTTCCAGAAGGTTGTGAAAGGAGAGTTGAGAATGACCACATTCTACCCCCTACGCGTGCTTGGGTTCCATCTAGAATTGCTCAATGGGAGCAGGAAAATGGACCAATTGGTGATGGGGTTGCAGTACAACTCAAGGATAGGCTGAATTGGGAATTAACTGGAGTTATTGCGCGGGATAGNCGTTCTATGAGAGGATACTCTGGAGATACTCATTTTCATCTACCTGGGGAGGTGATTGGTCAAGTTTCTGAGGCGGGTTCAATTCTCTCAGGGATATCTGTCGATGCCGAGGTCATATGTGGTTGTGACGATCTTTCTGCGGGAGTATTAGGTCTCTCAGCTGTAAAAGGAGATATCTTCAATCTTGCAAATACGAGCGAACATGTGGGCCTTGTTGGTGGGGAGCCACAGGGAATGATGAGTTGGTTACCCGCACTAGGGCGGTTACCCTCTCTCTGCTACAATGCCACATCGACNGGNGGNGGNACNCTCTCGGAGNATATTTCTGGATCAAAATTGTCCGAAGATGCTTGGGAGGCAATTCAAGAATTGAATANTCCAATAGAGGATATTCGTAGACGTTTTCCCTCTAGAGAGATGCTAATTGGTGGCGGATTGGCAACTATTCCTCAATTAGTCGAGTCACGAGGAGCGACTCTCAGAGCTGGACAAGAGGTCAGTGTGCTAGGGGTGGCTAAGTTAGCTCAACGTCCATCGGCGGTAATTTTTGGCGCTGGAAAGGTGGGGCGTGGTTTTCTAGCGCATCTCTTGTTCAAGGCTGGTTGGCAGGTCAGTTTCGTTGATGTATCTGAGGAGGTGGTGGGTTTACTCGATGGTTCCCTCTACTCTGTAGTGAATCTTGGTACTGGCAAGGTTGAGTCAATTGGCCCAGTATCTGCTTTATCTGCCACAGATGGCGTAGCAGTGGCTGAGGCGGTCAAATCTGCTGATTTGCTCATGACTTCAATCGGTGGTGACAATCTTGCTACATGGGCGGAATCAATCACTGAAGCGGTAGCAGAGAGATTAAAGCGTGGGCCAATTGATGTTATTCTCTGTGAAAATCATCCAAGACCCGCTGCTTTAGTTTCTGAAATCTTCGATTTAGATGGCTTGGGTATCGCTCAAGCACAGGTATTACGCTCCTGTATAGAGCCTACAGAAGAACAGATTGCAACGCTTGGCCCTCTAGTTGTTCAGGTGCAGGATCACTGGGTACTTCCTCTTGATGGAGATGTGCTGATGAATCCAGATTTGCTCAGCCAAGTAACTGGTTTTGAGGCGAGACCAAATTTTTCTGTTGAGTTGACCAGAAAATTATACACTTACAATGCAATCAATGCAGCAGTCTGTTTTCCTGGAGCAGAACGGGGTTATGTCTGGTTAGCAGATGCCGCTAATGATTCTGAGATTGCAGAGTTGGCGAAACGAGTTGGTGAGGAGTCATCCGCTGCGCTGATAGCAGAGTTTGGATTTGATGCTGCTGAGCAACGAGGTTGGTGTGAACGGGCACTGGCAAAGTATCAGGACGCCACAATTCGAGACCCAATAGAGCGTAATGCCCGTGACCCGATACGAAAACTCGGGCTGCATGACCGAATCTTAGGTCCACTCCACCTCTGTATTTCCCATGGATTACCACATGCCGCTCTCGTAGAGACAATGAAGAGTGCACTCGCTTACCGTGAGCCGTCCGATGATTCTGCCGTCAAACTAGCAAAATTAGTGGATGATTTGGGCTATTTTAGTGCAATTACAATTGTTGCAGAGGGTATACACGAATCGGTCGAAGAATTACTAGGGTCTTGATTTTCTCCCTTTGCCTCAATAGAATTGATAGGCGGACCGGTGAAACGCCGTGCATGGCGCGGAAGAGGCGAGTCAAGAAGGA
>NYYK01000040.1 GCA_002685895.1 Methanobacteriota archaeon
TTAGTGCTTTGAACTATAGATTTAGAACTTTCACTTAAGTTATCTTCTTCTATCGCTGTATCTGTGCTCAATGTGTTCGAACCTGATTTTACTACTTCAGCATCAGACGGTACAGAGAAAAGTGGGGGGTCGTCAAGTAATCGTTGTCGAGGAAACCATCCTAGTGGCACATTGATTCCTGAAAAATCAGATTTTGGTGCCAATCCTTCATCTGAGGAATCTAGCCAACCTTTGGCAATAAGTTTAGTAAGCAAATTTTCAGAATCTTGAGGGGATAGCCAGCCGAGATCAAGACTCCAAGTTCTAGTAATTGAGTTTGGATCAAGTGGCTCATCACCCCATGTTCTCCAAGTCATGGCAAGAAGTCGTTGAATATCTTCAACCGCTTCGCTTTCTAAACTCATTTATTCACCCAATAGTCGTGCTCCGTCCAATACCCATCCGGCAATGTATTCGTTACCCCTTAAAGGAACCATCTGCCCTTCATCCGGGGCTAGCCACCAAGAAAAAGAGTTGCGTAAGCGAGATGGTAAACGATCCATAACAAATGCCAAATCCCCTCTTCTTTTACTTACTAATAGGACCGATTCAGGTCCAATATTCTGTACTTCGTGAAGGCGGGGATTTAGGATGTCTGTGAGATAAGTAAGGGTCACCTCACTTGGGAGTGATATAGTCATCATAATCTGTTCAGAAACTGCGTGCCCCAGTGATATTTCTTTGTCTGAGGCAAAGATGTCTATTGCGGCTCTTTCACAACCAACCATCAATAAATCCATCACTTCTTTGTGTGATTTAGCTGCTGCGTCGACCTGGACAGGGCCGAATTCCTCAATGAAATTTCTTAGCATTCCTAGTGGCAATCCGGTCTGAGTCTTCCCCCTGAATTCAATATGTAACGGGTGTTCTTGTAGACGGGTATCATTGAAATCAATGGGGCCGGGCCAGAGGCCATCACTTCCCCAAACGAATCTTGCCCAGCACTGCATATGTTACCCTCGCAATGGTTATGGTGAGCCAACACTCTGTAAATCCATCTATCGCAACAACAAAGGCTGACAATTGTCTGCGGCGGCACAGGTGAAACAACTGGTTGCCTAAAATAGGGTCAGCGGCACGGAGGTATCTGATGAAAGAATATATTGCTCGTGACCCTAAAACGGGATTGCCTCTAGCTTTTGGCAAAGGGTATGTTTCGGGACCCATTGATGAAGCATATCGTGCCCCTAAAGGACCATGGGATGCAATCAAGAATTACGACATCATTTCACTATGCGACGGAACCATTCAGGCTTTGGAGGTGAGGTGGAAAGAGGTTCCTCAACTGGTAACTAGGACTGATGCAATTCGTGCACTACCTAGGATAATGAGGGGGGAGCCAGAATTGGTTCACGAGCAATTGATATCAGCACTCTCTGATATCAAACCGGAAGTGCGTGTATCTGCCCTATTTTCTCTTCCTTACTGTGCATTAGTGGAATCTGATGAATTGTTTGAGCATCTGCACGAATTGCTTGATGATGTCGATGCGGTAGTCCGTAATGCTGCCTCTTCTTGTTTACAAATTGTCGCACCAGTTTTCCCATCTGCAACTGAAGAGATTCTGTTTAGGGAATTGCAATCAACAGTTGCCTCAAGACGTAAGTATGCTTATTCTGCTCTCAAGGAGATGTGCCAAGTATGGCCCGAAGTTGTGGTGCAGCACCTAGATGAGTTGCTCCGTTCTGAAGATCCAAAATTAAGATTGGAGGCAGCAAAGATACTTCCTCCTCTAGCGCGCACAAAATCTGCCTCGGTTTGGGATTTGATTGGGTGGTCTCTAAGTGATGAATCTGAATTAGTACGGGCGCAAGCTGCACGAACACTTCCAACGCTTGCAAACATTCAGCCTCAGATGGCCAAAATATTGATTGAAAACTCACTCTTTGACACCAATACTCAAGTTAGGAAATCTGCACTAAGGGCACTGAAGTCAATCGATGTCAGTGGCTTCAGAATGAATCGTTTGTGTATAAATGGTGCGAGGCACAGTGACCCTGAAATTCGTCGTGCCTGTATCTTGATGATGCCTCGCCTATTTACTGAAACTGAGATGCGTATTCAGGCATTGGAACTCTTGAGACAAGAAACTAGACCGGAATTAATTTCTATGCTTGAAGAACTATCAATAGATCCTGAAATGGAAGGTGGTGAGGATGAAAAGAATCGCTTCTTGGCCGTTGCCCCACAGGCCACTAATGAGGATGGAACTCCATTATTGCCCTCATTTGAAAATGAGCCGAAAAAGCAACTCAATGAGCCTGAGAAAAGTGAAGAACCCCAATCAGATGAAAATAATTGATTGCATCCCTTTTGCGTCACCGTTAAAGAGGGGCGTCAGGTGGGGCGGTCGCTGAGTGATACCATGAGTGGAAAATCGGGCGATTGGAAGGCCGAGCAATTCGAGCGATTGTGGTATGGGAGAAGCGCTAAGGGAGAGAACCCAGTAAAGGCAGCGAAGTTCCGCCAATATATGCGTGAACATGTACGTCAAAAGGTACCAGATATCAAGTCAGTGAGCCGTCGAAGAGCAGAACGCATTGGCGATGGTGGCGGAGTGCATATGAACGAAAATAGATATTTCACCAAAGAGTACTGCCGCAAATATTGGATGGGCGAACTACAAGAGGAAATTCGCGAAGCTGAGTCCTACTAAGTGGACAGGTGAACGAATGTCCAAACAATCTGCATTATCAAATGTCAGGTTTGACAGTTGGAATCTTGAATCAGAGGTTCTTTCTGCACTTTCTGATAAAGGCTGGAATTGCGCTACCCAAATACAGGCAGAGGCTATCCCTCTTGCTAGAAAGGGCCTCAATGTTGTCGGTCAAGCGAAGACCGGTTCAGGAAAAACGGCAGCCTTCGGCATCCCTTGTATTGAATCAACGGAATCTAATGGAATTACTCAAGCCATCATCATCACCCCTACTCGTGAGTTGGCGCAACAGGTTTCAGAAGAACTTCGATGGCTGCAAGGTGGCAAGGGATTGAGAATTGAGACCGTTTATGGTGGTACTGACATCGATAAGCAAGCAAAAAAACTTGATGAGGGAGTCGAAATAATCGTTGGGACGCCAGGTAGAATCATTGACATGACGAAAAGAGGGCATATCAAACTTGACGGAATTTCTACACTTTGCTTGGATGAAGCCGATCGGATGCTAGACATGGGATTCTTCCCCGACATCATTTGGGTCCTTGAAAAAATGGATAATCGCAAACAGACCATGTTGTTCAGTGCGACATTTCCTGAAGAGGTTCTTGAAGCCGCAAATACATTCATCACTGATGCAGAACATGTGATGTCAGACGATATGGATGTTGAAATTCCTGAGATTGAACAGATGCACATTTCTATTGGTAGGGCTAACAAATTATGGGCTTTAGGCCGCATATTGGTCGAAATGGACGATGATGACCAAATGATGGTTTTCACCAATACAAAACGGATGGTTGACCTGCTTGTTCAGCGCCTCAATAAATTCAGATTCAATGCTGTTGGCCTACATGGCGACATGCCCCAAAAGAAGCGTCAGAGAATTATTAATTCATTCAAGGATGGCCAAGAGAAAGTGCTTATTTGCACAGATGTTGCTGCTAGAGGAATTGATGTAGATGGGGTGACAATAATTGTCAACTATGATTTGCCTGATGATGTTGAGAGTTACGTTCATCGAATTGGGCGCACGGGGAGAATGGGGCGCAAAGGCACTGCATGGTCATTCGTTAGTGGGGAGGACAAGGGTCAACTTCAGAAAATTTCCGCTACTTGGAACCTTGAGATTCCCGAGGCGGAAGTTCCTGAGTTACCTGAAGGTGTTACTAGAGACCCAGTAAAGCGTCAACAGGATTGGGTCGAAGTGGCCAATAATTTTGGTATGGTGCCAGTAAAATTGTCAATCGGCCGAGAACAAGGTGCCTCGAATCACTCCCTTACTGATTGGTTCTCAACTGAAGCAAGACTCAATCAACTCGCTATTGGCGAAGTCACAATTTCAGATACATCAAGTGAAATTGAGATCCATCTTGACAAAGTTGAATCAGTAATCAAAGTCATGGCAAATCGTAAGTGGGATGGTAATTCAGTGGATATTGAGATTCGTCGCTGAGTGCAAACAACTCATTTTCACTCTTCTTCATCAGATGTTGAATCCCACTCAACCTTTGTTATCGCAATTGTGGATACAACGCCACTGACAAGGAGGGTACGCCAAGCCTTACCAGAAATATTGTCCCACTCTCTTATTTCTTCTGCACAAATTGCAGTTACAATTCCTTCACAACCCTCTGCTTCTAATCTCTCTTTTTCAGCACCGGAATCAAAACCGAGGGTGTAGACTGCTGATGTAGCAATAACTGCCGCCGCCAACAGAACTACAATGGACCACTGAGGTAATGGTTGACGTTGTTTGAATTTCTTTGGTAAAGTGATGAGATTGGAGATATTACGAATATCCCTTGTCTTTGCTGGGCCACCAACAATTAGATACCAAGTGGTCCAACCAATCAGAATCAATAGCATGAAGCCACTATCTTGCATGAATTGATGAAAATTCCACATTGGAGACCAACAGCCATACTGCCCAGCTGAATCACTACAACCATTTACGGCAAGCGGATAGAGAATCAGAAGCCTAGCAATATTCAGAATGCTCAATATTAGAGACATTGCTGCTATTCCTCGCAATTTTAATTGCCTTGAAATCCCAGGAGTCATCCAAATCATGAAGGAAACAAATGCGATTTCATGAATTCCAACACATTCGTCAGTTACTCCAAGAAGGGGGATGTCGCTACCAACCAAGTTTGAGTGGTAGTTGAAATCTAGAACTGTGCGTAGCCCGGTTTCACTAGTAGTCAGTGTCACGGTATCTGCGCCGAAAATTATGGTGTGAAGGTGGAACCAAATCCATGCAATAATTTCTTGATAGACTGAAAAACTATCGTCTGGATGAGTTATCCAGCGATAAAATAGTTCAGCACCAATTAATAGAGTGACAACTGTACCTATGATTTTCACTTTAGTCGCGATTTCTGACCAAGAGACATCCCCTTGCCCCTGCTCCATGTTGGCTCGATGAGCCACTTACATATCAAAACCTCATGCTGAATGGATTCAAAAGAGACGGGTTAGTCGAAACCTTCGAGGAACCCTCATGCTAACCTTAGACTTGTTGGGCTATCACTGCCCCGTGCCCGTTCATGAGACTAGAAAGGCACTTGAAGGGATGGTTGATGGTGCAATTCTTGAGGTAATTGCAGATGACCCCGAGACAAAGCATGATATCCCAATGATGGTGGAGAGATTCGGTGCAAGGCTAGTCTCACTCAACGAAGATGTTGGCGAGATAAGATTCATCATAGAAAAACAGCGAGGTTCGGTTGAAATGGATAATTCTACCCAGATAAAAGTACGAGAGGCCAAGGATATTCCTGCTGACGCGCGTCTCCCTACAACCAATGGAGAATTTAGAATTAGGGTATTCCATGAAGAAAATACAGGACTCGATCATGTAGCTCTGTCAATGGGAGATTTGTCAGGGCCTGACCCAGTTCTTGTCAGAATACATTCTGAGTGCTTGACAGGTGATGCATTTGGTAGTTTAAGGTGCGATTGCGGCCATCAACTTTCATCTGCTATGTCTTTAATTGAAGAGAAGGGGTGGGGCTGCATCATATATCTCAGACAAGAAGGACGTGGAATTGGGTTACGGGAGAAGATAAAAGCCTACAACCTCCAAGATGAGGGTGCTGACACAATGGATGCAAATATTATACTTGGACATCCTCCTGATGCACGTAACTATAGAATTGCAACTGAGATAATAAAGGCACTTGAAATATCAGAAGTGAGTCTCTTGACTAACAATCCAGACAAGGTAGAACAGATGAAAAACATGGGCGTTAATATCGTCGAAATAATGCCTATTATTGTGGGAGTTGGAAAAGAAAATATCGAATATCTAACTACTAAGGCTGAAAGGATGGGGCACGCAATTGATTCCAATGCACTCAATGGCGATTGAATCGCCCTCAAAATTGCAGTGAGGGCCGCGGCCGGGAATTGAACCCGGGTTGGCGGGACCACAACCCACCGTCATAACCTCTAGACCACCGCAGCCAATAGGTGAGCCGCCCACATACCCGCCCCTAATCAACAGTTCTACAGAGTCATCAACCCGACGGGTTGAAGTCCTCCCCCAACTTAGCGACCCGCATGGAAGGAACACCTTCACGAGCCTCTGCGTTGTTGCTCGCACTGTTGATGTTTACATCGCTGCCCTTTGTTGCCACTGGCGATACTGTGATTCGCTCCGAAACTGTGGACCTTTTTCCTGAGGGCTTATTCGATAATGCAAGCGAATGGGCAGTTTCAACTCAATATGGTTTTACTCCGGGGGAATCTGCACATTGGACAGAAGCAATGGTGACCGATGGCCATTTGTCGTTCACTCACTCACGCCCACAAAATATTGCTGAAGATACCAGTTGGGCTTCGTCAACGCCGACCGACAGTAACCTCTCCTTAGGTGTGCCCGATGGTGGCTATACATGGACCAAGGGCCCAGAAATTGAATTGGCTGGATTTGATCTTTCTGCGTATTATAACAATCCATTGCTAAACGCCACTCTGCTCGTCTCATTTGCCATACCCGAAACTCTTCAGGATGATGAAGTTAGAATAGAGATGGATTGGGATGGGCACATCTACCTTCTGCAAAAGTTTGCTCACACCCAATCTGCTATCGACAATATGCAAGGCAATCCTCTTGCAATATCTCTTGATTCGTTGACGAATTGGACTTGGACAGAACTTGAAAGCGTCATGATTACTATTGATTATGCATCAGTTGGAGGGATTGACGATAGCGAAGTTCAAGTTGATGCAGTTGGCATTAAAGTGGTGTATCAGTCTCAATGGTCAGGCCTTGATTCTGGAAAGGCGGTTCATACCACGCCTTTGGCAATGGCCCCATTCCATGATTATAATCTTGCAGAAGGTACGCAAAACAATTTGGTTACGACTAGTTGTGGTTTGGAAACCTCATCCGTTGGAGGTGGCTCAGGTGGTTGGATGACACCGGCATTGGAACTACCCTATGCTCAAACATGGGGGCGAATTCACATGTATGGGAATGCTAGTACATCAATTGAAATTCAATCAAGTTCGGATGGGGTAACTTGGTCTGAGGGAGTTGAACATAATGATGGCACGCTTATTTCAGGTTCAAACTATATTCGCGCCGATATCGTCATTTGGGATGGGTGCCTTTCTGGTGTGCGAATTGATTTCAATGACCCTACTCTGTACATCACTGGAGACATTTCAGGAAATTCTGATGGTTTGGTGGCCAACTTCAGTTATCTCAGTATTGCTGTTGGTAGTGAATTAGTGGCTACTCAGGAAATGTCAGTAGGCTCGTTCCAACTTTCAATACCTATTGGTAGATTTTTACCTGATGAAGGTGGTGATTTGATTATTGGAGTGGGTGCACGATTCTATTGGTCATCTCTAGGAGTCCAAGAAACTCTAGTAGCACAAATAGAGGACATTACTCTATCCGGTGGATTCGTTGTTGAGTGGGATTTGGATCCCACATGCGAAAGGCCGGCCGACATATATCTCGACGAAGATGGAATTGGTAGTGTGGTGCCTTTTAGAAATTCATGTTCTGATGATATCACTCCCACCGAACAATTAGTGGTATCAGTTACTTCTAGCGATGAATCNTTAGTTCTAGCTACNGTTTCTGATGGTCACTTGATTCTAAGTCAACAGGCTGAGCAATCTGGAATTGCTTCAGTAGAAATTGTGACATCTGATGAAAGAGGCAATCAGTGGTCTTCAATCATCGATGTCATAGTCTCATCTGTTGATGACCCGCCTACTTATGCCAATCTTCCACTAGAGGTATTGGTACCTGTAGGTGANCCAGTAACGGTTANTCTTGANGTGGCAGACATAGATACCGACATTACAAATGTCTCAATATTGACTGATACTTCATGGGCCACTATAGATGAATATCGTAACCTCAACCTCGCTCCACTTTCCCCTGGTACTTTTGATGTTTCAATATCATTTTCTGATGGTACAACAACATACACAGAATATTTGACAATTCTTGCAACTGCAGATCCAGATTTAGTAATTGAGCAGGTTGATTATGAATCCGATGATATGAAAGTAGGTTCATTGATAGAAATCAAAGTGTGGGTTAGGAATGATGGTTTGAGTTCAGCATCTCTTGTCTCTGTCCGCTGTTACAATGACCAAACCTTGATTGATAGCGCAAACATTACCCATATCGAGGAAGGGGGCCTTTCATCAACTTCCTGCTTTTGGCAATTACCAAACGAAGTTGGAGACACTTCTCTCAGAGTATATGTTGACCCCACTCATGACATTTTGGAGGTCTCGGAATCGAACAACGAGTATTCAACCACTATTGAAATTCTGCCCGCAGATGTTTCAGACGGCGCAGGTTCAAGTGGCAATTCAGAGCCTATCCTCCCATCTAACATGATATGGATAATCTCAGGTATAGTCATTCTTGGAGCAATAATTGCAATGCAATTAGGTCCTGGCAAGGTGAGGAGAAACCTCTGAATTATATCAATCAATGCTCATTCTAGAGTCTGATTTCCTCCTTGGTGGGCGCACTTGATGACGGATAATCCCACTTTTTCGGATAATAGTTATAGGTAGCCCGTGTCTGATAAAAACTGCTTTCGCAATGCCAGCAGCGTCTGGCAGGGGGCGGAAGTGGGGTATGCGATATGGGAAGATTGAAAATCCGCTTAGAAACAGACGAATGGATATACGAAGAGTATGACATAGAATGAAACTCACTTTAGTGTGTTTCTGCCTATTTACCATCTTTTGGGGTACGTTTCAGGTGGCATTAGAACTAGATTAGGTCTAGCTACTTCCCCACCATTCATGTTCGGCACATCGCTACCATTGACACTCATCGTGCCGAGGCAGACAATTTCACCTTTTAGAGACATAATGGCAACTTCATCGCCGCGCATAACATCATGAGCAATTCCAACGATTCCAGGGCTAGCCAATGGAGCACCGTGTGAGAGTGCGGATGCTGCGCCATCCTTGATGGTAATCTGTGGGATTCCCTCTAGAAGTGATTCAACTGGTAGCAATATTTTCTTCATAGCAGCAGGTTGGTCATGCTGCTTCCATAAATGGATAGCATCACTCAACTGATGCATTGTAATGGCATCATCTTCTGAATACGGCCCACTTCGCCCTCTCCTTAGTTCAAGAAGTTCTACTTCACCATCCAAAAGTAGTCCAAGATCTCTAGTTAATGTTCGAACATAGGTTCCTGCTTCACAGTCAATCTTACAGAGGAGAATCCTATCATCTCGGTCCACAATATCAAATGAGTTGATTGAGCGTTGTCTAACTTGTACTTTGACTGCTGATTCTTTGGGTGGTACATTGTGGATTCTGCCTTTTAGATTAGAAATGGCTCCACTTAAAGCCTCATCATTAACATCAGATGGAAGCCTAATGACACAAATGTACATCTTATCTCCTTTCAATACTCGTCCAGTTAGGCGCGTTGCACTGCCTGATAATAATACCAACCCGCCTGTTGCAAATGGGTCTAGAGTGCCGCCATGGCCAAGTTTCTCTACTCCGAGCATTTCACGAGCCCAAGCGGCGAGTTGGTGACTACTGGGCCCAGATGGCTTATCGAGGAGAATCCAACCACCTTCCAGAAGTTGTTCAATCGTCCTATCTGCGGGAGCGCAGCCATATTTTGCCTCAGTGGTTGCATCTTTGTCAAGAACAGTCCAATTATCGGAACTCAAAATTAAACACCTCTCTTGTTAAGTTCAGCATCGACAAGGTCAACAACTTCTATTGCAGATAGCGTATCGGTTTTGATAACCAAGTTATAGGGCTCCATATCTTCAAGTGAGATTTCGTAAAGATTGTGGTAGCGCTTCTGATCACTATCCATTCTATCTTTGATTCGAGAAAGAGCAGCTCTGTGTGAACCTCCTTCACGGCTAACAACTCTGTTTGCTCTCTCTTCAATTGATACTGATAGCCAGAGGCGTATGCACTTGAGTTTCTGCTGGTGTGCCCACCAGCCGCTGAGCCGTGATTCAACAACGTCTGGTCCATTTTCATCTAGCATGGATGCTATCAATCTTTCATCGAGAGATTTGTCAACATCAGGCTCAGAATTACACAGCGCAGAAAACTCTTCAAGAGACACACCCCGTTCATTGGCGACTGTGCGAAACACCTCACCACCATTTAGACTAGTCCAACCTTTACGTTCACAAATACCCTTCACAAGAGTAGTAGTTCCACTTCCAGGGTGACCACTCACCGTAAGGT
>NYYK01000041.1 GCA_002685895.1 Methanobacteriota archaeon
CTTACACTCCAACGGTGAATTTGATTGGTGTCAACGCCAATTCCTGTGCTGGTAGTATTATTGGCAAAGAACACAACTTCATTGGGGTTGATGTCGTCTGTTGGATCCCAAGGATTTTGTGGACTCAAAGAACAATCCTGCCAATATTGTGGTGGACACTCTTCGTAGTCAGTCATCCCACCACCGTCTGTGTCAGGATTGCGCCAATCAGTACCTGTTTGATTCTCAATCAGGTCAGGAATACCATCACCATCGGTATCAGCAGGATTCATGTCGTCTGTAGGGTCATTTTCTGGATTTGTACCATCAAGATACTCTTGTGAATCAAACACACCACCATTGTCTGTATCAGTATCAAGATAATCTGTGACGTATGTATCGGTGGAACCATTGCCAGAACCCATACCAGGAACATACATCAAGTCGCATCCAGTATTATTTTCAAAGTAATCATTGAGTAAATCACCATCCGTATCGAGCCTATTATCACAAGGCTCCATGGGATCAGTATTATTCAAAATCTCATCGAGGTCATTATGGCCATCGCCATCAGAATCCCAAAGAGTAGCTATGGAGAACCACCCCCATATCGAAAGGGTCTCCTCCCAATCGGCAAGTCCATCGCCGTCATCATCTTCGTAATCATCGTCACAGTGTGCGTGGATTGTTCCTAAAGTTCCACCATTACTACCTTCTGTATGACACCAACTGCCATTCATGGAAATTACTTCTACGGTATTTGCAGGAGGGGCAACAGTGACGCCGAGGAGGATATCATTCAGTACCCCAGAATATGTGAAACTGGTCAATGCTCCGGAAGAGTCGTTGTAAAATCCAGCAGCACTAACTTGGGTTCGCCAATCAATTGGTGATGGGTCGAAGCCTGAGGCATTTGTTAGGTAGAGTCTTTGCAATCCTGGGTTGTATCCACCTGGAACGGATGTAGTATCAAGTGTCGTATTGTAATTAATCATGGAGTCACATGGGTCAGTTGAGTGTGAAAGGTTCATTTCATCGCCATCACCAACACCACCAGAATCTGTGTCGAAAATAGCCCATGAAGTACATGAGAGATTTTCAAGCCAATTGTCTATTCCGTCATTGTCGAAATCACCAGAATCTTCTCTGCGAGTGGGGTCAGTCTCATTGTTTCCAACACTCCCGTCCCCATTTTTATCCTCATCACCATCATCAAATTGGTCTCCATCGGTGTTGTTGTCTCGGGGATCACTGTGCTGTGGTGGGTTTCCGTAAGTCGAAAAGTTCGCCTCAACACCATCTGAAATACCATCGCCGTCAGTATCAGAAGATGTAGGGTCAGTTAGAATCATCAATGCCTCCCAGCCATCTTCCAAACCGTCGTTATCAGAATCGTTGTCCCATGGGTCCGTGTCCGTATCTTGGTCTACCGAAGCAGTCTGTGATAGACATCCCATAAGCGGATTACATGGATTGACGTTCTCTGTAGCCTGTTGAGTCTGGGGGTTTCCAGAAATGAAGTAAGGAGTTCCTGCGTTTTCAGTAGTCCATGAAGGATTCACATACTCCTGAACATTGACCAAGCCATCGTTGTCTGGGTCACCCATCATTCCATCAATGCCTGAGTTACTAGTGGCATTGAGGCCATTCGCAACTTCCCAACCATCTGGTAATCCATCGCCGTCCGTGTCCCAACCATCTGGATCCTCATCTGCAATGCCATCACCGTCATCATCGTCTGAACCGCATACTTGATCTCCATCTTTGTTTGGATCCGCTTGGTCAACTAGACCATCTCGGTCATTATCAATTCCATCGTTGCAGATATCACCGGGTGGGTCTTCATCACAGAGAATTACAGTTGAGCCGTTTCCATCACTACCTGCAGCTCCACAGGCAGGCTGATTCACCTGCATGGCATCCTCTTCGTTCCAGTTTCTTACTGGTACCGTTCCATTCCACCAAACACCGTTGTCCAAAACGTTAGGGGTAGCAGAAGAATCCCAAGATACTGGAGTGAGGTAAGAATACTCCTGCAGATTTGACATTGAATCTCCATCCGGATCACCTGAAGCACCATTGACGGTCAAGGATGAACCATCGTTGGGGTCTAGTCCGTATTGCCATTCCCATCCATCTGGCAAGCCATCATTATCAGAATCCCAATCTTGACATTGTGTCTGCAGTAAAAACTCAGTACCACAAGTAAGTCCATCGCCATCTTGGTCTGTCGAAGCTTCCGCCTCCCAAGCAGCAAATTCTAGTGCCGCCAAACTGGTGAACACCATCATTAAGACGAGAAAAATCGCCTTCGTTCGCATCTTGTTCTGCAGCCTTGAAACTGCGTTGATNTTCAAATGACCTTGCATCGCCATGTCTNNACCCANATTCTAACNGTNTCCGNTGATTCTTAATACAGTTGGAGCACAGTTCGTACACGCGCGNGNGNGTTTGACNNACATTNNCGCCAANATNGTTGTNANTTGATNANNTTNNNTTCNATTNTTNCGGTTNGTTTCAATCACCAAAAAACANGGATTTNATGCGTTGNAAAATACCTTTNTTTTGACTCTNNNATTTCTTGCNGCTANTTGAGCGAGTAATCATGAAATCATCACGTACAATATCATCGTATGGAATCTCAAATCGGAAGTTCATGAATTTAACTAAATTATCCATATTTGAATAAATAGCGTTGATTTTTTGACCGAATTTGTCTTTGAAACGATGCCCCACTTCAGCATAATTAGCGGGATATTCCAAGGCTGCAAAAAATGGTAAACTATCAGAAACAATTTTGGGTAATTCATTGGGGGAAACTCGCAACTTATCCAAGTCATTTTCACTTAGTGCATTCTTGAATTTTTTAAGTGGAATTCTGCTTTTCTGTTTCCGAGTTTTAGATAGTTTCACATTGACTGGTCGACCATCAACCAACTCGATATCCAATTCGTTGCCCATTAATGATTTCAGTTGCTCATGGAATGGACTGTTCTTAGGAATATTCATAGCCTCCATCAATGCTTTCCTATTAGCAAAATTGTGACCCAACTTTTTACCGACTAAAGTGGTAACTTCTGCTGCTAGAGCCCCACAATTCAAAGGGCCATTAGAAAGCCTAGTTCTTACGACTTCACGAAATACGAATCTACATCTGCGAGAAGTAATATTTCTACTTGGTTTTTGTTTTGCACCTTCTCTCTTCTTTTTCTTCTCTGAACTAACATTTTTCTTAGGCACTTTAGGTGCTTCTGGCTCACTACTTACTTCGATANNTTCCTTCTTTTTTTNGGGAGGTAGACGGGAGTTTGAAAGTNGGATTGGGGAAGTAATCNTCNCCAACGAANGTGTATGAAATCACCCTTTCATCACGCCATTTGNAAAATGCTTCCGAGTCATCTCCAGGATACTTTTCCACATGATCTTTCATGCGGTCATTTGTCACCACATAGGCATCTTTCTGCCAAGCAAATTGCAACCAATAATCGTCATCATGGTCTTGTGAAGGTACTGAAGCAACCAATCCTTTTGCCCTCAAATTGCGAAGAATAGAAGCGTCATCCACTCCACGCTTACCACCTTTATCATTGAGGAAATGGCGCGGCACGAAGGCGTGGACATCATATCCCAAATCAGCATAATGCAATACCACCGCAGCAATACCTCTAGCAGATGCTGGCCATTTGTTAACTGAATGGCTCATCCCCACATTGGGGCCGTCAATCACAATCAATACTCTCGTTTCTTCCTCTTTTTGCGCCAATTAGCAACCCCTCCAGGGGTCAGACTTGGTGACTAGGTGTCGTTGAGGTACTATGGAAGTCTGTAAGATCCGCCACTAACATCAACGCTTCCAACTCAAGCCTTGTACTCATTCGAGTGGCTACCTGTTTTTGAACCCTCTTAATTGCTGAAATTAGCAANNANGNANTCNTANAATCATNGATGATGTNNAATNANAATCAATCCACGAGTTCGATTTCATCTAGAAAATCATCATCCTCTTCTTCATCTTCTGGCTCGACAGCAACATATTCTGTTACCGCATCTGGAAGATCGTATTCTTCATCNAACTCNTCTTCGTATTCCTCTTCCATATCCGCCCATGCTTCAGCCCGTCGNCGACGACCTGCAATTGCGGCCACTATGAGAATAACAAAACCTGCCAGCATCAACATTGTAGTAGTTCTCATATTGCTTAATTCATTGGTAATTCTCATCACTGGGTCATTAATCTCAACTCGGATGTCTACATCACTATCAGTGTTGAAATCATCTGAGAAGCCAGTTGTGAAGGATTGGGGCTGACCAACCACTGTGATGGTGTGGAAGTCGCCGTGCCGAGCATCTGATGCCGAAGTGACTTGGAGAGTAAATGTGATTTCATCAAATGCAGGAACCAATACCAATGAAGATTGAGTGTCTGGATTTTGGGCGATAGCGGTCCAACCATCAGGGGAATCTGCACTCAAGACTACCTGCATGTCGGTGTTTCCTTCATTCTTCAATCGCATCGTGTAATCAGTGGTATCTCCAGGTAACATCGGCTGGTTAGCTGATACTTGAACAATCTTTAGGGCTGGATTTCCTTCACCCACCTCAATACTGATTGGCAAGTCAAAGAATCGTTGTGATTCAGGGTCTGGGTCATCAGCATCCTCAATTCTGAGATATATCGTATGGTTGTCAGCCAATACTTGATTTGTAAGATGTATTTCCAACCAAAATTCAACAGATTCTCCGGAAGTCGTTTGGAATAGTGGCATTGGATCATTATTCAAATCAGTAATTATGTATTCCCAAAGAGTGTATCTCCCCTCTTCCGCCTCAGCATTACGCTCGTAATCACCTGGGTTGACAATTCTCCAACTGTCAAGAGATTGGTCGCCCGAAGTCTGAGTAGCCTTAATCCTCATTCTGATATCGATGTACTCATCACTNTCATCATTGAGGCAGTTCTCAGATTCAATATGGCCAAGACCGTTCTCAGCCCCATCACAATCGAATTCAACTACAGCTTGCATACCATTTGTGCGATGAGGGGTGAACTGAACAATTGCTGAGAGGGTGGTATTTCCTGCACTNGANAATTCNACTTCCATCAAATCATAATCAGGATCATCTGGCTCAGACGAGGGATTAAGGTAAAGAGCCAGCGTATAGGTAGTATGACGAGGCATTGTTGGCGTGTGCCACAAACCATCTTCAGTATCTTGATTAATCATCTGACCGGTTTGGTTGTCAACGAAGTAATATACCGTACCTCTTGGTTTTTCGGTCACTTCGAAACGGAACGAATCAGAATCAAAACCGGTATTGAACAAATCAATGTAAAACGGAGTAGGTGGGCCTAAGTCATCTACAAATTGCGGTTCGGTCACATCGAATGATTCAGGCCTAGAAGAATTGTAAATCTGATTTTCCTGATCACTATCCCAAAGTGAAAGCATCGGTGGAGAATATACCCCTATTTTCTCAAGTTCAATTTGAATTGTGGTATAGTGAACTTCCGCCCCACTTGTGTTGTATGCCCTCACAGAGATGTCAAGGCGAGGGGGGGCGTTGTCTAACTCTGAAGGCGCCTGCAATGTGAGAATTGCAGTCAACTCATTTCCTCCATCGGAAATTGTGTACCCTTCGGGGCGGTCAAACTGCGCCAACCAACTCGAATCTAGGCTCGTCTGAACTGCTAACTCAATATCTATTGAAGAGCCATCAGAACCAGTGTGTCGCAATACCAAACTGATTGGAGTCGTCTGGTCTGGAGCAATGTATTCCGTGTTTCTATCCATTGCATTGCGCACATCCACACCATACTTTTCAACCACGACATCATCGTGTTCAAAGACGAACGGATTTGGGCCTTGTATATCTAATACCGAGAGTGTCAATGCGTAAACGCCTGACTCAATTCCTGCAGGATAAGACCAGATAAAACTGCCCACTAGCCCTCCATCATCACTACTCAACTCAGCATTGGTAAAAGTGTGATCAACTGGATAACTTCCGTCAGGGGAGCGCAATTGAATACTGACTTGGGTTATATCCTCTCTACCCAAAGCATCGATGACATTGATTTTGAATTCCATCGACCTATCATCAGGTAACGCGTTGGGATACCACTGCAAATTTTCTGGATCGGTCCAAAGGGCGCCTTCTGAGAATATTCTAACCTCACTACCTGAAGCCGCATTAGACCAAAATTCCAACATAGAGTAATCATCTGAGTCATCTGGATCACCCCACATCACTTCCGCCTCGCATCTATCGCCACCAATAGGTCCACCACCTTGGCCCTCACAAGTTGATTCAGCAGAGACAGAGAGAGTAAGTGCGCCCCCGCTAGGGATTGTTTTGTATTGTTCACCAATCCACTCCATTCTGACAATTTCTTGATTCCAACCGCAACCAAATAAGTCAGAACAAGCGCTTTGCTCCTTTTGAGCAGTTGAGATTGTTTCAGAACTGCCGCCTTCAGATTCAATTCTCAAAGTAAAGGTGTAAGTTGCAGTGTTGCCTTGGCTGCCAGCTGTTGCTCTGAGGTAAATCGATACGGGTATCTCCCAATTAGCACTACCGCCACCACCAGATGCTTGTCTTCCACCAATTGGCATGTCACTGAGTAAGTTTCTAGTTCTGAACTCTAGTGTTTCTGCAAGAGCCGACTCGTTGCTTTGGTCCCCGTTTGGAGTCTTCGTGGTTAGATATCCATCTCCGCCAGCAGTCGAATTTCGTTTGTCGATGAAAATGTTGTATAGTTTTACAGGAACTTCACCTGTATGGAAGATTGGTGATTCTTCTTGAAGATTAGATTGATTATAACTTGCGGACATCGAAGCGAACAGAGATGAAAACATCACAAAAACGAGAAAAAGTGAGACTAATGTTGCCTTCCTAGCGACTTGCTGGGTCAGTGCTGTTAGTTCCACGGCTATGCCGTGTCATCGGACCATTAAAGGGTTCACCGTTGAGAGGCCACTACTTGCATCATTCTGCGTCAACTCTAGAAAAGCCATTTTGAAAACGCCACCTTCATGCAGTATGGGCGTTGACGGAGGGGTGCGGGGGTTGCCAAGCCTGGTCAACGGCGCCGGACTTAAGCTCCGGTCCCAAGCGGTTCGTGGGTTCAAATCCCACCCCCCGCATAAGATTAGATATCAGTTCCAACAAGGCCATCCTTGAGTTTCATCATACGGCAACCAATTTCACTTTGGCCACAATAGATATCTAATTTGGTAGCAGTCACACTGCAAGCAATTACTTCTGCTGGAACTAGTAATGTGTCCAACAAGTCAGCAACTAATGACTCAAGAAGATTAGTGCGTTCGGAATCTACTTTATTGGATATCGCAGCCACGATAAAATCGTAATCAAGAACACGATCAATTTCGTCCTCAATGGGTTGAGATGCACCTGCGATGTAAACATCCACATCAAATCGGATTCGCTGATTCGCTCCCTGTTCTTCCTCAAGCACCCCAATCTCCAAATCGACAATGTAGTCCCTTAGTTGCAAGGTTGTAAGGGCAAAGCCGACTCTTTCCATCAGGATTCTCTCAAGTTCGCCACTATCCATTTTCATTCACCCCTCCCGTAAAGTACATCGGCATCACGCGGGCTTAATCTCTCTCCACCATCAACGAAAAGCACCTGNCCAGTAACTGCTTCGGCTGCAATCAAAAATAGCACTGCTTCAGAAATATCATGCGGGGTAGAACCTCTAGCCAGAGGCGTGGAATTGTGTATCTCTTCAAATTTTGATTGTGAAGCGTGAGGAGAAGGAAGCGTCAAACCTGGCGCTATAGCATTCACACGTATACTTGGAGCAAGCCCGATTGCTAGAGCCTCTGTTATCCCTGCAATCGCTGTTTTTGAGGTTGTATAAGAGAGATAATCAGGGTTAGGATTATGCAACTTCTGATCAAGCAAATTGATGATGCACCCGCCACTCTTTGGTACTTGGCCATTAAATGCTTGAATTAGTATCAATGGTGCCAATGTATTTACGCCTATAGAACGATTGAATGTGTCGATATTGAAGGATTCCAAATTGTCGTATTCAAAGAACGATGCGTTGTTGATAAGGATGGATATTGGNCCGAAAAATTCNGTTGCCTTGGCCAGTAATTCTCTGCACTCATTTTGATTCTCTAAATCAGCTTGAATTGTTGCTATTNGAGTGCTACCACGCAACTCATTTGCAAGCGCCTCAGATTCTGATTGTGAGGTGTTGTAATGGATGATTAAAGAATGGCCTGAAGTGGCTAGAGAACGGCATATTTCAGCGCCAATTCTACGCCCGCCGCCCGTAACCAATGCGACACCCATCACGCCACCTTCTTACTAAGCGAAGTATTCTGTTCTATTGAGACTGCCGCGTTAGCAATCATACAATTAAATCGAAGCCTTAACTGCCCTCGGCCTCCCGCATCTATTGGAGCGGTTGTTGTATGGTGGACGAACAACTTCAAGCAAAATTCTCCGAAGTGACCACTGGAGGCTGTGGCGGAGCAGCAAGGTTGTCNCCTTCACAACGGCGAAAAGCNGAACGAAANCGCCTTCCNNANTGGTTTCGAACCTCACTACCTGTTGGAGAATCTCAATCTAGATTCAACCAAACCAAATCTAATGTTCATGAAAACAAATTACACACAGTCTGTGAAGAGGCACGATGCCCCAATGTGCATGATTGCTGGGGTAGGGGAACTGCAACATTCATGGTAGCTGGACAAGAATGTACTAGGGCTTGTCGATTCTGCGCAGTTGGAACAATTAAAGCACCACCACCACTTGAACCAGAAGAGCCCAATAAACTAGCAGAGGCTGTAGATTTGATGGGAATATCTCACGCTGTAATTACCGTGGTGAACAGAGATGATTTGCCCGATGGCGGCGCTGACCATTACAAGAGATGTATTGAGGCAGTTAGAGAACGATGCCCTGAAGTCACATTGGAATTCCTATGTTCTGACCTCGATGGAAACTTGGATGCTCTCGCCCACCTACTGCAAGGAACTCCACTCTCAGTTTTTGCACATAATGTCGAATGTGTCCCTCGTCTAGACAAAACTGTACGTGATTCGCGTGCCTCGTTCGCCCAGTCAATCGCCATCTTAAGAGAAGCAAAGCAACTCCGTCCTGACATCCTAACAAAGAGCAGTTTGATGGTAGGTATTGGAGAGACTGATGAAGAAATTGAGGGNGCAATGCAACTACTGCGAGATGCTGATGTTGATATCATAACTATTGGACAATATCTGCAACCATCTTGGAAACATCTCGCTGTCNATCGCTTCCCAACCCCCGAACAATTTGCAACATGGGACTCTTCTGCAAGGTTACTGGGATTCAGTGCCGTCGCNAGTGGACCTCTAGTTCGCTCATCCTACCGAGCNGGGCTCCTTCTCAATGAAGCAAACGGCGGCGAGCCTGTGGCCACTCTCTCAATTCAAGGGGCGGCTGTCACCAATTTGCCTTCCAGCCCATCTAAAGATGGGCCTTTATGAAAATCATCATAGTCGTAGCACCACGAGGAGAGAACATGACAGGGGGAGAGCAAGGTGGCAAACTGGATGGTTTTACCGTTCCAGACGCTCCTCGACGACCTGGTGAAGAGTCTCATTTTGAACCTTGGATTTTCACCCCTGATGATTTAGTTCGCCCTGACCCAAAATCCTGTTCATCTTCGGACACCATCAAACACGCTGAGGGTTTGGTTAGAGTTCTTGATGATGAAGGAATTGCGAGTGGAGAATGGAACCCAAATCTTAGCGCTGATGAACTACGCCTTGGATTAGAACATATGTGTCGCCTGCGAATTTTTGATGACAGAATGATGAAAATGCAAAGAACTGGGAAGCTCTCTTTTTACATGCGATCTTTCGGTGAAGAAGCAATAGCAATTTCACAAACAATGGCTTTGCAGGAGCACGATTGGTTGTTCCCNNCCTATCGGCANCCNGGGTGCCAATTTGTACGTGGCCGNAGCATGGTTAGCATGATTAATCACTGCATAGGTAATGTTGAGGATAATGTCAAAGGACGGCAAATGCCTGTCCACTATACTTATCGAGATGGCTACTACATTTCGGTTTCAAGTCCTGTTGGAACTCANTTTTCACAAGCTGTAGGGGTTGCCATGGCAAGTGCCTACAAAGGCGATGACCAAGCCACAATTACTTGGATTGGTGATGGCGCTAGTGCAGAAGGAGATTATCACTATGCAGTCAACTTTGCTAGTATTTTCAAACCACCTGTGATTCTATGCGTAGTCAACAATCAATGGGCAATCTCAACCCACAGAAATTTTGCTTCAGGTGGAGATAATTTCGCNTCTAGAGGCCTACCTTATGGAATCCCTTCGTTCAGAGTTGATGGCAATGATTTCCTCGCTTTATACTCAGTCACAAAATGGGCTAGAGAACGCGCATCGGCAGGAATGGGTGCAACCCACATTGAGATCCTAACTTATCGAGCAGGAGCCCACAGTAGTAGCGATGATGCTAGCCGTTATCGCCCTGCAAACGAGCATGAGCATTGGCCAGGTGGAGACCCCATTGAACGCCTAAAAAACCACCTAATTTCTAGCGGTGAATGGAGTAATGAGCAACATATTTCATTAGAGCAGAAATTAGACGAAGAAGTAGTTGCTGCTTACAAAGAAGCAGTCACTCACGGCGACCTTGCCAATGGCCCTTGGCCCCCTGCCAGCACAATATTCACTGAAGTTTACGAGGAAGTGCCTTGGCACATCCAAGAACAGAGAGAGGAATTAGGTAAGTGAGGTGATTGAATGACTGAAATGAACATGATTCAATCACTTAATAGTGCCCTTGATAACCTACTTGAAATGGATCAAAACATTGTTGTTTTTGGCGAAGATGTTGGATATTTTGGTGGGGTTTTCCGAGTTACTGATGGGTTGCAGGAAAAACATGGTTCTAATCGCGTCTTTGATGCACCATTGGCAGAAGGTGGCATCGCCGCCATTGCATTTGGAATGGGTTTGAATGGTCTGCGCCCGGTAATGGAAATCCAATTCGCTGACTACATATTCCCAGCCTACGACCAAATCGTTAACGAAATGGCAAAACTACGCCACCGAAGTGGTGGTGAGTTCTCAACCCCTGTTACTATCAGAACTCCTGCTGGGGGAGGCATCAAAGGTGGGCACCATCACTCACAATCACCTGAAGCACAATTCACACATACACCAGGAATCAAGGTAGTTTACTGCTCAAATCCGTATAATGCCAAAGGATTACTCATCAGCGCTATTGAATCCAATGACCCAGTAGTATTCTTTGAGCCAAAACGTTGTTATCGAGGACCATTTTATGGAGACCCCCATAATGTTCCCACTTGGAAGGGTCACGAGTATTCCGATGTTCCAGAAGAACATTACACAATCCCTCTTGGGGAAGCAAATTTGACCATGCAAGGAGATAAGTGCACGGTAATTGCTTGGGGTGCAATGGTTCATGTTGCAGAGCGAGGAATCGAAGATTCGGGGGTTTCATGTGACCTAATAGATTTGCAAACATTGGTACCTTGGGATTGTGACGCTGTAGTTAATTCGGTAAAGAAGACCGGTCGCTGTGTCATTGTGCACGAAGCACCAAAAACCAGTGGATTTGGCGCAGAGATGTCTGCTAGTGTACAAGAACGATGCTTCTATCACCTTGAGAGTCCAATTGAACGAGTAACTGGTTGGGATACACCTTTCCCACATAGTACCGAATGGGATTATTTACCAAATCCGCAAAGAATTTCGGAAGCTATCAAGAGGACATTGGAGGATTAAACATGGGAATTTATGCATTCAGATTGCCCGATATCGGAGAAGGAGTTGTTGAGGGCGAAGTCGTTCAGTGGCACGTTGAGGCAGGCACGACTGTTTCGGAGGACGATGCGCTGATTGATGTTATGACTGACAAGGCAACGGTTACAATCCCAAGTCCAGTATCTGGCAAAGTGTTGTCTACTGTTGGAAATACTGGTGAAATTATTGCTGTGGGTACTGTATGTATCGAATTCGAAGTAGAAGGTGACGGTAATGCATCTGCAAGTGAACCAGCCTCAGAGCCAAAAGCACCCGCAGAGGCTGACCCTGACCCAGAACCTGAACCTAAAGAAATCCCTGTCCCATCACCCCAGCCAGTGGTGAAATCAGAACCTAGTACCTCAACAAGCAAATTGAGCGAAGATAGTGGGCAGGGTGGACGGGCATTAGCATCTCCAGCAGTACGGCAGCGGGCTAAGGATGAAGGAGTTGATCTCAGCCAAGTTGTCGGTAGCGGACCTGCCGGAAGAATCAGTCATGCTGATTTGGATNCCCACAATGAATCGGGAGNTTCCGGTGGCGGAATCAGATTCTCCCCCCCTGGTGAGCCAGCAGATGGAACTACTGAAATCCCAATTGTTGGCCTACGTNGAAAAATAGCAGAGCAAATGACAAAGTCATACACAAAAATTCCTCACTTCTCATACTTTGAAGAAGTTGATGTCACAGATTTGGAAGCACTGCGTCAATGGCTGAATTCGAATCGAACAGCAGAACAACCAAAACTCACTTACCTGCCTTTCATAATGCAGGCATTGGTCAAACTGTTTAGAGNNGNACATGAGGGGTGTAATGGNCATTATGAGGATGANAGAGAAGTTCTAGTNNTGCACNANGCAGTAAACATAGGCATTGCAACCACTACTGACCGNGGCCTTTACGTTCCAGTGGTAAAAAATTGTGAAGCGCGTGATATTTGGGAACTTGGAAGTGAACTTCGAAGAGTTTCNNGTGCTGCTAGAGATGGAACGGCNACATTAACNGAGCTGTCAGGCTCAACATTCACTATCACCTCNCTAGGAANAGATGGTGGANTAGGAGCNACNCCNATTATCAACACNCCAGAAGTAGGTATCCTTGGAGTACACAAAGCCATTGAAAGACCTGTTGTCGTGGATGGGAAAATCACTGTTCGAAGAATGATGAATCTTTCTTCTTCTTGGGATCATCGTGTTGTTGATGGTGCTAATGGTGCNGCTTTAGTACAAGGTTTGAAAGATTTACTTGAGCACCCCACACAGATTCTTTGAGGTGAAATTAGATGGAACAAATTTCTTGCCAAGTTTTAGTTGTCGGGGCAGGCCCTGGCGGNTATGTNGCGGCAATTCGAGCCGCTCAACTAGGTCTAGATACTGTAATTGTAGAAGGTGATAAGGCTGGGGGCACTTGCCTAATTCGAGGCTGTATCCCATCAAAAGCAATCATTCACGCTGCTGAAAGATTTGAGGCCTTGAAAGCACATCAAACAGGCCACATGGGGCTCAAAGTTGAAGGTGATATTGCAGTTGATATGGCTGCATTAATTGATTGGAAAAACGTCATAGTTGGCAAACTCAACAAGGGTGTTGAAGGACTTCTCAAAGGAAACGGTGCTCGAATTATCAAAGGCTGGGCTTCTTTCTTGGATGGGAAAACCTGCAATGTTACAGATTCGGAGGGTAACAAAATTGCTCATATTACTACAGATAATGTCATCCTCGCTACTGGATCTCAACCAATTGAATTACCTTTCATGCCTTACGACGAGAAATTCATCCTATCATCTACGGGCGCCCTAGATCTTGAAGAATTACCAGATAAAGTAGCAATAATCGGTGGNGGTTATATTGGTCTTGANCTTGGATGCGCACTACGCAAACTAGGAGTTGAAATTACAGTCATTGAAGGACTTGATACAGTAGTATCTATTTTTGATGATGAAATTAGACGCCCACTAGAGAGATGGCTCAAGAAAAACAAGATAACAGTGCACACAAATTGCTTCGCTCAGGGTGCAGAAGTATGCGAAACAGGAGTTGAACTATCTTGGAAAGATGGAGAAGGTGAAATCGTCTCAGAATCATTTGACAAAGTGCTAGTAACTGTTGGACGAAAAGCCAATACAAAAGATTGGGGNTTGGAAGAAATGGGCATCAAGATGGACGAATCTGGAGGATTTGTAGCAGTTGATTCTCAATGCAAAACCAATATGCGTGGCATCTACGCAATTGGCGANTTNGTTGGCGAACCTCTGCTTGCNCACAAGGCAAGTGCTCAAGGCGAAATGGTTGCTGAGATTATCGCAGGTAAGAGACGAGATTTCGAACCTGTTGCCATCCCGGCAATCGTCTTTACAGAGCCTGAAATCGTTAGTGTTGGAATGACTCCAGATGAGGCTGAAGAAGCTGGAGAAAAAATTCTCATTGGAAAATTCCCTCTAGCNGCAAATGGGCGTGCACTNACTCTTGAAGCGGAAAAAACAGGTGGATTTGTAAGAGTTGTTGCAAGACAAGAAGACCATCTAATTCTTGGAATTCAAGCGGTAGGTAGCCATATTGCCGAACTTTCTGGAGCATTTGTTCTAGCGCTTGAGATGGGTGCTGTACTAGAGGATATTGCTGGAACTATCCATGCTCATCCAACTATGAGTGAAGCATTCCACGANGGGGTCCTCAAGACACTAGGGCACGCCATCCACTCAATGTGATTAGGTGTGATGTGATGCAAANATTTGATGTGATCCGAGCAGGCATCATCAGTCATGAAATCGTNNCTGANGAAATGAAGAGGTTNCAGAANTTNCGTATTGATAACAAGATTCNAGACACCCTTATTTTTGTAGAACATCCAGAAGTTGTCACCATTGGGCCACGTGCTAGAAATGATGGTGTTTCAGTACCAGATGAGTATGCGACTTCATCTATAGACCGGGGCGGGGGGATAACTTGGCATGGACCAGGTCAATTAGTAGCATACCCGATATTCCATTGGAATTTAGAGGGTGAAAGCAATGTTGCCAATATCATCAATCTATTGGAAGATTGGATTATCAACTCACTACGCCCCCTAGGAATCGAAACTCAAAGAGATGAACGAATGCAAGGGATTTGGCATTCGGGGCAAAAAATCTCTAGTGTAGGTCTACAATTTCTGAAATGGGTAAGCCGTCATGGATTCACAATCAACTACAATACCCCCCTTGGCAGAGTTGAAAATCTGGCCGGATGTGGTCTAGAAAAAGGCACAACCACCTCACTAAGGGCATTAGGTAAGGGGGAACTTACTAGGGATGTTCTTGAGGCAATGTTGCTCAGTATGGCGCCAGTTAGCATTAACAGGGTATTGGGTGAACAAAAGAGATTCCAAGGCCCACCACCTTGGAACATCTAGAGGATAAGGTTTGAGAACTACGCGGTTCAGCGGATGACCATGATGAGATCTGGGAACCCCTATTTGAACGATGAGTCGTTTGGTTTTGGCACCGGCCAAAATAGAATGACACTTGAGGGTGTGGCAAACAAAACCATGCTACTGCTAGGAATCTGTATCTTTACTGCATTTGTTTCTTGGACCACCATCACAGTTAATCCTGGATTGGGGACTATCCTTTTCTTCCTAGGAATCATTGGNTCACTTGCTGCAGCCATCTCAATGTGGTTCATTGACAAGCGGTTAGCTGTTTACATCGGCCCAATCTATGCCGCATTTGAAGGATTGGTTTTAGGTCCATTTTCTGGATTAATGGAAGCGTACTATCCNGGAATCATCGTACAGGCTGTCGGTTTGACTTTTGGGCTGTTTTTTACCATGCTTGTAGTCTATCGTGCCCGAATTATCAAGCCTTCTAAGAATTTAGCAATAGGATTAGCATCGGCTATTGGAGCAATTATGTTAATTTACATGGCATCATTCATTTTGGCAATTGCAAGNCCATATCANATACCTTACATTCATGGAAATGGTATTGTCGGAATCGGATTCTCACTAATTGTAATTGCAGTTGGGGCACTCACTTTTGTCATGGATTTTGACTTCATAGAAAAAGGAGTTGANCAAGGTGCGCCCAAGCACCTTGAATGGTACGCTGCTTTTGGATTGATGATTACTCTCGTCTGGCTCTACATTGAGATTCTAAGACTACTAGCCAAATTACGCTCTCGCTAAGCGAGAGTTCATCACTCTATGCCCTATGCACTATCCAATGGATGAGCATCCACTCTCTCCAAATCTTGGAGGTGCAAGCGGAGGTGGCGATTTCCCGTCTATCAATTATCTAGAATGGTATGAACCTAGATTACAGCAAGGAGTAACACACGACCTTTCACAATCCGGCCTTCAATACCCTTGGGATTGGGAATCACTGGTTGAAGGAAAAATGCTTGATGGATATTCGGATTTAATTTCAAAAATCGAGTTTGACCCGAGAACTTTTGTGGCTGACAGAGAACAAGTCGATTATTCGCAAGTGGTTGGCGGACATGGCGTTAGCCAATGCTTACTATTCGCTTTACTGGCAGTAATGAACGATAACAAACCACGAAAGGTTGCTGTGGAGGTCCCCTCATATGCTCCAGTTTCACAATTTGCGCGTGCTTTAGGTTGTGAAGTGATTCCGTTTACGCGTGGCCCTGCAAACTCCTCAGATTGTGGGCCTTGGAAAATTTGTAGATCTGAACTTGAGGAAATTATCGATAATGTGTGTGCAGTTGTAACGACCCCATTACAGAATCCTACTGGCTGGATGATGGATGCAGATGATCAACAATGGCTAGCAAATATTTGTCGAAAAGCTGGCATTGGCCTCGTCTCAGATGAAGTCTACTTAGATTCAACTAAGGGAACAGAATACTACCGGCCTATGCACCGGTTTGGGCCTCACTGCGTAAGTGTCAACTCATTGACCAAATGCTATGGGCTAGGCAATCTACGAGTTGGTTGGATTATTGGAACTAAGGAAATTGCTGTAAATGCGTTTAGGGCCATGCATAATCTGCAAGGTTCGTTGGCCATGCCATCTCTTCATCTTGCTAAATTGGCATGGCCTCATCTTGACACGCCACTAGAATACATCAAACAGCGGAGGGCTGAGAACCTACCATTATTGCAAGAAGTTCTGTCCAATAATGGAATAGAATGGAGCCCACCACCAACAGGAATCTTTGGATGCTTCCCTCTCCCAGAAGGGATTGATTCACAATGGTTTGTTGAAGAAATATGTTCTAAGTATGACCTACTAGTGATTCCTGGACTGATGTTCTCTCCAGAGTTGTCAAATCTCGTTCGTGTGGCTTGGGGTAGTGAACTATCTCAATTCTCAGCGGCTATGGAAGCATTCAATCACTGCTTACAAGAATTGAAATGATAGGGGTGCAGGGGGGTAATCAATGCCTTCAGCAGTTGTGGCCATCAGTGGAGCAAGCGGAGCTCGCTACGGGGTTCGTTTACTCGAAGCGCTGAGAGATGCAGATTGGAGTATCAACTTGATAGTCAGCAGAGAGGGTGCCATCAACCTCGATCTAGAATGTGGAATTACGCCTCAAGAATTAGCAGCACAAAATGGCGTGATTCTTGAAGATAATGAGAATCTAGCAGCAAAATCAGCCTCTGGTTCCGCCAAATTCGACGGCTACATCATCTGCCCCGCATCCGGTACTACTGTCGGTAAACTTGCTTCTGGAATCACTGACAACCTTATCACTCGTTCAGGCATGGTTGCACTAAAGGAACAAAGGAAACTAATTTTGGTTCCACGTGAAACGCCATATGCCACAGTACAATTGGAAAATATGGCTAAACTCTCGGGATATGGTGTTGTTATTCTTCCTGCAAACCCCGGTTATTACAACAACCCAGAAAGCATTGAAGATCTCGTTGACTTTGTCGTTGCTAGGATTCTTGACCAATTAGATGTTGAACACAATCTATCACAAAGATGGTCTGGCGGAGAAGTTACGTTGGCTAAGTCGGCAGATACTGACTTAACTCTTTGATACAGCACTATTTGGGGTTGGGTTGATGAAGGACCTATGGCCACGCAGTAATGATAGGGATGCGCTACGAAGATATGACTTCGGCGGAGATGAGTACTGAATTGAAGAATTTGGGACTCAAAGTNAGTGGAAGTAAGGCTGAAAAACTTGCTCGCCTACAATCAGTGGCAACGAGTCAAGAAAGTGTAGCAGATCAATCTCAATCAGATGGCAATGACTCAGTCCTAACAGCAGACATAGTAGAAGAATCAACCATAGCAAGTAGATTTACTGAAAGCAGAAATGTGTTTGGCAAACAGATTCCATACTTTGGCATAATTGTCATTACCATTCTACTCGTTAGTATAGCCGCAGGTGGAATTCTTGGAGTTCCCGCCATCATGAAATGGATTGAAGGGGAACCTGAATACACACTCATCGATTTCGACCCATCAGAAGCAAGGGCGAGGGCGGAACATCTTGTCAGCCTAGGTCACACAGAGTACACAGGAAGAATGTCTGGTAGTCAAGAAGAACTAGCCGCTGCAGAAGCAAATAAGCAAAATTTCACTGACTATGGAATGTCNGCCACNCTTGANGAATTNGATGTNCCNATGTTNGAAATNCAATCAAACCCAAGAATATACTACTGCATCCCTGGTTCATACATATTTGGTCAAACACCATTCCCTTGTGGGATTGAAGACTTCGATGCCACTCGCAAAGAATTTGACCACCGCTATGATTTTGTGATTCAAGGTTACAGTGGAACTGCAAACTACCAATTTGGAGATGATTTGAACATCGTCAACCTATCCAATGGAAGTGACGACACACTATGGTCGCAAGCAACAGGACAAATAGGAATGGTTTGGGGCTCAGCAGGTGTTGGTAGCAATACAGACATTTATGCCAAAGCCATTCAAAATGATATTGCCGCTCTTTTCTTAGTAAATGTTGCATCTAATTGCGGAAAGGTGGAATCTGATGATTGTGTCCCAATATTCAAGACCGTTGACATTGAAGGATTATTGGGGCAAACAGGAGGCAACCTACCCGATACTATTCCTTTCGTCCAACTCTCAAAGAATATGGGTGAAGAATTGTCAGATCTGTTTGAACAACATGACACAAACGACATCAAAATCGCNATCGAAGTGGATGTCGATAATCAGGGNACNCGCTCTGTTAGGGTACCTTGTGGAATTATCCAAGGGGATGATGACAAACTGATTATCTTTGGTGCCCACCACGACACGGTGTACAATGGACCGGGGGCTATTGACGACACTTCTGGAACTGCAACGGTTCTAGAATTNGCAAGACAATTTGGAATAATGTTTAGTGAATTAGGAACACCAAAACACACTATCAAATTCTGCACATGGGGTGGTGAAGAAGAGGGATTGCATGGTTCAAAGGCCTGGGTNGAAAAATATGCTGACTCCCTTAGTGAAGAACTAATTCTCTATGTCAATCTCGATATGAATCATGTTGATGCTGACCCAGAAAGAGGAAATGACTTGACCCTATTTGGAAATTACAAAAGTGATGTGGAACAAATCGAAAATATAGTTTCATTGTTTGAAAGTGCCCATCCGGATTTGGCCGCCAAGTATGATATCAACATTAGAACCCTAGATGGCCCGAAAAATTCAGCGACTGGAATGCCATACAATTCTGACCACGGCCCATTTGTTTACGACATTCAACAAGATGAGGATGACAAGACGGGGCATGCTTTGGTTTGCTATGGTTCAGGTTCATGGGAATATCACACCTATGCTGATGACATGAGTCGCTTCAATGAAGAAAGTCTAGCTGTAAGCGCCATCATTTACGGCACCTATGCGAGATATCTCGCATGGGGTGAAGTTTGATAAATCAAAACCGAAGAGGTGGCTTCATGGTGAAGAGGGCTCACGCTAGTCACATTTTGATTGCTAGCAAGGCACAGGCTACTCAATTGGTTGAGAAAATCAGTTCTGCCCGTAAGCCATTCAAAGAGTTCAAAAAAATGGCTCGCAAACACTCCTCCTGCCCCTCTGGCCAAAAAGGGGGAGATTTGGGATGGTTCCACGATAAACAGATGGTAAAGGAGTTCTCTGAAGCGGTATGGAATCAAGAACTGAAAGAAGTAGGCTCGTTCATCAAATCTGGATTTGGTTATCACATCATCTATGTGCATGAACGAGATGAGTAATCCATGACTTTGAGTCAAGATGGAAATTTTGTTTGGGATGGAACCAAATGGGTTCCTGTTCAACAGTACTATCCACAACATCAACAACAGATATCTCCGACAATTCCTCAACACCCAGCTTACTCGCAACAGAATATCATGTATGTTCAAACTCAAAGAAAAAGAAACACTAAATTTTGGATTCTTTTAGGTGGCGGAATATTTGCATTTATTGTTGTAATTCTTCTGATTGTTGGGGCCATCATTTGGGCTCTTTTACTACCACCCGAATTTGGGTACAGATTAGACGTCTCTTCCTCAACATATGAAGATCTAGGGGCAAACAGAGAACCATACTTGGTTAGTGAAGGATATCCAGATTTCTCAACAACTGTTGCCATCAGCAACTTTGGCAGTGGCGTCATTATCGGTGACCGTTGGGTGCTAACTGCTGGACATGTAGTACTCGATGAAGAATATGGCGAAGAGCAGGCCGGCGCATGGGTTGTGTCTGTTGGTTCTGATCGAGATAATCCTGATTCAACATACGATGTAAAGGCGATTCACATTCACCCGGGATGGCGTGCTGATCATTCAAACGATGGATTAGAGTATGGTGTCGATATCGCACTGATAGAACTAACCTCATCAATTGAAGGGGTAACTCCAGCACCTTGGGCAAACTATACTGAATTAGATGATTCACATCTGGATTCTTTAATTTACAGTTCCGGATTTGGCGATTATAGCGAAATACTTGATGATGGAAATGGGGATTATTCGCAACGAAGAGCATGGAAAAATACTCTTGACCGACTTTCTGATGACTTAGACCCCCCCGTGGACTATTCCCACGATGATGTATGGCAAGGTGGTTGGGTGGTGTACGACTTTGACAGCCCCGATGGCGATTACAACTCACTGGCCGATGGAAAAAATTCTGGTGGTGAATTTTCCTATGTGGGTGAAGGAGACAGTAGTTCTGAGGCACTAGACCTAGAAGGCACGTCAGTGCCAGGGGATTCCGGTGGCCCCACATATCTGAAAATAAATGGTGAATGGACAGTCATTGGATTGACTAGCCATGGCTCAACTGACGGTTACTATGGAGACCTCGCTCTGAATACTAGAGTTTCAAGCCATGCAGGTTGGATTTGCTCAGTAACTGGTTCGGAGCTCACAGGTTGTGAATAAATCACTCTTGCTCCCAAGGAAGCCATTCGGAACCGGTCTCTTTTCGGTACCAATGTTGGCCACTCCCAGAGGGATATTCAAGCCATTCATTGCCATCGGTTGACCATGCCCCGCCCAAATCTATTGATGGAATTGTAGGGGCTTCTTTCGGCCCACTGTCTATTTCATAATTGGAATTGGTATCAAAATCATCCGTAAAGGATTCTTCAGTGATTTCTTCAGTTTGGGAGGACTCTTGGTATAGGAAAGACTCATCTTCAATGAATGGAGTGCTATTAGTGAATTCGTCCTTCCTTGTCCGATTCTGCCCTATTACCAATAACATGGCAAAAATTGCAATCAGTAGCAATGAAATTGATGACGCCAAATTAATTAAATCAGAGGTAGAATAGCCCTTTTCCGCATCATCAANCTGTGACANGGAATCGGTTTCTGTTGAGTTTTCTAGTGTGTTGTCAACCTCCACCCCGCCATCATCAAGAGGTGTTGTAATATTGTTAGAAGTGGAATTATTGTGGTAATAGATGATTGTTGTCGAGTTGTTATAGTAATGAATTACCGTGGTTGTGACGGGCGTAGAATTGTCATCAGATGAATTCTCTGGGTATTGATGAATGATAGTTACATTTCCACCATCGCCCCCCTGTGTGAAGCAATTTTCATCACCATAAGGGCAAGGATCCAGATAATCAGTTATTCCGTCACCATCATCGTCACCGTCCTCAACTGAATCAAGACAACCNTCACCATCGAAATCACTACCCCCATTGGAGACCCATTCAATCATACCCCTAGGACAATCATCCATGCTGTCATTGACACCATCACCATCATCATCAAGGTCCTCAAGGGCGTCATTACAACCATCAGAATCATGGTCTGTCACTTTACCAGTAGTCCAACCAATATCACCTTGAGGACAGAAGTCATTGGCATCACTAACGCCATCGTTGTCGTCATCATCATCTTCTGTCAAATCACGACACCCATCCATATCGTTGTCAGTTGAANNTGTAGAGGTCCAATTACGCTCTCCAAGGTGGCAGAAATCAGAATGGTCAGTCACTCCATCATTGTCGTCATCCACATCTTCATCGCTGTCACGACAACCATCATCATCGTAGTCAGCTGGAACATAGCGTATCCAATAAGAAACGCCTCGGGGGCAAATATCATTGATGTCAAGAGCGCCATCTTCATCATCGTCCAAATCTTCCAACGAATCTTGACAACCATCTAAGTCATGATCTGTGGTTTCGTTAGATGACCAACCTAAATCACCAAACGAACACGCATCCAAGTAGTCATATACACCATCATTATCATCGTCTGAATCTTCTGAAACATCATAGCAACCATCAGAATCATGATCAGTAGTTGAATTGGATGACCAGCCAAGATTACCATGTGAGCACATATCAGATAAATCGTCAATGCCATCATTATCATCATCTAAGTCCTCCACATCGTCCTTACAACCATCAGCATCATGATCTGTCCAACTATTAGATGTCCAATTCAACAGACCGGTCGGGTGACATNNGTCNAANGNNTCNCCAATACCATCATCATCATCATCGGTATCTTCACCNGAATCTTGGCATCCNTCATTATCTCTATCGGTAGTGNAATTGGAAACCCAATTCATGTCACCNGTGGGNCAATTATCNGCCACNTCAAGGAANCCATCGTTATCATCNTCTGCATCACAAACATCTCCAGGACCATCATTATCGTAGTCATCTTGATTGCCATTTGGATGGTCACCACAATTGTCCAATCTATCAGCAACAGAATCATCATCACGGTCACGATCCCATTTCGTAATAAACAAATCATCTGAACCATTGTTGACGAGATTGTAGTTCTCAAATTGCCTGTTACTATTGAAATAGCCGGTGATGTATGATGTCTCATTGCTATCTAGAGATAAAGAACGCATTTGTATTTCAGACACATACTCATACCATTGTTGGGCACCTGTAGAATTGAGATGCACAATATATCTACTTGTCACCGCGGTGACATTGTTATTGGAATGAATTACGGAATCATAGGAGCGCTCGGACCCTTGACTTCCGAAAAATACTCTTGTACCCCATTCCCAACTTCCGTTGCCAAGTGCCTTGACTACAAATCCACCATTATTGGCAAGAATGATTGTTGGCCCGAACGACGCGTGTGCCCAGTTGTACCCTGTCAGATAGATATCATCACTGGAATCTATGGCCAACTTCTCTGGTTGGTCATCGGAGAGGCCACCACCATGGGTAAGCCACTGCCAACTATGAGATGAGTCAACCTTGGCCAAGAAAATATCAGTATTTCCAGAGGAGGTAGTGGACATGGTTTGAAATGACAATGTGCTGTCAAAATAGCCAGCCACAATAACCGAATTATTACCATCTGTAATGACATCCCGCATATAGCGATTTCTACAATTATCTGAAAGGCGATCTGACCACTGATAAGTCCCCGTCCCATCAAATTTAACTAACCATGGAAAAAAATACCAATCACCACATCCACTAGCACATGATAATGAATACGTGGATGTAGTTGTTGGGAAATATGTGTACCTGTAACTTGAACTACCATAGTAAAGTTTACTTTCACCAACAACATATACATTTTGATTTGAATCTACTGCTATTCCACGCGCATAACCCTGGTCGTAATTTTCCATGGTACGAACCCAACTCCAGGTGCCAGTTGAACTGAGCCTAGCAGCAAATCCATCAAAATAATCAACATAATTAGATGCAGTCTCAGAAATTGTGCCCCAACTCTTCGTCCTTTTGTAATACCCTGATACGAATACATGGCCAAAGGAATCTATGGCCATGTCAGTTAGGTATGCATAAGCACTTGAATCGGTACCTGATGTTTGAGCAATCCACAGCCAAGTTCCATTTGTATCTAATCGTGCCACGAAAATGTCGTTGTTCGCATAGATAGCAGTTGAGCCAAAGAGGGCTGAACAGGTTCCAGCTCCATGACAGACATTCCCAGCCACATACAAGTCACCATTGGAGCCGATTCTAGAAACAATACCTTGGTCACTCCCTATTCCACCAACTTGGTGCAACCAGTTTCCGCTAGATGCCCGCGAACCTGCAAGTGCTGTCACCTGCTCGTCAGTCAAATCATACTGTGAAATGTCAATTACTTGATCAAGACCAACTGATTGGTTCTCCGAATTATCAAGCATTAAATTAACTGAGGTAAACACAAACATTAGAGTCAAAATTAGTGCTGTGATTTGGCCTGAAATTGAAGATTTCTTTGCCTTATAATTTAGGGCGCCACCCAAAGGCGCGATGGACTCGGGGTTAGGATGCATCAATTCGGGATACTCTTTCAATTAAATAGACCTTTGATAATTACGAATAGTGATTAAAGACTCAATTCTATTCCGAAAAGCAATGGCTGCAGAGATATTGGATGATGATACTTGGCCTGAGTTCGTTTCCCAGAAAGAGGCTGTTCTAATCCTTTCTCGCAACAATTGTGAGAACTGTGGTCCTTTTGTGAAAGAGTTGGGCTCCAAGGATTTCCCTGTAGGGGTGATAATACTAGACAAACCGGGAACTGTAGGATTCAAGGCAGCCTACCCACGTATTGCGGTGGAGGCTAGTGTTCTTCCCTTCTCTATTCTGTTCAGTCGTGGTGAGTGGCTCGATTCGGTAATGGGCGCCCGCGTAGGGACCATTCTCGAATGGTTTGAGTGATTGTGAGAAAATATTGCGCCACCTTCATGGGGGGTGTGACTCACAGCGGTTGTGATGGCTGACCTGAAACAGGTATTCATGCCGACCGTAGTCGATGTTGATGGAAATACGACTGCACTAGGAGTCACCACCAAGGAAAGTGATGCATGGGATGTATTACGCGCCTTCTTTGCTCGTGCAGAAAATACCGAATTCATCGAAGCTTTTGTCGAAGCATGGGAAGTTGATTTCATAGGTGAAGATCCTAATACTGAACTGGGAAGGATGCGACGAAGACCATGCCCTATCTGTGAACGCTCCTCTTTTTGGGAAGAATTGAGTGAAGTGAATTTCAAGGGCGTAAGGAATGGCATATGTGGTCGCTGCCATCGGCCTGAATGCTCTGCTTGGATTGAGCAAAACAATGTAGAAGGAGAGCGCTGGGATTGTGGTTGGCCTGCGGCCCAATGGACCAAGCGTGTTGAAAGTTACAACCTTGGGTTTCGAGGTTTAGTTGAAATGCGTGGTGCTGTCACCGCAGCCGGACGAAGAAGGCACTCAACAATGAGCAAAGAAATCATGGATGAACTGTGACTTCACATTGACTCTACGGCGATGATACCAAGTCCTTCGCAGCCAGCAGCAATAAGTTCTCGAGCCGTTTCAGAAAGAGCGAGATTCCTACTATTGATTCCAGTATCTTCCATCACATGATTGTCATGATAGAAGCGATTGTATTCGGTAGCCAAAGCCAACAGATAGGAACTGAAAAGATTGGGGCGTTGTCCTACAATGGAATTATTCAGTGCTTCGGCAAAGGTTGCTATTCTCTTAACAAGGGCGGCGGCAGAATCTGAGAGCCCATACCAATCTTGCACTTCAGCAACAAGAGCATCTACATCATGTCCGGCCGCCTTCAAACGACGGCTGATTGAGCACGCTCGCGCATGGCTATACATGATGAATGGAGCTGAATCAGACTCAAAACTAAGAGCATCTTCCCAGCGGAAATTGATTCCCTTCTCAGGAGAAACACGGATGATATTGAATCTAACTGCTGACATCCCTACTGCCTCACCAATT
>NYYK01000042.1 GCA_002685895.1 Methanobacteriota archaeon
GAGGATTCTTCCTACAATTCCAACTAACGCAATTAGTGCTAGAGCGATCAGAGTCTGCCCCGAATCCAAACGGCGCTCAATGCGCCACAGGCCTACAATTAGCAAGCCAAAAATAGCAATATTCATGGCAAAGGTGCCTGCGATTCCAAGTTCGACATCGTGGGCTCCTAACATTGTTGTAACCGACCTATCGAAGGGGAGTAGTTACTTGATGATTGCGTGCTGTGTCATTCAATATTAGAGGAATCGCCACTCTACAACACTAGCGTTAGTCATAGGTTGCAAGTCTGCTGCCAACGCGCCGTGTTGGCCATCTACCCAGTACAACCACCAGCGATCTCCATCACCAGCAACACCTGACCCAATGTCTTCGACAAACAAGCCTAAGGGCTGATTATCCCAAGTGTAGTTGTAACCTGCTAGGGAAGCCGCTTCCATGCTTGCAGTGTGAATATTTTCATGGCCCTGTAAACCACCAATACAAGTTCGGGACAGGTTACCTTGCAACCTTTCTATTTCCTCACCATTAGCATCAAGGAATATACTCAATCCCAACTCGTCATCCCAAAGGTCGTCAGGGAACTCGAAACATACTACTTGGGTGTCCAAATATTGTTCGGGAAATTGACTAACCTCTGCTGCTTGGTCATTGCCCTCATCATTTACTGATGTAACCCATGCCACATTCAAAGTGGGTAATAACAACAAAAACACCAGCAATAAGCCAATGGAACCCGCCCGTTTTGCAGAGGTTGTTCCAGCGAACAAAGCGCCTGTAGAAACCATCAATATGACTACCAATGCTAGCTCATTTGCCATCGGCAATCCAGTGACTGTTAAGTGTGAAACTTCTGAATTATTGTCACCTTCTTGTTGATCTGTTGAATCATAATTTGGATTGTTGGTAAGGTTCTCAAATCTAACCTCCAGCCAAGATGCATCATTTGCAGCCGCCATCACTTCAGATGTGCCACCAACTCCAGCGGTAATCCAACCTGCTTTCTCAGGGTGCCAATCCCACTGAAGCGTGGATTCAAGTTTACTTTCATTCCACCAAATCAAGTGACCAGTCCAATATCCATCTGCAGTGTTATGTGGAATTGCAAATGGCATCCCACCTAAATTATATTGGCCAAACAAGGTAGTAATTTCGCCAGATACTGGACCTGAATCAATATGTGTCGCATTATCACATCCTGAAGAATTGAAAGAACAGTGGGCCAATACTGCTGTTAGGTCGCCAGTAACTACAACTCCGCCCGGCAAAAACATTGGAATTGCAGGAGCAATCCCAATTGAAGTGCGCAGCATCACACTGAAAGTTCCATTATCTTGAAAATCTAGAGTTACCATCTCTCCACCCTCAGAACTTTGTGCTACAATTCCCAACCCATAGTTATCTGAATCATTACGCGGAGATGTTACAAAAGGAGGGGTTCGTATTTTCCAACCTGNGTCGCCCAAGATATCATCCAAATACCATGAAGTGAGGTNNTCNCCATCAACTCCCCAAGCATGGAAGCCACCTGTTTCATCACCCGTGGTAAAATACAGCCCATTATCTGCTGTGAGTGGGCGTGAATCATTGTAATTCAGCAACATAAATCCTACCCCATTACGGTAGCCAGTCGCATTATTGGGATATGTGTGCTCAAACAATACAGTTCCATTAGGAGTTANNCCAACTACACCAGTTTCAGTAGCCACATGAATGGTGTCATCATAGAGTGGNTCGCCTATTACAGACAACGGTTTACCAGTAATTCCCCAAGAAAGCCGTTCGGTCTCATGAGACCAGAGAAGTTCTCCTGTTTCGATATTGTGGGATGTAATATTTCCACTCGTCCAACCATTAATCAGCATTTCATATTGGTGAAGATAAATTGGTGGTGAAATCTCAAAACCTGAGCGTGATTGATTATGTTCATAACGCCATATCTGTTCACCTGTATAGGTGTTGAAGGCGTAAATCCCCGGGGCCTTTCCTTCATCCCACGGCCCACCTGGGCTGTCACTTCTGCCTCCAACTTTCACGATGAGTAAATCGTCAATCACTAGGGGGGCTGTNGANACATAACCCGATTCCAAATCCTTACTCCATTGAACTGGAGGNAGNTCCCAAGTCACATTTTCAGGCTCCACAGTGTGTCCAAGACTTATTGTTGCGGGGCATAACAAAAGTATCAGTAAAGCAAAACCAAACACTCTTGCAGAGCGCATTCACAAACCTCACTGAAGTTTCATGATGGCTGTTTTCAGCGCATCACTGACTGCTTTTCCATCGGCACCGCTTCCAAGTTCCTTCAGAACCACACCCATTAGTGGACCCAACGCACCCATTCCTCTTTCAGCAACAAAGTCCGCTCTTTCTGCCAACACCCTTGCAACCACTTCATCGATAGCACTGCTATCTGCTGGCACCACTCCAAGTTCATCNGCAAGATTGGCTAGCGTTGAGCGGACCTCGCCCGCATCAGCAGCACAATTTTTCCAGCCACCACTAGTCATCATACGAGTTGCTAGTGGTACAAGTCCATCTCTAGTGACTTCACCTGCTTCTCGCATCTCTAGAGCGAATCCTAACAGAGCAAGCGGTATCAATTCCACTTCAGGAGCGCCTGCAGATGTGGCAACCTCTTCTCTAGTGCGGTCAAGCAGTAAACTAGCCCAGGCTTTGTCTGGAAGCGGCCCAAGTCCTTCATTCAATGAGCCATTGTGCCCAACATGGAAATTATCATCTTCTTCCCTGCTCAGTAGTGCATCTACTTGATTATCTGAAATATCACAGGTAGCAAGTGATTCTCGTCGTTGCTCGAAGGTTGGTGGTAAATTTGAGGTAATNTCCCCCCACTTCTCTTTTGATAATTGAAACACGGGAATATCAGTTTCAGGATACATCCTCGCACTTCCTGGTAATGGGCGCATAGCACTGGTCGTACCATCTTCAGGGGACCCTTTTCTAATCACAACATTTCGAACCTCTTTGGAGATTCTGTGGAAAGCCTGCCGCGCTCGATTCATTACTGACTCAAGAGCAAGTTCAGCCTGCCATTGAGGCGCTACACAGAGTACGTAGGCATCATTTTCGCTGACTGAAAGGGTACTGCTAGCAGCATCCATTTCAGCTTCAGTGATTCCGTATGCAGGCAATTCATCTGAATGGAAGATTCCTTTCACCCCAGCCAATTTAGCCGCTGCTGCAAGTTCTCTCCCCAATCTCGGTAGTTGTGCCCCCTCGCTATCCAACTGGTTACTACCAAGACGTCCTGCGAAATTTGGCAATTTAACTCCAAGCACTATAGCACCACCTTCAATTGCATCTGCAATCATCTTTGAATCACATGTAGAGAAATCTTCTGTCAATTCTACTGGCTCAAAGGGAAGAAGTTCTGCAACCTCTGAAGCAACCTGTTGCTCTACAGCAACATCATCATCATCACGATTTGATGGAAGGGNNGACAATCCTGCTTCCGCCCGTAATTCGTTGGCTAGACGATAGAAGTGCAACTGACGCACCATTTCCAAAGAGATGATTCTTGGGACCCAATCCAAATCTTGACAACCTTTGATCTCAACCCTNTCCCCACAAGCAATACTCACATTGAGGTCTTGGCGAATGGTTCCTAAACCNCGCCNNACTTTTCGGGTATCTCTCAAAAGTTGACCAAGCGCACGAGCACACTCCTTTGCATGTTCTGGGTTTTGCACCTCCGGTTCAGTNGCGATTTCAATTAGTGGCACTCCAAGCCTGTCAAGTGTGTAGACCACTACTTCCCCTGCCATTCCGTTCTGAGTGTCTAACTTGCGTGCTGAATCCTCTTCTAAAGTGAGAAGGGATATTCCTACTGCGCCTGAAGTGGTTTGTACTGCTCCCCCAGTAGCAATCAATGTAGTACGTTGAAAACCGCTGGTGTTTGAGCCATCCACCACAGTTTTTCTCATAGCTTGCATAACTGGAATTGGATTCATGTCCATTATTGCCGCAACAGTGAGGGAAACATCAACCGCTTCAGAATCGTGGACAAGTGGNGGTGCCTCATCAAGCTCAATAAGGCCAGCATTAGGTGATTTCACATAGATAAATGAACGATTTCTTCTTGCTTCAAAACGGGCCGCCACATCGACCTGCCCCCCCTCGCCTTCTGATGCCCTTAGGCGGCGATGGGCACGTGGCCAATCTTCTGGTATTGTCTCAATCGTGTAATCGTAGAGGGTGCAAGGCTGCCGAGAATGTAACTTGCCTGTGGCCAATTGTTGATGGATTTCCAAGCCACACATGAAACCTAGTGATTCAGGGTCTAAAGACCCTGCATCGGTGATGTCACCTGTCGGTTCTGGAGTTGCCATCAAAACCTCGGAGAGGCTTATGGCTCATAGCAGAACCGGCTGATAAGCAATATTTGNGTCTAAAGTTGACTTAATTCACAAGCCGCCAACGACCAGCACCTGGTGTGTAAATTTGACTTCTTTGAGATAGTTGTTTTAGTGCTTCCTCAACCTCATATTCATTAAATTCACGGCGGGACATTTCATTGAGAATGTCCATCTCATTAATATCAAAATCTCGCTTACCGCCTGCCAATTGTCTGATTACTTCCAATACAGTCTGGTCGGCAGATCTTCTCTTTACCGAACGGCCGGTTAGAATCGTTCCTTCATCAAACTCATCTCCCATTAATTCATAACGCCAATTTCTAAACATTGCTAATGCTCTCTTGGCATCTTCAATCGACGCTTTTTCGGATAGGCGCATGCGAGCATTCGCCTCAGCCAACCTAACCAATCCCTCAAGTGCACGGGCGGTAATTGGCACGCTGTTGTCATCACCATCAGACTTGTTTCTTGTGTCTAGATAGAAAGCAACTATCTCATCCCTTGCTTCATCTGTTAATACCGGATGGATATTGCGTTTAGCCCATGCCACATATTTTTGGAACATGGGAATAGTTAGTTGGTCTTCTCCACTGTATCCTTTCTTGATGGTGCTCTCATCGTCAATAACACGTGGATCTACCTCTCTTCCCTCTTCGATGAGTGTTTCACTCACACCACTACTTCGATTGGTCAATATATGTTCAGCGATTTGTTTATCCTGTTCTTGAATTACATCATCTCTGATAAGCCAAATAATATCAAATCTAGACATCAATGCAGGAGGAAGGTCAACCTCCTCAAACATAGGTGAGATGTCTAAGCCGGCCTGTGCACGTTGACTGAAACGACCAAGTCGAGGGTTTGCAGCGGCAAGAACTGCGCAACGGGTCCTCATCGTTGCATTGATTCCACCTTTCGAGATGTGAATTTTTTGCTGCTCCATGGCCTCATGCATTTTTGCCCTGTCATCGGGGTTCATCTTGTCAAATTCATCAATAGCAGCTAATCCAGAATCTGCTAGAACTAGGATACCAGCCTCAAGAGAAAAGCGACCATCGTTGAAAGCATCTCTAACAGCAGCAGCGGTTAGGCCAGCCCCTGAAATACCACCACCAGAAGCATATTTTCCACGCGGCGATATCTGTGCCATGTAAGAAAGAAGTTGGCTCTTAGCAACACCTGGGTCGCCCATTAACAAGATGTGAATATCCCCGCGAGCACGAGTTCCATCAGAATATTTTCTAGAAACCCCACTAAATAATTGCATCACCAAAGAGCGTTTCACCATCTGTAATTTCCCTGCTCCGAAAATTGAGGGAGCAATACTGTTGGTCATCAATTCAAGCAGGTCTGCTCTACGACTGATTTCAATAATCAATTCTTGATCCTCTTCAGAAATCTCGATTTCATTAAATGGTATATTTTCTTGTTCTGCAGAAACAAGTGTGTGATAAATATTGAACATCGGTGTTTTGCTGCCTCGAGTTTTCTCAGTACGAATGAAAGGTACTAGATTTACAGTGACTCGCATGCCGGGAAGAAGAAGATTGGCAAGATCTGCTTCAGCTAGAACGGTTGCTCTTGCAGGTTGGGCTCCGCCAGTGACGTTCTCTGGTAATTCTTGGATTTCGATCCATTGATTATCAACTAGAGAGACATTTTCTTGAATCAACTCAAATCGAGTACCATCTTTACCTGTAGGGTAACGTCCACAACCACCATCTAAATCATTACAAGATACCGGTTCAATCAATTCCAATTCATTGAGTTGTGGGACTTCATTTGTATGATTACAAACTGCACAACGGAACAATGCATGATAAATTCGTGGCTTTAATTCAGAAACTTTAGTTACCACAACTTCTGAAGAAATTAGCATATCAATATCTTCTGAGCCAACTTCCCTGAGTGAACGTTTGCAATCTAGAGGAAGTTCCGTCACGCGCAGCATCGGATCAATTTCCCAACCACCTTCCCTACACAAATTCCTCAATGCTTCTGAGCCTGCTCTCAATATTGGTTTTGGGTGTTCTATCAGTGCCTGAGCAAAATTCGGATCCCACGCTTGTATGTTGACGAATTTCACCAACAACACTTTCTGATCGGGCCAAGCACTAGCAAGAACCTGAATTTCACGTGAATACTGTTCTTGCAAAAATGTGCGCCAGCGAGCGTTTGAATCTTGAATACCTACCATGACCTCGTCCCCGCGCAGGACTCAACAGCGTTTGTTGGGGGTTTTTGAACTAAGCGATTACACCCCCTCATTTCCACTGGAAATGGAGGTGCTTTGCAGTGCACGATTGGTCACTGTTTTCATTTCCACTGGAAATTTTTCATTAAAAACGTGCAAAAACGCCCCATCAAGAAAATAGGCGCCAAGCCGCCTAAGAAAGAAGAGAATCGACAACCGCACGCAACTCGGCAAGGCCAATTGGCTTCTGCAAAATTAAGCCTGGCTCAGGTACTCC
>NYYK01000043.1 GCA_002685895.1 Methanobacteriota archaeon
ATATGGAGGCTGGGGCTATGCTTCGTGATGCTATTGTAAAACGGGCACTCGACGGTTATCCAGTGATTTATCCAACTCCAAATCTTCCTGCACTTGGTTGTATACCGACTACTGAAGCACTAGATCGACTGTATGAATTGAAGGAGAGGACACCCGAGATGAAGGTCTCTCTTGCAGTTGCAGACCTCAAACAAGCTGCAGAAATTGTAAATATTTACCCAAATGTGGTCAAACTACTTTCTGACTTCTCTCCTAGTTCACTAACTTTAGTTTTACCCGCGCTTGAACAGATGGATGAAAGAGTAGGTGGGAATGAAATTGCAGTTCGCGTGATTGATACGCCCATTTCCCAACNACTACTGAAAAGAGTTGGGCCATTGACTGCTACNAGNGCAAACCTTAGTGGAATTGAGCCAGAAACTGATTGTGAATCTGCTGCACTATCACTTAATCTCGATTCTGATGCGGTTATCGCGAGCGATTGTTCTGGCGAACCGCCCAGTACCTTGATACGATGCGATGACTACGCGGGCCTAATGTCGGGAGAGCAATTACAGGTTCTCAGAGAAGGTATAGTGTCTAAATCGGAGGTGATGGCATGGTCAATGAAGATGAATTGAAACATTGGCGTGATGCTGGTCATGTCGCGCGTAGAACACTAGAGGCCATAAAGGATGAAATCAAGCCTGGAGTGAGTTGGAATACCGTAATTGAATCTGCAGAGAGATACATTCACCGGCACGGAGGNAAGCCCGCTTTTCCTTGTACCATTGCAGTCAACAATATTGCTGCCCACTATACCACTGACCATGCTCTAACAAAACCCGATGGCGTAGAAGAGATGGTTTTTGTAAAGGGGGATTTAGTTAAACTGGATATCGGGGTGCATGTTTCCGGCGCAATTGGAGATAACGCTATCTCGGTAGAAGTTGGTAATAGTAACAAGTATACAGACCAAATCAAAGCATCGAAGGAGGCAAGAGATGCATCTATTGAGAAAATGCATCCAGGAACCCCTTGGCACGAAGTTGGAGCTGCAGCAGAACAAGTTCAGATTGATGCTGGATACGAACCTATTACTAATCTATGTGGGCATCAGTTGGAAGTGTTCAATCTCCATGCTGGAACCTCCGTACCATCTTTTGCCTGTGGGCGAGATAACCCTTCATTCAAGGGAGAAGTTACTGAGAATTCTGTCTTTGCAGTTGAACCATTCAACACAACTGGAAAACAAGGATTGGTAGAGAATGTACCCCCACGACACTCAAGCAATATATGGAGAATTACTGGTGATGTCTCAGTCAAGAAGGCATTAGCAAAACAGAAATTGAAGCCCCTTGGAGCAACGATGGCAAGATATCTTGAGGAGCGATATCACCAACTACCATTTGCTGAGAGATGGGCTTTTCCATTGCTTGAGAAACCATTCCCAAATGAAAATGAAGAAAGTTTGCAGAACAAGTGGAATGCCTTAACAAAGAAATTAATCAATATTAGATTTTTAGAAACATACCATATGTTAAGATGCGCTGATGGAGGGATGATCGGGCAATTTGAACATACTGTTTGGATTGCTCCTGGTGGTGCTGAAATTCTCACAATAGAATAGTTATTAGTATAATTATTCAATAAATATTTGAAATCAAATTAATTGGTGAAAAAACTCTCTTGTATTGAAAACGATTTTATGCCATCACTGTAAGGGGTCAGTTGAACAGGGCCGTTGAGTGTTCTTCGTCGAGTGTGCATCCCATCCCCTCTACGTAACCTCTCACCCTGTTCACCTTTCTTTTTCTGAAACAAGGCGGAGCCATCATTAAATTATTAGAAACTCTGTCAGTTACCCAATTATTGAAACCTGACATTATCTAATTGGGTCCGCGCTTACAAAAATATTGTACCAAGCGGCTAAATGTTATTATTACTACAAAATATTTCGATTATTACTGTTAATTGCCATCCAGTACAACGTTTAGAACACATGGAAAATCGGCATTATTTGATTCGGCGACACAGTTATCTTAATACCAATGGGCGTCATGGGCGTAGTCACCCCTGCGGGGGAATGAGGACTAAAAATGATGAAAAATGAGAAAAATGAGCAGGCTGTCAGCCCGGTCATTGCAACCATCCTAATGGTAGCAATCACCGTCGTGCTGGCCGGAGTACTGTATGTGTGGGCAAACAATTTGGCAAGCGAGGGTACCGATACCTCCGCTTCCACATTGAACACCTACACTGCAGATGACGCAGCGGATGACGCAAGTGCAGCGAGCGAGGGTTCAGACACCCTCATCAAGATGCAGATGACCGGAAAGGATGACCTAGCATGGTCATTCGTGAAGATCACTCTAAGTGTTGGTGACAATGTCTACACCTGCAGCGTAGCAGCAGGCGATGACTGTAGCATCAGTCAGCAAGCTGGCGACAACGACAACGCATGGGAGCCTGGGGAGTACATCTTCCTAAGTGAAGGCACCGAAGAGATCTGCAGTGCACAAGGTTGCGCTGTTGACATCTCAGTAACCAACAACGGCCACACAGTGGCTGGCGATGGCTCTACCGTTGTTAACTGAACTCTGAAAAGCTGTTTAGAAAAACACACAAGTAATGCGAACACGGCTCTCGTTGGGTCGCCTTCGGGCGGCCTGACGGGGGCCATTTTTTTTGTTTCGGATATTCGTTATTTCATTTCGTCGTAACGATTGATTGCTTCACGAATCTCTTGAATTGGTTTCCATATATGCGATTTAATTCCAAGAGCAATTCTTAGGTGTACCCACACCAACACAAACATAGCATGGATGAATGAGAAAGGGGCAGTGGTAAACCACCATTGTTTAGATGCCGTGCCTGCACTAAAGCATCCTACAGTAAGAAAAAGAAGGGCCCCTCCATTCAACAGAGCCAGCCAAAAAGGAAGGGAAGAGAAAGGCATGGGTGCTGCCCACAAAAATGCTGAAAGAAGGGCTAATCCACAAGTAAGTGATACCATCACAAAGAAGGGCATTTTCACATGAATGTAAAATAATGAGCGTAATGTCATGCGCATGGGAGTACCTATTTTCTTACTGAACATCATATTCGAATTTCGCCAAAGGTGACGCACGAGACCCTGAGCTCGCCGCACTCTTTGGGTATGGATTGCTGTAGGAGTAACTGGTACGGCTTCAAAGAAATGTAATTCTGGATCATGAATTGCCCTCAATCCCTGCTTTCTTGCTTCCAATGCAAGTTGGGAATCATCTGCATTTGAATCTGCTACAACTCCCGCATTAATTGCTGAGCGCCTGTAAGCAGCAAGAGAGCCCTCAAAGATCGGTGTTGAATCAAGTCGGCTCTCCGCCTCTCTTGCTCTGTTGTAGTATGTACGATACGCTCCAGGATCTAATTGTTGTTTACCATCATAATCTATTGGCTGCTGACGACCACATACAGCGCCAATATCCGGATTCAAGAACCAGCGACCTATTCTCTCGAGAGCACCTTCACTGAGACGTGAATCTGCATCGGTCAGAAGAATAATTTCGCTCTCGAGATGGGATTCTGCTAATCCGAGATTTACTGCTGCCGACTTGCCTGCAACAGAAGTTGTGGAAAGTAACCTCACCAAGGGTCCAAATTCGGGAGAAGTGGATATCCATTCCTCTACAACCTGCATTGTCTGGTCAGAAGAACCAGTGTCAATCACCAATACCTCTAGCTTCTCTTGTGGATATTTATTTGCGGCAAGATCTGCTAATTTACCTCCAATCACCATCTCTTCATCGCGCACACAAATTATTACAGTCATCTTNGGGAAATCGCTATTATTTGTTGAAGGAAAAGTTGGGAAAGGAAATTTCGATATCCAACGACGATTCAGCCAATCTTGGACTAGAAAGGGGATGATTGCTAATGAGCCAAATCCAATTTGACCTAGAGCAAGCCATTCTGTTGGAGTCAATTTGATACCCCCTTCAACGATTTTTCATAAAGGTCTGCCCACTGTTTTCCAAGCGCTTCTGGAGTCTGTTGTNCAACGGCTTCAGGACCAGCAAGTGACAATTGACGCCACTTTTCTTCATCGTTTAGTATCTCTGCAATCGCATCTNCCCATGCATCTGAATCCAGTTGCTCAACGATNATTCCCGCGTCNCCCAATATTCCATCGCAAGCAGGTGATGCGACTACTGGAAGCCCACAAGAAAGTGCCTCCATAGCCGATACTGGCATTCCCTCAAATGTTGAAGGAATCAAGAGTAGACCCGCATTTTCCAACAACTCGTTCTTCTCCTCACCAGATAACCAACCACGAGCGTGTATGCCTTCCTCTGGACCAAGTTGGCGAACCCATTGATGCGAAGGCGAAAGACCAGAAAGATGGAGGTTGACCGAATGGCCGCGTTCTCTGAGATTTTGTACCGTGGCAATTGCAAGTCTATGTCCTTTGATAGGAGAAGGGCGGGCGAGAAGAATCAGCATATTCCTATCACGTGTGGATGAATCAATCTGTTTAGTGGGTGGTGCTGGGGAGCCTATTACAGCCATTTCTGAGATGCCTATCTCTTTCTTATGTCTAGGTGTGAGGGCCACAGGAGTTACCAAACCATGGCCTACAATACGAGAGAATTCTCTGGCAGCAGATGTTTTGTCTTGTAGAAAAAGATGGAAATTACCTGCGTGTACTTGGAGAATAATAGGAATGTTTGCTGTGATGCACATCTTGACTGCCCGTAGTTTTCGCCACCAAGAATACTTAGTTGCTGTATGTATATGAACCACGTCCGGAGGATCATTCTTCAATAGATGAGATAACTCCTTCTTAGCCTGGCGCCAAGCGTTAATCTTTGCAAAAACTGAACCATCTACATGGGTGTTAATTGACTCTGTTTTCCACCCTTTTGGGGGGTGTTTGAGATGGTGATGAATTGTTGCTTGCATGCCACCTTTACTTCTGACTGGGCCGATGTGCAGGACGCTCTTCAACTCGGCCACCTCGTGGCGGGGGTGGTGTAGTAACGATATAGGAGTCGGCACATCGGAGTAACGTGAAACTGCTCTGGGTAACNGCAAAACGCTTGGCGAGCGACCTTGCAAGTACCACTCAGTTGGCCGTTTCGGCTGCATTGACAAAGCGCGGATGGGACGTCACAATTGTAGCCCCTGAGGGTGATGGGGCAGAAGCAATAGCAAAAGCAGGTGGAATCACATTTGTCGGGGTTAAACGATCTAAAAAGGCTGGCTTCGGTTGGCTAACCTTTGGCTCATCGCTCAAACGAACCATACCATCTCTACTCAATGGTGGGGGATTTGATGTTGCCCTAGTTGAATGGCAGGCAGTAGCTGGAACAATTTCTTCTCTGAAGAATGCTGGAACACCTTGGTTGATTGTTGATAGAAGTCCACCAGTATTCCGCTCACTCGCAGGAAGACTCCAATGGTTTGAATATCAACGCGCGTGGCGGTTGGCTAGTAGTAAGAATGGAGCAAATGGTTCTGTTCTGAAATCGCAAGCACTTGCTGATTGGCATCGTGCTAAACAGAGAATCGTGGAGCCTACGACCTTGATGGAGGCGGGCGTAGATGTCAGTAAATTTTCTGTGGCTAACTTCTCTGGGCCCATGACAATAATTCATCACGGACAGTTAGATGAAGAGCGTGAAATCGAACGTATAGTACACATTGGAGAAGTTCTTTCTGCAAGAGGAATGGATTTCAAGATTAAAATCGCAGGCAGTGGTAATCGCCTGACTGCTCTACAAAAAATTGCTTACCTACAAGATTGGTTGGAGGTTGTAGGACCTTTGCCATCAGAAAAAATACCTGAGTTTTTGGCTTCTGGCCATCTCGCTATATTCCCCCTACCTGATAGTAAGATATGGCGCCTTGCAAGCCCTCTAAAGGTTAGGGAATGGGCTGCGGTGGGTCTGCCAATGATTCTATCAGATATTACGCCGCATCGCTCGGTTGGCGAGAGAACATGGATTCGATTAGTAACACCTCATGCTCCATTCGATGAGTGGGCGGACTGTGTAGAGGATTTACTGAAAGAGAACCTTGTAAGCCTTGGAAAACAGGCTAGAGTTGATGCTGAATCAGAGTTTGATTGGAATTATACTACTGAAGAATTACACGCCCGATTATTGGAATTAAAAGGTGGTTAAATGGCTGACAGAAAGGTTGTGCCTCAACGAGATACACTTTGGCTTTCAGGTGCAGACGCTGTCAATCTCTTATTCGGCATCGTCATCCATGTAATTCTCACACGAACTCTTCTCAGTGACGAATACGGCACCTTCATATTACTACTAGATTTCTTCCATGTCTGCGTCATTATTGTCGATCTTGGCCTACCCACAATAATTGGTAGGGATGGTGAGAGATTGGGTTCAAAACTTCATGTTGTACTCAAAAAGGTAAGTGGTATTCAAGCCGTTATTGTAGTACTAAGTTGTGGTATCTTTGCTTATCTTGGTGTATTCCTGTTTGGAGGTTGGATTGGGCCTGCCCTAATTCTTTCATTTGCAGCTGGGATGTTGGTGCTAACCTATGCTCATCGGGCTGCACTACGTGCTTGTGGTGAAGCGCGGTTGGAGGCTATTGTGAGAATTAGTGACAGAGGAATTGTTGCTCTATTGATGCTGTTCTGGGCACAGGATTTGCTGCAGTTTGCCATCGCTACTGCTATTGGTCCACTTTTAGCCTGCATTGTTGCAGCCTCAATGTATTGGATGAAAATTGCCCCACAGTTGGAAGACCCTATGGAGCCGATTCCAGATACTGCGAAAATGGATAGTCGGCAATTAGTTGGAACTGGCCTCCCCTTCCTATTCGCCTCAGCGGCGCTAGTGATTAATGTACGAGTGGAAAAATTACTTCTTGGAATGTTGGCAACTCCTGAGGATGTTGCTATATTCCAAATTGCTTGGCTTGGGTTTATCGCCGGCTATGGGCCTATTCTGTCACTAAGGGCAGTTCTGCTCTCATGGTTCGGGGAAGTGAGAGATGACTTAGAGAAAATGAAGCATCGCTACAAATTGGCTTTTCTTTCCTGTGCCATTCTTTGTCCAATTGGCGCCTTGATAGGTATTGGTGTGGGCCCGTTCGCTTTTGATGCGCTGTTCAGTGATTATGCTGATGTTGTCACAAAACCATTCCATTGGCTTCTGTTAGCATGGTTATTCCATGCTATTGCTAGTCCTTCATTGGCACTAATTCAAACTAGTGAAAAGCCTTGGAATTATACTCGGATTCTTTGGGGGGGTATCGTTGTTAGTTTCCTTCTTTGCTTCTATCTGATTTCTACTCAAACTGATCCTGTGGCCGGTGCTGTCAAAGCAGCTGCTATATCCTCAATTTTCGTCTTTGTAATTGCAACTGGTCTGAAAAATACAGGAGCGAAATCATCCTGAGTTGAATCTTAAGCGCCTTCTTCAATTATTTGTTGAAGTTCGCCTGATTCATACATATCAAGAGCGATGTCTGAGCCACCGATTAACTCGCCATCAACGAAGCATTGCGGCATGGTAGGCCAATCGGACCACTCACAAACTGCTGGAATTGCACGAGGATCTGAAAGTATATTGACTGAAACAAAGGGTTGTTCTAATTGTTGATAGACCATTGCTGCTCGTGCTGAAAAACCGCATTGAGGTTGTTCAGGTGTTCCTTTCATGAAAAGCACCAAACGGTTCTCTTCCACAACTTTCTGCAATTCTTCCGCTGTCCAATTAAAATCTGTCATATCTATTCCTCTTTGATTTCTCGTTTCACTTGAAGCCCTACAAAACCACGTCGGCGCGCCTCGTGTGGAGAAAAGGGAGTATCGCCCTCTTTCTCTTTTGCCTGTTCGGGAGTCCAACACTTTAGGTCAAGTGCGTGCACATAATTTGTGGCGATGTGTGGCTTGAAATGAGTGATTATTGGTTTCTGTCGCTGGATAAGGCGCATACCTTCGAAGGAGGGGTCGACCACTTTCACGAACCAATGGTCGCCGGTTCCAGTGGTGTCCAACACCTCAACCTCTGCGTCTGGATAGACTTTCTTGACTTCGTCAACCATCCACTCTGCTGTAGGCATTAATGGGTGGTCGAATCGGCCTGTTTTCAACCCTCGTGTAATTAACTCACTCATTATTGCTGAGTCGGGCTTGAATTTCAGTGAGATTTTCAGCAATCGTTCCTTTGTCATTGATTAATCCTGAACCGATTACCGCGGCTTCAATTCCCCAATCTCTAACTTCTGCGATATTGTGTGCTTTGATACCGCCATCAATCATTAATTTGGTTTGACGCCCACCTTCGGATATCTGTGAATCTACTGCATAGCGCAATGAGCGAACATTACCCTCTACCTCAGGCATGAATGATTGACCCCCCTTACCTGGGATTACTGACATGGTGAGCACTAAGTCAAGGTCAGGCAAGAGTGGTAGAATGTTGTCAATAGGTGTTGCCGGATTGTAAACCAAACCTGCTTGGCAACCAGCAGCGTGTAGATTGTCTATGAGAGTAGGAAAATCATCAACCGCTTCAATGTGAGCAATTACAAGGTCAACGCCCGCATCAACATACTGCTTCCAAGTATCGGCTGCGTTAGTAATCATCAAATGGCAATCGAGGAAAATATTGGGTCCTACGCGCTCGCGTATCGATGCAATTACTGCGGGGCCGAAGGTAATCGTCTTGTTGACCACCCAATTACCATCCATCACGTCAAGGTGTATCCATTCTATGCCCGCTGCAACTGCTTCATCGACCACTTCTCCAATCCTACAGAAATCTGCGGTCAGGATGCTCGGACAGATGTACAACTCTCTCTCCCCCTAACCTACCCGAGTGGGGGTGGGTTCTCAATCCTTCACCTTACAAACGGCAGGTTCAAAGACCCTCTCCAAAAGGAGATGGGTGCGCAGGAGAGATAGGCATGGCTGACGGAATTGTAGAGGCATCGGACGCAACATTCGATGCAGTAACTAGTGATAATGAATGGGTATTGGTGGATTTCTGGGCACCTTGGTGCGGTCCGTGCAAGATGATTGCTCCGATTCTTGAACAAATTGCTGGGGAAAGGGATAACTTAACCATCGCAAAAGTCAATGTCGATCATAATCCCAACTCACCGGGACGTTATGGTGTACGAGGCATTCCAACACTTGTTTTATTTCACAACGGGCAGATGGTTGACCAAGAAACTGGTGCGAAGCCAAAAGCTGGATTTGATGATTGGCTCAACCGCCATATGGGATAACCCCTGCAAATGAAGGTGTTGTATAGGGTAGCGTTCTGACAGGCCCACTGAATCCCCTTTGTATCGGAAAATAAAATGCAAAGGGGTTTCGGATAACCCCTTGCAACTTATCCGATTCAATTTGTTGATGGTTGCAACTAGTGGTTTCAATAGACCCTTTTTGTTTGAGCATTGAGTTTATAACACATAGATACCAATAATTAGAATGAAATTGGCGCCAACATCATGCGATGTTTTAGATGGTGTTTGGTTCTAGCACTTTTACTTCTACTGATGACTTCCACAGCACTTGCAGATGGTGATGATGATGATGATGATGATGAGCCAAAAATCCTCGGAATAGAAGGCGAAGATTTAGGAGAAATTGCTCTTTACCTAATGGTTGCTACATTGCTTATTGTTGTCTGGAAACCTACCTTCATGTGGCTTAGAAAACATGGCCCCGAACGTTTTGAGCAAGAACCTCGGGAATTCAAACGAAAATTGGGAGTTTTCAATCGGCGTTTCATGAAAATCCATAATTGGATTGGATTTAGTACTGCTATTGTTGGAACGATTCATGGAATTGTCCTCGAATGGCATTGGACATTATGGGCAGGGATGGCGGCTCTTTGGATTCTAGTTTTCAGCGGCTCAATGATGCAATGGCGTTGGCCCCCAAAAGAAGTGCGCAAAGGCGCTCGTCTACTCCATTTACAACGAACGTTGTCAGTGGTTGCAATCGTTCTCCTTCTGATTGGACACGGAATCGTGGATTGAAATTCAGTGATTACTTATTGAAAGTTGCATGGGCCCCCCTTTCAACACCCGTCTGTTGGATGGGTACCGATCCAACCACTGGTGATTACATGGGCCCCCCATCCAATTTTTACTTGAACTTACAATACATTGTTCACACAGTAGCCTGTGATTCGCCGTCTTGGTGGAGTCCTCTGGAAGTTTAGACATGTACTTCTCTAAGATTTTCCTCGAAATACCCCTCCTCTTCTCGACAGTAGCCATGTTCTTTGGATCGTAATTTGACTTTTGGCTTATTCCAGGTAAAAGAAGTGAACCCACGAGGGGTCGCACGCTCACTCGCGCTCGGCGTAGTACATGTCGTTGGTGCCCACATAGTCATCACCCTCGGCGGTAATTGTCAGTTCCAAGAACACCATCTGTAGGCCATCACGGGTCATCGAGAATTCGCCCACCCCGCCGTAGACGCCATTCTCCGTATCGGGCTGGGGATGCGAGACGAACAGCTCGGGCTCGCTCCACTCAAAGTCTCCGAGCCGCTCAGATTTGTAGACCTGCAGCGGGAAGTTGCTGGTCGTACTTCCCCGTGACGAGGTGAAGAACATTGTCTGGCAATCGTCGGTTAGGAAGGGCTGTAGATCCAGCGTATCCGCGAGGTTAATCGGCTCGGGGAGTACGGTGGTCACACCGTCCTTGAAGACGACCACGTCCGTGTCTCCAGAGTCATTCTCGGTGTTGGCGTAGAGTTCATCGTGCGCATCGCAGTAGTGAGGGTTCTCTTCTTTGATGCCCGTGCCGAGGTCAATGATTGTGGTACCATCGTTGATTGTGATGCCGACAGGGCGTTCTTCGTAACCTTCTCCCGACTCCAACACGATGAATGTCCGCGCGTAGTAGATGTCTCCCGCCTCTGAAATGTAGGGTCCCGCCTCCGCATTGAAGCCGTCGGAAGAGATGGGGTGCAGTTCTCGTGTCTGAAACGGGCGTTCCGTGTAGTAAATCTTGGGATCCGTGCCGTCGCCTCCAAAGGTTGGCACATGGTAGAACAACACATAGCGTCCGTCTCTCGTGATGTATGTGCTATCTTCCGCACCGTCGTCATCGACTTCGAGCCGCACGGGCGTCGACCAGCCCTCTTCGGTGATACTGGCACGCCCGTCTTCCTCCCCAGTTACTGGGCTAGAGTCCACATCGTCGCCCACCACGAAAGGGTGAGCATAAGGCACATCGTCACCTCCATCCCCTCCACCAAGACAGCCAGCTAGCGAGGAAGTAACCATCAGCGAGCAGAACAGGAATGTGATTGCTTCCTTGCGCATAATTATCCCTAATCACAGCCGTTATTCAGTATTTCGTAAACACGATTTATAATTTCAGCGCTAATAAAGAATCTTCAGAGCGAATTCACAAGGATTCTACCTATTTTCAATGTTTATCAATCTAATTTGGGATACATTCCCCAACGAATATTATGTAGGGGTCCTATATAATCCCACATAGGATCACCACTATTTGAAGACATTAAACCATGAACACTTCGTTCGTCATTAATTATTGAAGAAAAATCAGAATAAGAACCATCTATTATTCCTGCTAGCAATGGAAGTACACGCCCTTTAGCCCCTCTTTCTTTTTTCAGTTTTTTTCCTTCAGTATTACATGCAACAATGTCATCCGAAAATGAGGCATTCTGGGTTAGGTGTTCAGCATCTCTAATTGGGTCTAATGTGTGCCAATTATTGATGTCATGTACCTCCATGTATTCAAGCCTTGATTGGTGAAGTGTTTGAAATTTAGACTCCAATTCGTCAATACGTTCATTATATGCCTCAATTTCATTGAATAAATCTTCATAATCAGAACGAACTTGTTCTTCGTCCCATGTAAATACTGCTGAATAATTTATTGAAATCCCTCTTTTTATTAACCATTCATCAATGGTGGCTGGGGCCTCATAGGGTCGTCTATTATCAGACCATGTAGTCATTCTCCCTCATCTCCTACTTCAGAAGTAAAAGGTGTAATTCCGTGACACTATTTCAACCAGATATACAACATGATGATTTATTCAAGATCTTGAATGAACTGAGTTGTGTCTTGCCCTAAGTACTCTGCACAATGTCTCATCCATCTAACTAGACGCCTTCCATCCAACTGATGCATTACTTGCTTCATGTTCCCTGTTCTATCATCCCACTGCAATTCAGAAGGCTCAACCATCAACATCACCTTGCCATCATGAGTTGCTACCAACACCTCATCTTCAGAAACCCAGCCCCATGTGGTTCTAGAATCACCAATCCTCAGATCAAGACGTATGGCACCAGCTTCAGGTGCTGGGATTCCTTTGGGAGCAGGCATTAGCACCCACCCCCCAATTCATTGTCAAGAATTGTCAAGGCCATCTCGTGGCGTCCTGCACGTAGTAACGAAGCGATTGCCAGCAATATCTCACGATGTTGTTGGTCAAGTTGAGGAGATGACCCCCCAGCGTCCACTACCCCCGTAGGATTTGAACCCCTACTTGATTCAATAGAATCCGTTGTCAGAGAAAGTTTTGATTATAACAAAAATACAGGGCAGATCACACTTTATGAAAAAGAATGATTGCTATTCAATGGGCCTGCACACAGACTGGCCTATGTCTGAACTCTCAGTTACCCGCTTCGACCGGAAGGAGACGACCTATGTCAAACATGTATTGCAAGAAGTACCTCATCCGTGCGCCTTGGTCATGAGTTAGCACGCTACGGTTACTATAGCGGCTCATTAGGTTGTCAAGCGAGGGTGAATGCTCTTCAGCAGTGCAGTTTTCGTATTCACTCGCTTGCCCTGGTTTGTACTCCATATAGAGAAAGGCAGCACTACATCCAATGGCTTGCTCACAATCGTCGTAGCAGTCGTATGGCGTGCCGCAGATGAAGTCTCCAGTCCGATAACATTGCTCTGTAGGGATGACCCAATCATCACTCCATTGAGTAGCGTTTTCCAAGTTTGAATCAGCATTTGGGTCAAGGCTGTATGCGTGTGTGTGGTAGAGCCCGAAAAAGTGACCCAGTTCATGTGCAGGGATATAACTAGATTCGAAAGAGCTCGCCTTTACGAAGGCAGCATAGTAATTCAGGTTGTGCCAGGGGAACAAAGCGTATGCTCCCCACCCATCAGTAGTCATGACGATATTCACATTGGTGTTGTTGTAGTTATCCGTAAACCCAGAACCAAGTTCGCTGATTGAAACGGTATTATCGTATTCGCCATCCTCATTTGGCCCAGCTTCTGGAAACGCTTCATCGACGTAGACGATTTCACCGATTACTAAGTTGATTCCAAATGGATTGTACAAGCTGTTAATTAGTTCAAGACCAATCAAAATGGACGATTCGTTGGAAATGTACTCAACTCCATCATTGTCCTTGTAGACGATGAAAGTGATTGCGGCCATCTTAGTAGGCCCTGGAATTTGGCAGGCCAAGCCCGGATAAGGATAGTCCGCTGATATTTGGTGCCAGTACTGCTGTTCGTCACATTCCTCTTCGTAGATGCACGATCTGTCGGAATCGGTGGCATTGGGATTGTAATTTGTCGCATTGACATCGGTGCAACCGGACACCTCTAAGTGGTCAAACACGCCGTCACCGTCCGAATCAGCGAACTCACACGAACCGTCATCATCTGTAGCCTTAGGATTGTAGTTAGTCGCATTCTCGTCGGTGCAACCGGCCACCTCTATGTGGTTGAACACGCCGTCACCGTCCGAATCAGCGAACTCACAAGATTTGTCATTGATGGTGGCGTTAACATCGTAATTGGTTGCATCAGCGTCTGTGCAACCTTTTACGTTAGGAACTTCGCTGACACAACCAGCCAAAGATGGGGCGATGATGGCTAAAATGAGGATAATCACTACTTTATTCATGATTATTGGTATGTTCGCAGTATTAAAAATCCTTCTCATCAGCACTTCAAAGGCGGCTGGATGATTGAAATGATAGAAAATCGCGGATTAATATTCTCAATTAAACACTGGCAGAGACCTTTCTATTCTCTTAGTACGGAGGATGAAAGTGAGAAAGAAATTGATGCTCTATCTCGAGAAGAACCTTGGGCACATGAAATTACACCACTAACCCACTGGGGTGGAGCTGAAATAAAGGAATGGAAATGGTTAATTTTTGGTTTTATTACATTGATGATAATCCTAGAATTTCTTAATTGGTCACGTTGGGGATATACTATGACCGAAATGTTGTTGGAAGTTTTATCTAAATAATATATTTCAATCGCAAGGGACCCCCTCTGACTCATATTGAGCGTATCGGTACCCATGCGACCCTCGTCGTTTCAAAGGGGGGCCCTCTGAAATGGATTTACAA
>NYYK01000044.1 GCA_002685895.1 Methanobacteriota archaeon
CATACTGAGTCGTTGAATATTAGTTGTGGCGTGTTAGGGGTTAACTGATTTGCTTTGGCTAGTACAGTAAAGGTTCCAGCATCATGAGCTACAGTTGAAGCAGGAAGAAAGGCTGTGAAAGCGAGAAGTATTGTCGCAAACCACGCGACCGTGCTGACTTTCCCCACGAATTGATTGGCGTTGCTCACCCATAAATAAAAGGTGACAGCACAGGTCGAGCGTTCTATGGATAAGAAGGTGGTTGCAGCCGCCGCATTATTGGACAAGAAGATGGTTGCAGTGGCAGCTATCTTAGCCGTTGGAATATTTTCTGCAAGCCTCTATGCTCTAACGACATCTCTCATTGACGGCAACGATGGTGATGAGGTGTGGGTGATGGAGGATCCACTTATCCAAGATGAGGAACACGACCATCGCAACGCAACTCAGCATGATTTTGGCACTCCAAACATCGAATTTGTAAATTATAATCCATTAACCATGCCGGGTAATGCAGAAATTCAGGTTGCCGATTCACCTGATGGTCACACATACGCGTATCAAGCTGGTTGGAAAGAAATGCACATCACCGATGTAACAGACCCCTACAACACTACAGTTGCCGGTGTTTACAATGACCCGTACACACAGGTATTGGATGTGAAGTACCTTGAGTATAATGGGCGAGAATATGTGATTTTACAGAACCAATTGGTTGACTCAGGCAACTCAGATCCTAATGTTGGAGAATGGGAAGACCCCGCTCAAGTAAGTGTCACTTTGGTTGATGTAACCAACAAGGCCGACCCTGAATATATTGATTCGTGGTATGATGTTGACCATCCTTCGGGCCCTCACAACCTCTACACTCACATGATAGATGGAGAGTGGTACATCTTTGTAGCCAATCCTGACTACGACCAATGTGATGTTGGTACCGGAGATGCTTGCGGAGGGGTAACGATTGCCCACCTCAATTTTGCCGCCTATGGTGACTTACCGCGTATTGTAAAGGTAGGTGAAGCAGAAGTTAGTTGGGAAACTACCAACGGTGGTTGGATTTACATTCACGACATGACTGTTCAAACTTGGCCGGGCGAAGATACCAATGACCCAAGATACGGCCATACCTACATCTACGGCGCTTATTGGGAGGCTGGGTTGCGAATTTTTGATGTCACAGATGTTCCACATCCTCAACACAATCTTGCTGAATATCTCTGGCACGGCTCTCTCTGCCGCGCTTCAGGTGGCAGTCAAGCAGGATGCCTATGGAGGGCACCTGAAGTTGGCCTTTGGATGAATTTCTCTGATTTGAATGAGGATGGAGAGCCTGATGCCGGATGGTCAAGCAATGAAAATGGTGGCAGAGCATCTTACATCCACTATGCTGAACCGTTTGACAAGATGGTTGATGCAAGCCACCTTGGATATCCTTCAGGAAAGATGCATCTCACTTTCCTTGCCACAGAAGTACTTGAGACAACTGTGGGAGTTGGTCTTGCATATCTCATCGATACAACTCCTTACGAGATGATAAATGGGAAATTGACTTTCAAGCCAAAAATTATTCACGATTGGGAAATTCCCTACGCCGAAGAGCACTTCATACCAGGGGGAGAAGAATGGTTGCTATTCAGTCCACACAATGCTGATTTGGAAATATTCCAGACAGGGATTCAAGGAAAACCTGACACTAGCCATGGTGGTGCTTGGGATGGTAGGATATACCTCTCCCACTATCATAGTGGAGTTTGGGTAATAGATGTCGAGGCCCTGATGCATGCTGGTCTAGGAGATTACAACAAGACGGATGTTTACTTCGAAGCAACGATAGGATATTTTCTGCCGCATGGGGCCGATGGCACACCGCTAGATTCACAATATTACGACTTTGGTTGGGTGCCTTTCCTTTGGGCTGCTGAATATCATAAGGGCTACATTTACACTTCTTGTATTACATCTGGTCTATACATAATGAAGTTAGATGTTGACAAGCCATACGAAGGACAAATCAGTTCTCAAAACACTTGATTAAGGAATATTCCTGTTTGTGTTTGACTTCTCGCGCGTGCGTAATGGTCATCTAATGGATGGGGAGAGCAACGTCTGCCCCGCAGGGCGAATGAGGCTGAGTTGATGCGGAGATTGATGTTTGATGACGAATCTGCGGCAACTCAGGAGCAGATGATTGTTTACGCACTTGTCGGCTTGATTTCATTGAGTCTACTCTCGTCTGCCGCTTGGTTTGCTTTTAGTTTTGGAAATGACGATTCTTCTGACGACCCGATGGCAAATTGGGTTGATCCAGTCACAGAAATTGAGGATGATAACCACAGTCATAACGATTTACTGGCACATCGATTGAAGACTGACAATATGCAACTCATTGATTATCATAATCTAAATTGTGACGGCAACGAAAAGCCTCCTGCTGAATTGGATAATACTGCTGGGCGCCCCTGTTTCCCGGAATTTAAGAACACAGGACCGACACCTGGCGATAATTCAGAAATTGCCATTCAAGGAAATTTCATGGATGATTGTGAAATCTATGGTGATGGTACTGGAGGCTGTTATGCCTATGTCTCATCTTACAATCAGTTTGAGATTCTTGATATTTCACAACCCAACAACATCACCTTACTGTCTACCTACTACGCTGAAGTCGCCCGAATAATTGACATCAAGGTTACACCAGACAACAACTGGGTTCTCATCAATCACGAATTAACAAACAGTGAATTAGATCCAATTCCAAATGATGACGATGCAAACAGTGGAACAAATCGCCTAGATGTAGTCTACGTGAAGAACAAGTTGGAGCCAATCAAGGTGGCTGAATGGAACAACCCCCCAGCAGGCTTCCACAACCAAGATGTCCATGTTTACTGTGATTGGGAACCTGCAAACCCAATGTGGTCTGGCGAGGGATGTCATCTCTTCTTGTTTGGTGCTGACCCTTACCCAGAGATGATGGAGGGTAGTTCTGGCACTTATTACAAAGGAACTCAAATCTTCTATGTACCACTTGGTTTAGAATCGTGGATTCCAACTCAGAGTGATGAACAGCAAAATCAAAGCCGCGAAATAGTCAGATGGGGTGGCTATTCTCCAGAAATTGACACCACCTGCGGCGGTGCAATTTTCAACCACGATAATGTGTTCTTCACACATCCAATTACCAATCAGAAGTTACTGATTATTTCCTATTGGGGAGCTGGGCTCCGAATAGTGGATGTCTCAAATCCACCCAACATCCCTGACCCTGAAGGAATCTCATGGCCACAGAACAATGAGGTGGGCCGATGGCTAGGTTGTCCAACAGCAGATGACGGCTGGTACGGACCGGATGGCGGTGGCCACGCTGACATGACAGCAGAAGAGTGGCTTGATGCCAACCAAGGCAACGACAACATCCACTACGCTGTTCCATACGACCATCTCATCTGTAACGGAATAAGCGAATATGTGCCACAGGCCACTTGGCCAGATTCGTGCGGGAATGGCCCCGATGATGAAACGCATGGCGTCAATTGGAGACACTACACGCTCATAGCACCGGAGTACGGCTCCAACTCGAATCACACTGGATATGTATGGACAATCGATACAACAGACCCTGCCAAACCTTTCCTCGTTAGTAAATGGAGATTGCCGGGCGAGGGAACCCTTGCAAACGGTACAAAACATCCGCAGCACTACATCCCTGGTGGATACATCTTCAGCCCACATAATGGAGACACAGGACTCAATGGAGAGGTCTACTGGGCACACTATCATGCAGGAACTTGGGTTACTGACCATGGTCAGATCTGGGAGGATATTGAATGGAAGGATGGAGTACCTGCGCCTGAACTTGGATTCAAGGCAATATCTAAACTCGGTGAAACCAAAACTAGTGGATATTTTCTGAGTGCAGGGCCAACTTGGATTGATGATCCTGAATCAGAACTTGAGTATGATATGGCAGACTGCTGGGCTTCATGCAGGATTCCATTTAATTGGGGATTGCAATATGATCCTCGAGGATACATATTGATTTCTGAGATGGTTAGTGGAATCTATGTTGTGCAGATGGAATCAGATAAGGACGCACGGTATCCATATCCGCCGCTATATCCCTCTGAGTGAATGAAATGTGCCGCATATTACCTGCCTTGTTTCTTGCTAGCATCTTTTTGATGGCAGGTTGTTTAGGAGGTGAAACTCCAATTCCTGATGATTTCTATGGAGATGATATCTATCCAGCAGTAGCAGTTGAGCCGTTTGAGTTAGTTAATCAAGACAATATTTCTATCAATAGTTCAGTTTACGAAGACAAAGTTGTTGTTGTTGTCTTTATGTTTACTCGCTGTCCCGATGTGTGCCCTATTGTTTCAGCTAATGTCAAATGGCTTTATTCACAATTGAGCACTGAAGAACAGGAACAAGTAGAAATTATTTCAATAACGGTTGACCCTTGGGAAGATGACCCTCCTTTGCTAACATCATATCGCGAAAATATGTCATTAGATTGGGACCACTTTACGGGAGAATTGGAACAATTGGAACCTATCTGGGGCAACTTTGGAGTTGGTCTAAAAACAGTAGCAAGTGACGAATATGGTGCTAATTACACTAATTCATCAGATAATGAGGACACTAGTGGGCGCCACCATCCTGATCTTGATTATTTGGTTGACCATTCTACTGGGACCATATTAGTTGACAAAGATGGATTTCAGAGAGTATGGTGGGGCGATGCAGATTGGGTCCCAGAACTTGCACTACAAGATGTTAAGAAATTAGTTAGTGAATAACCAGTGTATTCATATGTCCAACGAACATATTCGACGTAATTTTATCATCTACCGACTCCGTTGATATACTACTGTTATCTCGTAAAGCCATGGATAGTAAAACTGCCATCATGAGTGCTTTGCTAGTCGGGTTGATTATAAGTTCAAGTTTGGCTGTATTTTTTGCGGCAGATAATCCAAATACAAACGAACAACAATGCGAAGGCGAAGGAGAAACTTGGGGTCCAGGAATAGGCCCATCTCCGGAGGATTGTGAAGAAGGAGCGTCTTCCGAAGAAAATTCACAAAATAATGGAGACAACACAGCAACTGATGACAGACCCCCTACACTTTTCGTAGGGGAGACTAATTTCTCTTGGGGGGAATCTGTATTACTGAGTGGTTGGGTTGTTGATGAATCTCCAAATTCAACTACTATTACTGCTACCGTGTATGGTGCTGAATCACTAAGTACACCTTCGCTAGTAACATCATCATCATCTGATGAAGAAGGTGTGTGGGAGATATTACTGCCATACGATACACCGGGCACATGGGCAGTTCAGTTTGTCGCTACAGATGAAGCAAATCAAGCCAGCAGTACTAAGATTGTAAATGTCAATCTAAATTATCCTGTTGAGGATATGGTGCTGGTTACTTTACGTTATGAAGCACCTCAAGAGAACGAAACTACTGGTTTGATTAAGGGCGATTTAGTGCATTTATTTCCTTCATCATGTGCTGTTGAATATTGGCCTCAAGGCCAATCAACAATTGATGGATTTGTAAATGGAAGTGATGGGACATTCCAAATCCCAGTCGATGTTACTACTGTAGCTAAGCAAGGGGATTTTTGGGTTTCATGCGGAGTTTATGATGTTAGAACAAGAAATATTTCTTATCAATTACCAATTCCAGATGAGCCTTCAGAAGATACAATTTCAGACCAAGACAATGATGGAATTGTAGACGCTGACGATGTTTGTCCTAATACTCCAAATGATGAACCAGTTTGGCCAAATGGTTGTGCAGACTCTCAACTTGACAGTGATGGGGACGGGATTACAGATGACAATGATATGTGCCCTAACACTTATCCTGGAGAAATAGTAGACTCCAACGGATGTTCTGACACACAGAAAGATGCTGATGGAGANGGCATNTCAGATGCTGGTGACCAATGCCCNAACACGCCTGCACAAGAAGTNGCTGATGCAAATGGTTGCTCAGANTCCCAGAAAGACCAAGATGGNGATGGNGTTCAAGATTCNCTTGATCAATGCCCAAATACACTTCCAGGNACTANNGTCGATGCAACCGGTTGTGAGATAACTTGGGTGCCNCAAGANTCGTGGCTTTGCCAGAATGGTCAAGGCCCTTGGGTCAAGGATTTCAATGCTGAAGAAGGATACAATTCGAATACAAATGGCGCAAGTAGTGCGGGAGCAAGTAATGACAATGTTGGACCTTGGTTCCAATGTGAAGTGTCCGTATCTACCCAAAATGGTGAGATGGTTGTTGATGCGAATGGTATTCCCAATCATGACTTTTTGTCAACAATGGGTTGCTGTGTGGATGAAGTAGATTTAGAATGGCACATTCCATTAAATCCTGTTAATGACACTAATGGTGGCTATAATACAGCAAATTGTCCTGCGTCTGCTGGGCGCTGGGAATGCGCTCCCGATAGAGGTCCAGTTGCAGTTTCAATTAATGGCGCCCCAATTTATGGGGTTGAGGAAGGCCCTGGTGGGGATGCAATTGCCTTGAATTTCAAATATTTCGTAGAAGATAGGCAACCCATTGCTTTAGGATACTGTACAGCACATGCAGCAGGAAATAATTACCATTATCATTATGATGCACAGTGTTCTACTTGGACACCGGGAGTTGGCGAAACCATTTCTGATTATGATTGGACAAAATTGGATAGCACCCAACACAGCCCAATTATTGCTTGGTCATTTGATGGATACCCCATCTATGGAATGTATGGCAATGATGGTAATGGAGGTATTAGAGCAATAACTTCCTCATATGAAATTGAGAGAACTGAAGAAGGTGGCGATCAAGGTTACAATGGGATTTCAGATTGGAATTATGTTGCTGATATGGGAGATTTAGACGAATGCAATGGTCGTTTTGGTCCCACTCCAGAATACCCCAATGGAATATACCATTATGTCAGCACGCCACTATCAGGTTCAACAAAAATAGTCACTGATACTGATGGCAANCAAGTTCCCATGATTGGGATGCCATATTTCCTCTTATGCTACCATGGAGTTGCTGATTTAGATGCTCAACCTAGTGGGGGTCAAGGTGGGCCCCCTGGCCCAGGTGGAAGGTCTTACGAATACAATACGATGGCTTTGTATTATTCAGAACCAGTACACATTGAAACAGAAAATACTGAACAAATACCAATTTGGATAGATTTCACTGTTACCATGCTCTTGCTTGCAATTCTATTTGGTGTAGGGAGCGTCATAACCGGGCGCCGTGATTACAATACAGGCTGATTACTGAGCCATTCCAAATCAGAGATGTAAAGTTGGCGAATGTCATCAAGTCCAAGCACTAGCATTGCCAATCTCTCAAGGCCCATACCCCATGCACAAACGGGCCATTTGGCCCCCAAAGGTTCAGTCACTTCGGGACGGAAAATTCCAGCCCCACCNAACTCGAGCCACTTGCCTCTCCATTTGACCTCAATCTCTAGGGATGGTTCGGTATAAGGNAAGTAAGCNGGNCGAACTCGAACTTCNGNATAGCCCATTTTGGNATAGAANTCTTTGAGTGTGNTNACCAGCATNGGAAGACTTGNNTGAGGCTCCATGATNATNCCTTCAATCTGATGNAACTCNGGTAGATGNGTNCGGTCAATGCTCTCTTTGCGGAATACNCTNCCAATACCAAAGACNCGGCANGGAGTATCTGGATTTTCGGCAAGATGTTTTATTGTGTTCACGGTCGTATGGGTTCGCAGCATACCTTTCTCAGAAATTTCTGCTGAAAATTCTCCACCCCAACCACTGCTTCCAGTATAGCCTCCACTTTCGTGCACTTGTGCCCATTGCTCGGTCATTTCACTTGGTAGTGGGATTGATTCGGGGTTGTCGAGATAGAAGGTATCCTGCATCTCTCTTGCTGGGTGATCTTGAGGGATGAAAAGAGCATCCATGTTCCAACCTGCAGTTGTTACATAATCGCCATCAATTTCGGTGAATCCCATTTCAAGGAAGATTGCACGGATGCGCTCGATTAGAGCTTGCATCGGATGTGATTTGCCAACCGTTGAAGTAGATGCTTCTCTAGTGACATCGTATGGCTTGAAGTCCGCTTCTCGCCATTCATCTCCCTGCAATAGTTCAGGAGTGATGTCTGCAACCATTAGGCGCTCTTCTAAATCCTGTATTTTCACTGTGCTACCTCGCGGTGTGAGTTGCCAAGTTCTAACCACCTCTTCACTCGATGTGATGATGCCTTTACGCCTTGAGAAATAATCAACTTGGCTAACATCTAGAACACTTTCGAGTGCGCCGTTATCACCAGCATCTGCCAAGGCCGAAATAAACTGCCCACGCATATCTAGGGTTGCCTCGATTGCTCCAGTTGCTGAAGGAACGACAAATTGCCCCGCTACAAGTTGAATTCCGAGGTCTTTGAGAAGACCGATGCCAGCCCCGGCTTCTCGCTTTTCGATAACTTCCGAGTTTTGCAAATCTTGCATTCCTACTTCGCCTTCTTGGGCTGAAATCCAATTCCAAATTCGCTGTTCAAGAAGACCGTTTGCAGCGGCAGATTCGCCTTCAGCAGCAAGCCGCCAAACCTTGCTGCGTTGCTCTGTTTGAGTAACGAGTCCAGCCTCAGCAAGAGTACCCCCTGCACCAGCAACATGTGCTTGGTCAGCCCAGCCACACGCTTCCAACAGGTCATTGAGATTCCAAATCTCATTTGATTTGGTGAGCATTGCCTTCAGCATTCGGCGCTCATTGTTACTCAACTCCATACTCACACCTCCAACCTTCTCGACCTGTTACTATGTCTTGAAGCAATTGGAGAAGAGAGTGTAATAGTTACTCTTCTTCATCATCTTCTGGCTTATCCCAGAGCATCGTATCACAACCTAGACAGATGAAGGTTCGAGGGCGTGGTCCATCTAGCCATGTCAGTTCTCCACATTTGCCGCACAATACACTTGTTCGAACAGGGTCATCAAGGGTGGTATCAATTCGATACATGACACTCCCCTCGGCTCCTTCAGGAAGTCCTCCCACTTCTGGAGTCCAATCACGAATATCCTTTTCACTCATTGGTTTTGGCTCTTCAATTCGGACAAATGCGAGTAGAAACATTACCGCACCCGCTAAACCAATAGGTGCTCCAATTGCAATGTATGCAGGGTCAGCGAAGATGATTCCAGATGAAAGAATGATACAGAGCCATGATGCTATGAAGAGATTGTTGCGTACGTTCCTCACCAAATAATCACCTCATTCAGCGAGGGTGTGCCACGATTCTATGAGGATTTCTGCGGCTCGAACAACATCACTACTTCCTATCGAACAGAGGCCTATGCGCACTCCTCCTTTCAGTGGCACGACATAGAGATGAGATTCAGCAGCCTTCTCAGCGATGGAGAGTGGGTCATCACATGGGATGAAGGCAAAGTAGCCATCATCAGAAGGCATCAATGGGAGTTCAGATAGGGCCATTCTTTCGTTGAACATTTCTCTTCTCGCTGTGAGTATCTCCTTCAATCGGCTCCTTTCTAACCCCCAAGAAATAGCCAGATCCTCATCACTATGAATAGTAATCAAGGTTGATTGAGGTAAGCGTGGTGCTAAAGACCAGGTTCCACGCCCAGTGACCGCACATATCTCTCCAAGTCTAGCCACATAATCTTCCGATGGATGGAGGAACACAATGGCTCCACACCTCATACCGTAAATCGTGTGTGATTTTGAAGCGGAAAAGCCCCAACAAATCAGTAAATTTTCAGGCCAGTCTGCCCATGAGAATTTCTTGTGGATTGTTTCAGACCAACCATATGGTTCATCGGCGTAGATTGCATAAGCAGTATCGAGGAAGAGTGTGACGCCCTTATCTGGATATTTTGTTGCACAGTTGATGAAGGCATCGAGAACGAGTTCTCGTCCTTCTGCATCCAATGATATTCCGGTTGGATTGTGGGCTGGGTCATTTATCCACGCAAGTAGTCTCTTTTGGCTAGTTGCGATTTCTTCCAATTTTTCTTCAAGGGCGTAGAGATCGACTTTTGGATGATCGCTATCGCCAACAGGTAGGATGGGCCATTCAGCAATGGGTAGTCCGCATTCTTTTGCTAGTGTGTCATAGGGTGACCACCTTCGGGAGCGAAGGAGAATAGTATCGCCCACTGCCAACATACTTCTTGCAGAGAGGTAGAGGGCACCGGTGCCCCCTGGGGTGGCTACAGCGTTGCTATGTATGCCGATATCGCGTAGGCTTGCTAGCCGAGGTCCGACAGCGAGTTCTGCTGCCAGTTTCTTGAAGTCGGGAAGTCCAGGAAGTGGTGCGTATGCCGAAAGGTCAACGTCTGGTTGATTGCGGATTGTATCCATCACTACTTTGTTGACCGCAAGCGAGCCATCATCTTCCAGCAAACTTCCAACAGTGCCGTTGATAGCTGGCTCGCCGAGCGCTTTTGCTTGTTGATAGCGACCATACCATGAGAAAATGACATCAGAACCAGTTTTTACCCGACTTTCTGGTGGCAAAAAAGTATTCTCAAGGTGACCCAAATCCACAGCAATCACACCGACGACGAAAGTGGCCGCCGAACAGTCCAATGTGGAGGCAGTAATCAAACCATTCGCTCAATGGTTAATGGAAAGAAAAAAACTTTCTCTGTAAGAGAAAGATTCACTATCAACCCCACTCCTCGTTAACGAGGGAGAGGGTCGAATGAAGAGGGGCGCCACCATTCTGATTCTTCTCATGCTGACTTCAACTTTGGCTGCTTTCACTTCCCCCTCTAACCAAGGTACTGAGCGATTGTATGACAATAGAATCATGGAGTCTGCATCACTAAATTCTACAGAAATAGTGACTATCCAAAGTTATCCCACCACTATTTCAAACTCCTTCAAATTGGACATCCCGGAAGATGAAGCTATACGAAACATCAGCCTTGAATTGGCACCTTCTGCAGTTTCTCGCAGCGATGGTCATTCGTTCACTCAATCTACTGATTTCAATCAAACGGGGGCAACTTCCCGAGGAATTGACTACAATACTTCAGGATTGCAAGTATCTGCGATTGATGAGTACTGGTCCTTTGAAGGTACAAACGCGCTACCATCGGGCTGGTCCACAAGCAATACTAACTATGGTCTAATCAATACAATGAGTTGCGGCACCAATGGTTCTAGCAGTCGTTCCTTGACACTCCGCCATGGCACAGTCACCGTTACCTCAAACACCATTGATCTTTCTTCGCTAACTCAAGGAATAATTTCCCTATGGATGACTGAAGGCCGTTCAGGATGTGGTGAGGACCCCGATTCAAGTGAGCACCTCTATGTGGAATACAAGCGTTCATCAGGAAGTTGGGGTCAAATTACCTATTACAACGCAGGACTAGGATATCCTGGGTACACTAACGTGAATTCTCAATTCAATCTACCAAATGATGCCTTTCATTCAAACTTCCAGTTTAGATTCCGATTGCCACATGGTTCAGGCACATGTTGCGATTGGTGGTTCGTTGACGATGTTAGGCTAACAAAACCCGGAGGCCAAGGTAATTGGACATCTCCCGCTTTTGGAATGAATGCCTCGAATTCCAATTATCGCTCACTCCCTGGCCCCTATGGGATTATGAGTATCGATTCTGATGCCTCATCAAATGCCGTCACATGGTCTGTTATAGATGCTTCAAACGGTACTACTCTTGATGGATATGACCAACGTTCAGGCACTTGGGCAGATTTGGGTGGAATCGATTGGATAAAACACCCAGCAATTCGTTTGAAAGTGTCCTTGTCGGCACAAGGAACAGGTTCTGTAACTAAGGTGAATGGCATTCATATCCAAGGTAAATATGTTAATTCCTTTGATGTTAATCCTACGGATTGGAGTCTTTCATCTTGTAATTGGGATGGTGATAGCATTACAGGTTCAGGTTATGCATATTCGCCGACACTGTATTCGCGGCTACCACTTAGTAAGGTCACAGCCGCCATCACATATACCGGTGGAGGCTATTTGGAAGCCACACTTGATGGTACATCGTGGATAGCGATGAATGAAAATGGGCCAACGGATTTGGACGATTGGGTCCATGAAATACAATTCAGATGGAATGGGCAGAGTTCAAATTTCGACTTACAGAAGTTTGAGATTGAACTTCATGGTGCAGGTCTCCCCTCATCTCCAGCGATAGACCTGTTAAGCAACGGTCGCTATGAGTGGGGCATTGTAAACCAATCAATCGGTACTTGGGGGTGGCAGGATGTTCTTGAAAGTGGAAATAATTCTGTTGATTTGAAATTCCCTAGCCAACATACAGTTCCTCTCTGGATTCCAAAAGATTCACTCGGTCACTTCCTATTTGAAATCAGCCCTGAACTAACTAATGGAGTCACAAACTTGGATATTCAATTATTGATAGATGGTAACACGATTTCTTCATGGAACTATGGTTCAGGCGATGATTCACGAACATTTCAGGTAGAATCTGGAGATCGTTCTAATTTTGTTGCAAATCTAGCATCTGCCCAGCCGCTATGGAGTAATTTCGGCGTTGAATATATTCGCGCTGAACTAGTACTCAATGCATTGAGTGGTGGAGCGCGTCTTGGCGGGATTGCCATTCCACACAGCCCGAGCACATCGATTCATTTTGAGCCAGAATCAGATTTCGTGTTGAATCTAAACAATCTTGCAAGCAGTATGACTCCGACCTCTGGTTGGTCCACCATCCCTCTTGCCATGAGTTGGGAATATCCTGCTGCAATGTCAGTCACTCTAACTGAGTTGAATACTGGTTTAGCAACTCAAATAGAATTGGAATCTGCATCCAATCTATCTGTCACGCTATCGCCATCTTGGCAATGGTTCGAGTTTGGCCACAATATCTCAGTTGAAGAAGGTGAATTAGCAGCTCTGCGCTACGACCTTGTAGGGGATAACAATGCAGTTACTTACACAGTTTGGCTTGGAGCCGCACCTCTGCCACTAGATACAGTCGAAGGCGATGCCAACGCCATAATTCTACCAGAGAACTTCGATACAGGGGGATACAGTACTGGGTCGGGTGCTAGTGGGCCGGGAATTTGCTGTGAACTACATCCCACCCTCAAATTCTCACTGAATGCATCTTGGGAAGACGAGGAACTTCTGTCGCTCACTGTACGTGGGGTGATGAAGGACGGACTGATTTCGTTGCCATGGGTACATTTGTTTGGACCGGGTCCTTCTCAAGGAGTGGAGAATGATGTACTGATATCCGAATGGCGAGTCTTCAATGACCAACCACTTGTGATACCTCCCGGTGCCTCTTATCTAAAATCTGATTCTGATATTTCAGTTGTAGTGGATCTAAAGTTCGAGGGGTTGGAGTCAATATTTGGGCCACGCAGTGGCGATGTTGAAGTCAGATTACTTGAGAATAACCTTGTCAAAATGCAGACAACCCAGTTGAATCAAGGGCAGGCGGTCTTCAATACGCGGACTCCGATTGCAACGGGAATCGTAGATTATTCGATTGAAATTTCACTGCTTGCTGGCGGTAATGATGTTACTTCAATTAGTTTGAATCGTTCATTTGAAATCGATTCCTTCTCACCTCAGGTCATCAATCAGAGTGTTGCTTCTCACGACCACCTTGAGCCATCACTCGCTCAAACCCTCACCTTTGAGTTGTCAGACCAGCCAGTTTTACCCACAGAGGTCACTCTGATGCTCTGGAGGCAGTGGCAGGAAGATAGTGATGGTGATGGCGAGATAGATGCAGATGAATTCCTCCCACAGGAATTGGATTTGCCACAAAATCTGTCTCATAGCCGAGGTAATTACTCATTTACATTCGATGATACCTATGGCATTCAAGGAGAATTTGTCGCTGGCTACCTAGTTGGCTCAGATCCAGCCGGCAACACCATTGTGGGAGGTGGGAATGAACTCAACAACTCCCATTTGTTCATTTATCAGTTGATGACTGATGAAGCCCCACACATCACTAGAGAGGGCGCGATGTGGGGTGACGGCCCGCGGAATTGGCTACATCCAACATCTACATACTCTCTAGTAATTCCATTCTCCGAAGATAATGGTTATTCAGATGTTGACCAAGTTACTCTCAACCTTGCAGGAAATTCAGTACAGGATCAACTCACTATAGTTTGGAATTCGCTGAATGAACAATGTACCACTACGAGCCCAAACCTACAGTTAGTAAGTTGCCATGTGCAGGCGCGAGATGGAAATCTCACTGCATTCACTAACGAAATGCAAATTCAAGTGGTATTCAAACTCGACTGGAATCTTCCCGATGAGGGTGATTTGAGAAGAGAGCCAAACATCGAGGTAGTTGACCGTGCAGGACAGGGTGACTGGATTGCTTTCCCTGAATTGAAGTGGCGTTTCTTGGCTGAACTAGGGGTGGTGTCAGACAGCATTCTTCTCGAACTTGCAGAAGGGGAGCGTTCTGCAGACGGCGCTTGGGTCGCGTCTGGGAGTAATATCACTGTTTCTGGAAGAGTTGCTTTTTCACCCACTGGTGACGTGCCTGAAGACCAAATCAAGGTGAAAGTCCTACTTGGTGAAGATAGTTTGACTGTTAACACGAATGATGGTTGGTGGACTGCTACTGTAAGGGCGGCAACGAGTTCTGGCCCCCCCGAACTGCTGACGTTCGAATTGACTGAACTCCATGTGCAAGCTAAAGATGTCACTGATTCAGGACTCGCCATGTTCTACATAACGGTGGATGATTCTCCACCAATCCCTATTGATGTGGTCGGTCCAAGACTTTCCACTGAGATTCATGTATCGTCACTGTCTTCACTTATGATCGAATTGAAAATTGAAGAACTGGAACAACTCGATGTAGAAACAGTAAGCCTTCACTGGTTAGTAACACATGGTTCAAATCCACTTGGTGATGAGGTTGCTAGAGGTGAAAGTACGGTAACCCTACCCGGCCACAATGCCGCTGGCTCTGCAATTCCTGTAAGGGCCACAATTGACTTACAATCCGTGATTCCTGCTGTAATGCTTTCAGAGGAGCTTTCCTTGCATGTATGGATTACCGGCCAAGACATGGTTGGGCAGCATATGGTATCAGATGTTCTATTCAATTCAGAGGGTAGCCCATTTGCGTCATGGCAAATTCAGCAATTGAAGGCAATTCTTCTAGTTGAGGATTCAGACATGAGTTACTCAAATAATGGAGAAATCTACCTTGGCGACACCATCATAGTCACTGTAATAGTTCATAATGTGGGTGAGGTGTATGGTTATGCTAAACTCACTTTAGAGGAGGTCAATTCAGAGGATGAAAGAATTAGCATTACCGACGTTCCTACTACTATAGGAGTTGAACCTGATAAATCAAGTGAGGCACACATCGATTGGATTCCAGAGAAGCCAGGACATTACTACATTGTTGTCACCATGGATGAACAAGAGGTTGCTACTGGATTAGTAATCACCGTCAATGAACCGGATTCTGAATCTAGTATTTTTGGTGATCTGGATGCGAATGGATTCACTATTGAATGGCTGGGTATCTTGGGAGGCTTATTCATATTATTGACCCTGATTGTTGTGGTTGCATTCCGCTCTGGTGGCAACACTGAAAAAGACTGGTTTGATGAGAATGCAGAGGTCATTTATGATGTTGAAGAGGATTCAAATTCTCCGAAGGACACAACAGGAATGCAAGCGTATCTTCAATATCTGCAACAAGAAAACCATGAGCAACAACAGCAGATTACTACGGAGCAATATGCGCAATGGCAGCAATATAACGCGGCCCAACAACAGCAGCAGATGACTGCTGAACAGTATGAACAATGGCAACAATGGGCAGCTTGGCAACAGGCCCAACAACAACAATATGCTCAACAACAAGGTTGGTCAGGATACCAACAAGCGCAGCATGATTACGACCAAAATCATTGATTTTGGAGCCAACGGAGAGATTTGAACTCCCGACCACCTGATTACAAATCAGGAGCACTACCAGCTGTGCAACGTTGGCGCTAAACCNNCGGACTAGCCCATNTGTTTTGAATCTCACAGTCGTCNAACGCGCGCAAATGGTCAAGTGCAACCCTCTTCTCGTACAATTCAATGGGTGCAATGTTACTCGATGGAAAGGCGTGCGGCGCCGAGGTGGAAGCCGAAGTCAAAGCGAAGGTTTCTGACTTAGAAGCGCAAGGAATCACGCCACATCTTGCCGTAGTAATCGTTGGAGATGACCCCGCAAGCCACGTCTATGTCGGAGCAAAGGAGAAAGCGTGCGCACGCGTAGGTGTTAGGAGCACTAGAATTGATTTGCCAAGTAGTTCGGATTTTGCTCAAGTGGCCGACGTAGTTCAGAAGTTGAATAACGATGACTCAGTGCATGGAATTCTCGTTCAATCACCTCTACCAGAAGGAATGGATGAATTGGCAATTACTGACATGATAGACCCAGCTAAGGATGTCGATGGGTTCCACCCAGTTAATCTTGGAAGATTAGTTCAGGGAAGGGTGGATGGTCTTGTTCCCTGTACACCTGCTGGAGTGGTGCGTCTTCTTGAATGGGGGGGCGTTNATCTTTCAGGAAAGAGTGCCGTGGTTATTGGCCGTTCTCGGATTGTAGGGGTTCCAGTTTCGCTCCTTCTTGCCCGAAAAGGAGTTGATGCTACCGTCACAATTACTCATTCTAGAACTTCTGATTTGGCCGATACCTGCCGTAATGCAGACATATTAATCGCTGCAGTAGGTATGGCTGAATTGGTGCAAGCAGATTGGGTGAAACCGGGTGCTGCTGTTGTTGATGTAGGAGTCAATCGTGTAGATGATTCTAGCCGTGAAAGCGGATACCGACTTGCAGGCGATGTGCACCCAGATGTCGCCGGTGTCGCCGATTGGTTGAGTCCGGTTCCAGGAGGAGTTGGCCCTATGACTATCGCCATGCTGATGCTTAATACGGTGACTGCGGCCTCTAATCTGTGAAATTTCAGAAGATTCCCATATCCATCAATGCATCTTCGCTAGCGTGTACTTTTGGCTCCCAACGTGGNGTCCAAACCAGATTTACATGAACCGTTTCCACTCCTTCCGTGGTAAGTGCTGCACGGTGGACTGAGGCCATTATTTCAGGTGCTACTGGGCAGCCAGGGGATGTTAGNGTCAAATCGACCTCTGCGTGAATCCCCTCATCACCCTCTTGAAGCCGAACATCATAGATGAGCCCCAACTCAACCAAACTGATCTTTAGTTCAGGGTCTTCGACTGGATGGATAGATGCTAAGACTGCTTCCTTCGTTGCTGTCATTTGAATCACGGTAACATATTGCGTGCTTCCTTGCGCACCTTTGTGAACATGTTTAGGAAACCATTAGCACGATTTGGAGTGAGAGTTTCTTGAAAACCAAGTTCTCGGGCAAATGTCGCAGGGAAATCTGCTACTTCAGAGGGTGTCAAGCCGTTAATCGCTTTCTGAGTAATTGCCATCAAACCCTGTACAATCTGTGCATCAGCACCTCCAACCATACGGAATCCTCCATCTTCATCTAATGAGCAGGCAACGTGTGCTTCAGATTGGCAACCGTGGACCTTGTTATCCTCATTCCACGCTTCTGACGGCAACATCTCACACTCACTGGCCCAGTCATAAAGCACCTCATAGCGCTCCATGGCATCATCAATATCTCGAAATTCATCAATAATTTTCTGTAATTCCGGTGGCCAGTTTCCAGCACCCCAGGAATCTTCTGAATCTTCTCCTACATTNTTCGGGGTGGTGCGTGCTGGGATATCATTGATGAGTTCCTCAAGACGAGAACCGACATCCTCTGCCAAGTCATCGACAACAGCGTCGCCGAGCATTGCTAGCATCTCTCTTGGTTCCATCGCAGAAACTATCACATCATCTCCTTCAACATGGATTGCAACATTGCATGGTAACAAAACGCCAAGGTCTGGTCTTGCTTCAAGCCCGCGCGCAGCGTGCTCTGGTATGCAAGCACCTAGAATCAGATATGGGCGATACACCTCGCCCATTGATTGGAGGATATTCCCTGAAACATCAATTTCACTAATGACTCCAAAGCCAGCCTCAGAAATCAGTTCTCTAACGATATCCACNGTCTCTTCGAAGCCAGCGTTGCTCTTTGCGTGTCTTTCAAACTGCATGATGTTCACCTCGCTAATCTCCCCACCACTCTTTCAAGGTGTGCAATGAAGGCGTCCGCTTCATCTTGCGTGTTGTAGAGGTAAAAGGAAGCNCGGTTTGTTGCAATAATTCCAAGTTTACGCATCAATGGTTGGGCGCAGTGGTGCCCTGTGCGAACNGCAAATCCNCCTAAATCTAAGAAGTGGGCCAAATCTTCAGCGTGGATGCTTTCGTGAAGAAATGATACCACACCCGAACANGAAGGGTCTGAGTGGTCACCATACACTTTGATACCTGGAATNTTTGAGATTTCATTGGCTGTATGGGCGGCCAAATCATGGATATGCTTGTGCACCTCATGCATATCTAATTGAGAAAGCCATTCGATTGCGGCACCCCAGCCAATTGCTTCAGCAATTTTTGGAGTACCCGCTTCAAAGCGGTAAGGACCAGTCTGGAATGTTGAGTGATCAAGAAATACATCCTCAATCATATCTCCTCCTGCCATGAATGGTTGCATTTCATCCATNACCTCTGGAGTGACTATGAGGCTACCAATGCCTGTAGGGCCACACATCTTGTGTCCACTAATTGCTACGAAATCTGCACCTAACTCTGTCAAATCAAGTCGCTCATGGGGGGATGCTTGGGCGCAGTCAATGAGTACTCTTGCCCCCTTGCCGTGATTTCCTCTCTCATGTGCCATTTTGATAATATCTTCAACCGGATTTCTAGTGCCAAGTACATTGCTAGTGTGTACACAACCAACAAATCTTGCTTCGCCAACAGAGGCNTCAAACTCGTCCATATTCAGACGGTAAGTGTCAGGGTCAACAGAGACAAAACGGATTTCGATGCCTCTTTCTTTAGCAATTAGTTGCCACGGAACAATATCAGCGTGGTGCTCCATTTCNGTAACAAGAACCACATCACCTTTCTGCAAATTAGCTCTACCCCATCCATGAACAACGAGATTGATTGCTTCAGTTGTACCGCTGGTGTAAATGACCTGTTCTCTACCTACATTGAACCAGTCAGCAATACTATCGCGGGCGTTTTCGTAAGCCGCAGTTGCTTCACCAGCCAAGGTGTGAACTGCTCGATGGACATTGGAATTATTTTGTTCGTAATAATCTGACATTGCCTTGATAACTTGGCGCGGTTTTTGTGTAGTGGCAGCATTGTCGAGGTAAACAAGTTGTTTACCGGAAGGTAGGATTCTTGAGAGAATGGGAAAGTCAGCGCGGATTGCTTCAACATTTAGTGGCATCAGACACTCCTCCAGACAGTTGCCGCCATTCAGCCTCGGGTTATCAATCCATTCAAGTAAGAATTATTCAATCAGTATCAGCAATTAATCCACTAGAAAGTAGGTTGTTCAGCCATGAATGCATGGTTCCGCTCCCCATTTCTTTCATTGTAGCATTCAGAAAAGCGGCGATGATAATNCCCTTTGCTCCCGCTTCAGAGAATCCGCGAGATTTGAGATAGAACATCTGTTCATCATCAACAGGCCCGTTGGCAGTTCCATGACCACATCCAACAACTTCGTTTTCAAGTACCTCAAGTTCNGGTATAGAATTNGCATCGGCATTTCGTGAGAGTAATAGATTATTGAATACTTGAGCAGAGTCAGAACCTTTGGCCCCGTTTGCAATCTTTAGCATTCCAGTTCCGATAGTTCTACTTTTACCGCCACAGGATGAATGCCAATTGAGGCGACTGAATGTATCTGGAGCCTCGTGTAAGATTTCTACGTGGTGATCATTGTGCTGGCTCCCCGCTGAAAAGATTGAACCATTTACTCTGAGATTACCCCCTCGGCCATTGAGTAAGTATCTCAAGTCTGCTTTGGTTCGACTCCCTCCATTGCCAACAGTTCCAATTTTCACTTCACTGTTACTNGCTAGAGTAATTCGCTCCCATCTGAGAAGTCGGCTTGCCCCCAACCTGTTTACAACCACATCGTTGAATCTTGCTCCTTCTCCAATTATTCCCGTGCGAAGAAGTCCAAACCAATCTGAGCCACTATCGATGATTGTAATCAGTTCACAATCAGCATCACGGCCAATATCCAATTCTACTTGGNGGCCGCAGACTTCTCCACCACTATCAATAGTCAGAAGTAAAGGTTGCTCACAGATAGTTCCGTCTTCAACGCTGATTTTGATTGANCCATCGGTGGTGATGGCACGAATGAAGGCTGANGCGACATCATCTTCATACTCTNTTTCTGATGTTTCCGTTGCTACTGATATTGTGATACTATCCGGTAATTCACTACCATCAAGGAGTGTAAGGGTAACCAATGCGGGAGAAATCACTTCTGGGATTTCGGAAGGTGTACCACTTGGATGAATTCGCTGCCACGGAGTGTAACGCCAAAGGTGCAGCGCACGATTCGGTAAAGGCATAGAAAGATAGGAATCTGCAGCATTCAACCGATACTCCCCTCCATTTCAAGTGCCATTAATTTGTTTAATTCGACAGCATATTCCATCGGCAATTCACGAGTAAAAGGCTCAAAGAAACCGTTGACAATAAGTGCCATTGCCTCATCTTCAGTGTGACCTCGACTCATAAGGTAGAAGACTTGCTCATCACTTACCTTGCTCACGCTCGCCTCGTGCTCACTGCGACAGGTTGGGTTTGATATCTCCATGGTGGGATAAGTGTCTGACTGACTCTTCCCGTCGAGAATCAAGGCGTCACAAATAACATTCACTTTGCAGTCTTCAGCCTTATTCGCTACTTGGACTAGTCCGCGATAACTCCCTCTCCCACCATCTTTTGAGATGCTCTTGGAGAGTATTTTACTGGTTGTGTTACTTGCTAAGTGGTGTACCTTTGCGCCAGCATCTTGGTGTTGNCCTTTTCCAGAGTAAGAAACNGATATCACTTCAGCGTGAGAACCTTCGCCCTTGAGAATAACTGCTGGATATTTCATTGTTAATTTTGAGCCAATGTTGCCATCAACCCATTCCACGGTAGCGTTTTCATGAGCGAGTGCTCTCTTGGTTACAAGGTTGTAAACATTGTTTGACCAGTTTTGCACAGTAGAGTAGCGGATGTGTGCTCCTTTGTGAGCGATAATCTCTACAACAGCGCTGTGTAAGCTTTCTGTTGAATAAGCAGGGGCGGTACAACCCTCGACATAGTGAATAGACGCCCCTTCATCAACGATGATGAGGGTGCGCTCAAATTGTCCCATATTCTTGGCATTGATTCTAAAATATGCTTGTACTGGCATTTCAACATGGACGCCCTTTGGAACATAGATGAAAGANCCACCAGACCANACCGCTGTGTTAAGGGCGCTGAACTTGTTGTCCTGATAGGGTACAATTGAGCAGAAGTACTGTTTAACCATCTCTTCATGTTCCCTTAGNCCACTATCCATATCGAGGAAAATGACACCTTGCGATTCTAAATCATCTCTAATTGAATGATATACTGCTTCGGATTCATATTGTGCAGTGACTCCACCTAGCCATTTTTGCTCCGCTTCTGGTATTCCTAGGCGATCAAAAGTTCGCTTGATATCTTCGGGCACATCATCCCAATTTCGCTCAGTTCCTTGACCGGAGCGAAGGAAATAAGTGATTGCGTCAAAATCTATGCCATCAAGAATTTCTGTATTCCCCCAACTAGGCATCGGTTGATTGACGAAATGGTGGTACGACTTTACGCGAATTTCAGTCATCCATTCTGGTTCATTTTTTAGTTCAGAGATTTCTCGAACAACCTGTTCAGAAATGCCATTATCAAAGCGGATAGTGGAGTTTTCAGGGTCGTGCCAGCCAGCTTTGTAATCACCAATGAGATCATGCGCATCTTCACTCACGATGTNCCCTCCGCTTCCAACCAATCGTAGCCCTTTTCTTCTAATTTGGCTGCTAGTTCAGGGCCACCCGAAGCTACGATTTCACCATCAATCAAGACATGAACATGATTGGGATTTACATGATTCAGAATACGTTGATAGTGAGTGATAATGAGGCAAGCAGCGTTATCTAATGATGCATTAATTCCAGCAGATACAGTCTTTAGTGCATCGATATCAAGTCCAGAATCAGCCTCATCAAGGATTGCAAGTCGTGGTTGCATCAACATCAATTGAAGAATCTCAAGTCGTTTTGACTCGCCACCACTGAATCCATCATTGACATATCGTGAAAGGAATTTTTTCTCAACCCCTAATTTTTCCATTGCTTCGTTCAACTCAGCGCGGAATTCACGGGCTGAAGGCGCGTTTCCACCTCGTATAGCTACCACAGACTTGCGTAGGAAGTTACCTACTTGCAAGCCAGGAATCGCCTGTGGATATTGAAAAGACATGAAAACTCCGAGACGTGCCCTATCCCAAGTCTCCATCTCTAGCAGGTTATTTCCATCGAAAGTAACCTCACCTTCTGTTACTTCGTAGTCCGAATGCCCCATGAGGACCTTTGCGAGCGTTGATTTCCCACTCCCATTTCGACCCATCAATGCGTGAACTTCACCTTTCTTCAGAGTCAGATTGATACCCTTGAGAACCTCTTCACCTTGAATAGATACCTGGAGATTACGAATCTCGATAATGCCATCCCCGCTCATGAAGTATCCTCCTCAATTATTCTTGGCTAAACCAACCCTTATCAAAGCGTGTTTGCTATTGTCGTGCTATCATGTTCGGCAGTTGGCGATGTTATCTATTCCGAACACCTTCGGGGCGGTGTGAGGCAATCTCTCAAAGCAGACCCACTCATGCGCCTGTTCGATGGAAGAGGATGACCTCGCTGAACGATATCGGGCCGAAGCGGCTGCTAGCATTGCGCATGAATCTGATGTTAGGCTAACTGAGTTCATTAATCTAGAAGATGATGAGCACTTTTCTGCACTCTCGTTGGTGAATTTGGTCAAAGAGGGAGAGGTCTCTGATTTGGTGGGTGCCTTGATGGTTAGGTTGGGTGAGGTGCGAGTAGCACTTATTGATCATGGAGGTACTCTATTGGTTGACCATGTAGAGGTTGTCACAGTAGAAGGAGTGGAATCTGTTTCATTGCAGTTGAATCTCGACGGCGCTTGTATCGCCTGTGGGGCAGCACCTGGAACATTACAAGGAATACAGGATGACCTACTAGGGGACAAAGAAGTATCAGCGGTACTATTCAGTTCGTCAATGCTCGATGCTTTCGATGAATTAACTAGAGAATTCTTGCAATTACATGGGAATGTGACTTTTGTTTGAGGTATTTGTATGCCAGCTAAACCAAGACCTTGGCATTCTGATTTGGAGAATGCACTTGCTCAGGCGAATTTCGGACTTCCTGAGAATTACGAATTGCGTTGGGTACCACTTCCACCTTTCGATGATTGGATAGTTCATGTATCTGACAACGGTCACGATGCGGCAGTAATCGTTACTGCCAACCAAATGTCTCTGAGTGAGAACCTCATTGCACTACTCAAGGATAATGCAGCAGGACGTCTAATGAAAATCATCGCTACTCCTGAAGGTCGGGCAGTTGAGGATGAACTGCTTGAAATCCTCACATCATCCTCAATTCATCTCTTGCGATACTAAGAGAAATGATATTCCGAAGAAGCCGGTGCGCATCTAATGGCCGAAGATGATGCGGCGCAATCTGCAATCGCTGATGCGACTTCCAAGACTGGCACAGATGGCTTGGATCGCAAAGTAACCGTTGAAGTAGTTCACAAGCAAGAAGGATGGGGTGCTGCTGCGTGGACAGCAATAGGAATGCTGTTGATAGTTGCAGTCATTGGTTCTTGGTATATGATGTCAGGTGATGGCCCTAGTGGCAGCGGCGGCTTATTTGGTAGCGATGGAAATTGTGGCGATGGGGTCGACAATGACAATGATGGCAGAACTGACGAGGCTGACGGTGATTGTTACGACCAAGTAAATCCCTCATTCCAAGGTTACAAGAAGGGCCATTCAGAAGATGGGCGAAATGACCCCCCTAGTGAGGGGGCATAACCTTGCGATGGCAACAAAAGGAAGAGGCCACCCCGCGTTGTTAGCGGTGAGTGTGTGTCTGGCCATCTAGGGCGTGTAGCGAATCCTTGTCGCGAGGGCGACCATGGCAAATTCGAGGTCAAGTCTAGCGATGGCTGGGCACGTCTTGGTCTGTTCCACACATCAACACACATGTTGGCAACTCCAACTCTATTGCCAGTGGTAAACCCAAACATTCTGACAATTTCACCTAAAGAGATGTGGGATATCGGTTTTGAGGCCCTGATCACCAATTCATACATCATTTGGAAAGGTGAGGAACTCAAGGCCCGTGCTCTCTCAGAAGGAGTTCATGAACTACTCGATTATCCAGGATTGGTGATGACTGATTCTGGCGTTTTTCAGCAGTATGTGTATGGTGATGTCGAGATTGGAGAAGTCGAAGTAGTTGAATTCCAGCGTGACATTGGGGTTGACATTGCTACGATGATGGATGTATTTGGTCGCCCTGATATGACAAATGAAGAACTGAGTGAAGCAGTAAATGAAACTGTATCTAGGGGGCCAGCAGCCCTAGAAGCTGCGAAAGGTACTCTTCTCAATGGCCCGATTCAAGGAGGAACAAATCTCGAACTAAGAACTCAATCAGCCATGATGATGTCTGAAATGAATTTTGCAGTCCACCCCATTGGAGGGATTGTTCCTTTGATGGAAAATCAAAGGTATACCGATTTAATCAAGATCATAGTTGCTAGTAAGTCTGCACTTACTCCTGAAAGGCCGGTACATTTGTTTGGTTGTGGTCATCCAATACTATTCCCAATATGTGTGGCACTAGGAATTGATTTATTCGACTCTGCTGCATACGCTTTGTTTGCAAAGGATGACAGAATGTTGACTCCTACTGGTACCGTTAAACTGGCAGAATTGTCTGAATGGCCTCATGTTTCACCTGCACTTTGGGGCAAGACAACTGAGGAGGTACGGAGCCTTCCAAAAGAAGAGAGGGCAGAACTTCTTGCACGTCACAATTTGCAGGTCACTGCAGCAGAACTCGCCCGTTGCCGCGAGGCAGTTCGTAATGACACCATCTGGAACCTAGTTGAGGAGCGTAGCCACGCGAATGCAGAGTTGCGTGCAGCCACACTTTGGCTCTATGATAATATGCCAGATAATTTGGTTCATAATTCCCCACCATGTAGGCAAGGTGGAGTTAAATTTTCAGAAGAATTGGCGCTCCATCCTAGAATTATTAATGCTAATAGATGGTTGAAATGGAAGATGCCTCCAGTAGATCATCTTGGAAACGCTCTCGAGCCATCCGACCGATTGGCGGTAATATTACGGGGCAGGCCAGGGCCTTGGAGGGAATCATACGGACCTCTTGTATCTTCAATGGTTAGGGATTGGCCACAGATTATTCCTTTCATTTACACTCCAATATCATTAATTCCGTATCAACTGGAAGATCTCAACCCATTTGCTCATCTAATGGCTCCACGACCTTATTGGAAAGGATTAGATAAAACAAAATCAAAGGGTGATATAGTATTAGGCTTAGATGAGACAATTGGAATTACCATAATAGATGAAGACCCAGAATGGATATTTTCCTGCCAACAGAACACTAATTTTTTAGAAGAAAATTCTCCTTTTTCAGGAGATCCTCATTCCTTCTATGTTGGAGATGATGATTTCTTTGAAAGACTTGAATCCCAATTGGGTGAGAAAAGGCCTAAATCAGAGGGCACTAAACAAGATGTAAAGCGCCACCATCAACTCTATGCAATATGTGATAAGATAACTTTATTTTCAGGACTTGGGTATGATGTAGTCCATTCTATAGCAAATAGTCTTTCATTTGTTATGAGTCGTACAAAGAGGGTAAACAACATTTTACTAGATGGGGTTCATATTTTCAGCCAAAGGCTAACTGATGGCGGTTTGAGCATCACAAATGAAGGAGCAATATGGGTCCACCAGATGATGAGTGAAGAGGATGATGTGCCTTGTGTCATCATTGACAGTGACGCCGAACCTTTCATTCGAGATGGCAGAAATGTGATGCATGGATTCATACTTGGTTGCAAGGGTACACCACGAAATGGTATGCCCTGCTTGCTGATAAATGAAGCTGGAGGACTTGTAGGGCATGGAATCGCTCAATGCGGCACAAGAGAGATGATCGCATTTCGCAAGGGGATTGCGGTAAAGGTGCGAGGCGGCATCAATCTTGCAGGGGATTGATTCAAGGGCTCAGTTCCCCTCACGGAGTGAGGGGTCGGCTGAGATGATAGGTCCAATCATTGAAACTGAAGACCTGACGAAGATGTATGGGCCTCACGTTGCCCTTGACGAAATGAGTTTGAAAATTAATAGTGGTGCTACTGGACTACTTGGTCCCAATGGGGCAGGAAAAAGTACACTCATCAAAACATTACTTGGTTTGATTCAACTTACCTCTGGGGAAGGAAAAGTGCTTGGATATGATATTCGTACCCAAGGAGATAGCATCCGTCAACGGATTGGTTATATGCCGGAATATGACTGTTTGACTCTTGAAATGGACGCCGTCCATCAAGTCAAATATTGTGGGGAACTTATTGGGATGAACACCAATATCGCGATGCAAAGGGCACACGAAGTCCTCGAATATGTCGGCCTTCGAGATCAACGTTATCGAGAAATTTCTACCTTTTCAACCGGTATGATGCAGGCCACTAAGTTGGCTTGTGCAATTATTCATGATCCCGATTTGTTGATTTGTGATGAACCAACAAATGGCTTGGACGCCAAGTCTAGAGGATTCATGCTCGATACTTTGTTTCAGGTAGTGAAACAGGGTGACCGTTCAATATTGATGAGTAGTCATCTAATGGAAGATGTCGAAAGAATATGTGATCGCATTGTGATGATACACAAGGGAAAACTGATTGCCCAAGGGAAAATTGAGGACTTGAAAGCGATTGACAGAGAGATTGAAATTTGGGTTTGGGGGGGTGCTTCTAAGATGGAGTACGCTCTCCAAAATGCAGGTTTTTCTCCTCGTAGAACTGGTAGAGTGATGCGAGTAGTACGTCAAGATGAAACCACATACGACCTTGTTTTGGAACTAGCCGCAAAAACTGGCGTCCAGATTCGTAGAATGGAGGATTATGAGCCATCACTTGAGGACCTTTTCCTTGTCATCATGGAACGTCTTGGGTACGGTGTGAAATCATCTGCAGACCTATTGAAGACCCAAGCACAACCTCGCTCGGTAGCACCTTCACCATCACGCCCAGGGGGTGAGTTCTGATGGATGATGAGATTCCACAAGTCAATGACCTATTCGATGATATTTTCGAAGATGTNGCTCCCGTTGCCAATGAATCCGAATCTACTGAACTAGAGCCCCCAGTCTCTGCCGATGCCGAATTCATGGGAGAAAAAGGCGGTGTGGTCACCGGNAGAGGTAGGATGGAAGCAGCTTTCGGCTCTGGCGATGGGGATGAAACTGCTACTGCTCAGGTGGCACAAGTCGCTAGTGAAGCCACAGGTGGGACGTTATTCCACCAAGTTTATCGCCCGTGGAGAGGGCAATTAAACACGCGTTGGGTAAGGAATTGGGCAATTCTTCGCTATCATATCTATGGCTTATTTTCTAAGGGCCACAAACCGTGGCCTGTGATGACGAAATTGATTATTTTTGGTGTCCTGATTCTATCCATTAGTGACCTTGCTATGCTTGCAATTGGGGCTATNTCAGGTGAAGAAGTGATAGAACGTATCTCAGGTATTTCACGAGGAAACTTGTATGGGCATGTCCTGTCATTTTGGTTCAGAAACGCCTGTACTTATCCGATAGTAACGGCCTTGATAATTGGTGGGATGATTAGTGANGATAGGCGAAATGGTACCTCTGCACTCTATTTCTCAAGGCCAATTAATAGACGAGATTACGCCGCTATGAAATTCCTTTCAGTTGCCCTCATTCTCTCAGTCGTGGTGTTGGTCACTCTCTCCATGTACTATCTCGGGGCAATACTTGTGGGTGGCGAGGGGTGGTCCTATGTGATGGATACAGGACTTCTTTTCGTAGGTGCCTTTGCTGCAGGAGTTCTACTTGTCTTCACCTACACAAGTATCGGTTTGGCCCTATCATCAGTCAGTTCTGNAAAATTTTTCCCTGCAGTCGCGTTCATTGGAATAATATTAGGAACCAAATTGGTATCATTCTTGATTTCATCGTTGTTCAACAGTACCGCGATTTACCTAATTTCACCATTTGATTGTCTTGCTCATGTTGGGCAATGGATGCTAGGGGTGAACCAAACCTATGAACATCCAGCTTCATGGAGTCTTGTGATGTTGCTAGTGATGAATGCGGTCTCTCTATATGTGCTTACAGCACGTGTTTCATCATTGGAGGTGACCCGCGAATGATACCAGATCTTTCACAGATGGGTGAAGGGGAAACCCAAGAATGGGCTCCAGTTAATGAGGCACCACACATCATGCTTGAACATGTCACTAAGACTTATGGTTCTGTAATTGGATTGAATGATGTCAGCATTGCAATTAAAGGAGGCGTTACAGGAATCTTAGGGCAGAATGGAGCGGGTAAATCTACTCTGTTTAAGTTGATAGTAGGCCGCCTAAGGCCAAGTTCTGGCACTGTACATTTATTCGGCACTAATCCATTCAAGAATCCAGCCCCATATTCTAGAATTGGCTACGTTTCGGAATCAGAACATCTCTATGATTGGATGACGGGATTGGATTTTGTTGCTACTCTTGCTAGACTATATGGATACACAAGAGATGAAGCAAGAGAGAAGGCAATGCATGTACTTGATTTCGTGGGATTGTCAGATGTGGCCAATAAAGAAATTGGAAAGTATTCCAAAGGTATGAGGCAGCGGGTAAAAATTGCACATGCTCTAGTAAATGAGCCAGATTTAATTATTCTCGACGAACCACTGGCCGGTTGTGACCCTCTCGCTCGAACCACTATCATGAATGTGGTAAGGGAACTCGGGGCAATGGGGAAAACGGTACTTGTAAGTAGTCACATACTTTCTGAAATCGAGAGAATTACCGAGCAAATAATTATTCTCCATAATGGCCGCCTCTTGGCTTTGGGTAACCTACATGCAATCAGAGAACTGCTTGATCAGCACCCCCATAGAATCCTTCTAAGGACAGATGAACCACGTAAATTGGGCATCGCTTTTCTACCACACGATGATGTGTATGGTGTAAGATTCCCTCAGAAAGATGAATTGATGGTTGAGACAAATAACCTTTCATCTGTACATCAATCATTACCTAGCATATGTTCTGAGAGTGGTATCAGGGTTACTGGAATAGAAAATCCCGATGATAATCTAGAATCACTACTTGGATATTTAGTGGAGGGTCGTGCATGATTCCTGATGAAGTACCATCCATCTCTACCCCAGTGCCACAATCTTTTGAGCATCAGATACAGTCGGCTGCGGACGCACAAGAAGCACAACATCAATCTCCTCCTGAACAAGTATCGCAAGGCGGTGCTGCCGCAGCCGCCGGGGTTGCAGTGGCACAGTTACAACGAGTTCAAGCATCAGCCGCACAAGCTTTTAGACCGCTAACAGACACAGTTTGGAGTAAACTCGACCGCAAGGCAACTGCAGTAGCAGAGTTCACCTTGCGTCAATACCGCACCAAGAATTCTACTTGGGTCGTTTTGGGAATTGGTGTTGTCTTTGTTGCGATGATTCTGATGTTCTACGGTGAAGCGATGGCTACTGGTTTTGAATCAGTGGACAACGATGGTGATTCTGAAGATTGGGATGGAGATGGATACCCCACTGGTCAAGAGAGAAAATACAATACTAATCCTTGGGACGGAGATAGTCATCCTGATCCGAACATAATCGCCCCTGATCCACCAGAAAAATGGATTGATGAGGATGGCATTGATTGGGATGGCAACTACAAGAATTGGAATCAAGGTCATGACGATGACGGCGATTGTACGGGTGAAGGGTGGGTTGACCCTGATTCTTTCGAACTGCCTAGGGATCAGGACCGTAATCATGACAATGTGGATTGCAATGTTCATTATTACATGAATTCGACCACTAACACAGTCTATAGAATCAATTCCGACCCTAATGTTGACGAAGATCCTGATGACGAGTTGTTTCTCAAAGAGTCACTACATAGAGCATTTGTTCTTGGATTTGGAAAGATAGGATTTGGTTTCTTGATTGGTATTTTCGTACCACTTTTCCTCGCCACAGGATTAGTGCGTGACGAAATGGAGAATGGTACTTTGCACTACATAATGGGTAAACCGATTGCTAGAGCCGAGATNCTTGCGTATCGTTTGCTAGGTTACATCGCNATGGTATGGCCATATTCGACNGTCTTGATTCTCTTGACNGGCATCGTCACNGGCTTCCTTGCTCCATCTGAATCGTTGTTTCGCTTCCATGATATGTCAGCTTGGCTAGGTGTACTTCTAGCCTCTTGGCTTGTAATGTTGGCTTANGGTACCATATTCTGTACCCTTGGGATTATGAGTCCAAAGTTTGGGCTTTGGATTGCAATCGGANTTGGGGTTTGGGAATTTGCTATGGCCATGATGTCCTTGGCCATTCCAACTTTTCCTCTTACATGGCTGTCAATTTCTCATTGGGGCATTGAAATAATCAATTGTACTTCGATATTAGCATACCCCGACCAAAGTTACATGATTCACATGGCTAGTGAAATTAGTTGGGGTTCTGAAATCGCTTTGGCTGGTTTCTACAGCCCCCCAAGCGTTGTTGCAGGAAGTCCATTCATTTCACTACTAATCTCAATACTTGTACTGCTGACCATCACTATTGGTGCTCTATTCGTAGGTCAGTCGAGTCTCAAGAACAAGGAACTCAACTGAGGTATGATGATGTTAAAACCTAGCGTAAATCAACCTCCGGAAAGATTTGAAGGAGATTTTTCATCCTTTTGGCATCTAGACACACTTCCCCCTCTCCGCCGCCTTTCGTGGTGGTGGTGGTGGTGGTTAGTCCTCATCCCAGACCCAGACCAACCTGGACGAAGTAAGCAGTTGATGGTACTCTGGTCAACAAGAGACTGTGAACGCATTGATGTCAGCGGGCANGACTGGTGGGGTGGCGGTCGAACGCATACTGACGAAGATGGTGGAATCGTGTTTCCTGGCATGGTTGCATCTTGGTGGTTTGATGGCAATCAGGTGTTTGAGCCTCTAGTATTGCGCGAGGCCCGTATGGCTTCATTACCTGCATCTCATTCACTATGGGGTGACGAGAATGGCGAAGGTGGCGGTGCAGTCATTCCTCTTCTCAAAGATGATNTTTCGATGGGTTTGGCAGCAGATAGGAGTCATTTCTGGTTGAAATTGACTTCAGATGATACTGCGATTGAAGAGGGTGCACCAAGTTCATTTTCTTTGAAGATGAGGCCATGGAACAATGAGATTTCAGCTCTAGAGTACAAACACAATGTGTATGTTGCGAACATGGGATACGACATATTGAGAATCCACGGTACAAAGTGTAGTGGCGTAATCGATGGAGAGGAGGTTGAAGGAACTGCATACTTTCAGAAAGTTACCGTGCAAGCTCCTTCAATTCCGTGGTTTTGGGGCATGCTCCATTTTGATGATGGTTCATACCTTGATTGGTGGCTACCTCATCTCTCTCTTTCGGCTACCGCGAAAAATTCAGATCCTTGGAAACTTAGGGACTTCAGCCGTTTACCACTAACTGGGGCAGGCATGTTCAAGGATTCATCTAGGCAGAGAACTGAGAAGTTTGAGAGGTGTGAAGTCAAACTGATTCAACCTAAAGGAAAAGACGCAGAATTCGATTCTGACGGTAATCCACTACCAAAATTCCACATCCGTATATGGAATGGCCGCACCCAAATAGGNCTACTAGTGAAAGCCGTTGGAAGGGCACATTGGTCATTNAATCAACCAACACGAGCCCACATGACTAGCCATTTCACCTACAATGAATATCCACTGATGGTTGAGAAGATTTCAATTCTNGACGAAAAGGGNGTTAGAACACTTAACGATTGGAAGTGGATTCATGGAAATGCGGAGCATAGTTGGGGAATATTACACTAAGCCCATATTGAATAGAATGATATATGGCTGGTCCATCCACTCTTTAGGTATCGGGGTATTGTTATGTCGGGTGAAAGTTTGTTATCAGGAATGAAAGCGAAAATTGATGCAGAAAAAGTTCAGCAGAAATTTGATATGACCTCTTATGAAACTGCATATTATGCATGCCGACCAACTTTTTTCGCTTTCTTGGCCAAATACCTGCTTTGCTTCACTGTTCTTGTAGTGCATCTTCTCTTTTGGTGGGTGAATACTTCAAATGGTCTAAATGATGATGCGAACGGATTTGCAAAATTCGCTTTTTGGTTGGTTGATTTCCTAGGCATGACCGGTTTTGTCTTCTTCATGCTCATTGTAACCTGGGTAAATCGGTTCATGAATTGGTCTTCCAGTGGTGGTTGGTACACAGTCTCCTTACTTATTGTCACCTTTACTCCAGCACTATTTGTGTTGGATGATATTGTAGCCACGATTTTAGGATGGTTCGGCAGTGAGTTCGATGGTGTCATCCCCTTCAACTGGGACGAATCTTGGTACCTCCTCTTAGGAGTGGCGTACTTTGTATTTCTAACTACTCTAACCATTTGGTACAGTCGTTCCTTCTATTATGGAGTCTCTGATAAGGCAGTCTATCTGAAGAAGGATTTCATGCTTAATCACACAATGCACAAGATAGACATGGTTGACATTGACAATATGAAGTTGAGCCAACCATGGTACGGACGTATTCTTGGCTTTGGAACTCTAAATATGCTCACCGGTAGCGGTTTTGGGGTGCGTGAACGCACAGTATCAATGTCAGCTGGTGGTGTTGCAGATATCGCTGCTTCTGCCACAGATGATACTGGGTTTATTAAGAAAATCTTGAAGAGTTTCTTCTTTATTATTAAACTACAGAGAACTCGAGAAGAGATGAACACTTCAGAGCCAGAGGATTGCATGTTTGGTATCAGGAATCCTTCAGAAGTCTACAAGTTAATCAATGAACTTAAGGAGGCAATTAGGAATCAGTCTACAACTGCACAAGGAACTGGTCAGCACGTACCATCTCAAGAACCTGTTCCTGTTCAAGCAGCACCCGTTGAAGAGGCTCCAGCAGAAACATTGGATGGACTCGATACCGACATGAATCTAGAATAATCATCCAAAGGTCAAAAGCGTTTGATTCATAGATGAGTTGCTTTTAGCGGGTGACATCACGAGGGATAACAATGAGTGAAGAATTGATGAAAACGGCTATTGAAATGTTCAGAGAGGGAAATTTAGAGGGCGCTGTTGCAGACCTTGAAGAGAAGGCTAAGTCTCATCCTGATGTTGCAGAATTACATCATACCTATGCTGAATTTGCTAATATGCTCAACATGGAAGCACAAGAAGACATAATCCCTGGTGGAAAAATCATGATGTCTTACAAGAAGGCAATGGAACTCGATGAAGAGAAAGATGAATACATTGCTGATTTTGCTGGTTTTGCATTGGAATGTAGAAGAGTACCTATTGCAGTAAAGGAATTTCAAAGATATGCGACGCGTCTTGAACTTGCAGATATTCCAGTAGATGACGTACTATACATGGCTGCGAGAAACATTGTGGATGCTATTGAGATAATGGATCCGGACAAGTCCAACCCCATGGTTCAGCCATGGCTCCAACAAGCCCTCAAATGGTCCGTAGGTGGCCTTGGTTATGCTCCAGCAGATGCTGCAGAATTGTTGTCTAAAGAGTGAGGCGTATGGCCGAACAGGTCGCCATNGCATTCGCTATTGGATATGTTGGCGACGCCTTTCACGGAAGTCAGATTCAACCTGAAATTAGAACAGTCCAAAGAGACTTAGAAATCGCAATCAAAAAGGCGAAATTTGCTGGTGATGAACCAAAATTCAAATTGGCTAGTAGAACAGATGCTGGTGTAAATGCGCGGATGAATGTGGGTGTATGTAAAATTTCAAAAGATGTTTGGCANAGTATGGGNGAGGCTCGCTTCCGTCGCGCTATCAACGATCATCTTTCAGATGCAGTGATTTGGGCAGCTACCGCTGCCAAACCTGAATTCAATCCTCGTNTTGCCCTTCGTAGAATTTATCGTTANAGGCTTGAATGNATGAGAGAATTCAACAATGATTACGATGAAGAAATTGTTACTGAAGCAATGACACATTTTGAAGGAACTCATGATTTTACAGGATTTTGTAGGCCTGAGGATGGAAGAGAAACTAGACGTACGGTAGATTGGTGCAAACCTTGGCGTATCGATGGACGACTTGTTGGTTTTGAAATAGCAGCGCAATCATTCCTTTGGAATCAAGTGAGGAGAATTGCGTGGACACTGGGTAGCGTGGCGCAGGATATATGCTCTCTAGACCAAATTAACCAATCATTAGAGAGTGGAGAAGAACTTCCTCAATTTGGTATGGGCTCTTCAAGATGGCTAACTCTTTGGGAAATAGAGTACGATGATGTATCATTTGACGATGCAACGAAAAATCTCTACTCAAATATCACAGGACCATCCAAAGGACTTGGTGAACGCCGATTTCCATTATGGCAGGAAGCAAGTGATTTGGAACAAAAAAGAATGTTGCTTGAAAGTTGGATTCCATCACTCTAACATGTGATGAACAATTCATCACCATCCAGTAGGTCAAAAGCCTCTCTGAGAAATGCTGATGCAATTACTTCGACAACATCTGTATGCCGGGTTAGATCTGGAATGAGAATGGCGCATTTGATGGCCATATCTCCACTNCCCTCAACATGATTGATGGTTGCTAGAAAGGCAGTAGCTCCCCCGAAAGAACGACCTTCTCTCTCAAAACCGTTAATTCGGTNACTGGTGATTGAAGAAGTATCAATTTCTTTCGCAGCACTCTCAAGTTCATCTGAAATATTAGCGGTTTCCACTTCTGCACATTCACGTAGTGCGAGATATCTGACAAATGATTCGCCCGATACTTCTAGATTCAAAGTTCCAGGCCATGCAGTGACGCCGAGAACACGCTTGAATTGATCTTGGTAGTGAGACTGAGCCATGAAAATATGGGCGCGGCCTAGACCACTGCTGACCTTGCCCCGCATCTCCATGGCTCGCCCAAGGTGTTCGCCTTATCCATATTACGCCGAAGCAGTAAGTTACTGTAGTTACGTCAAAGCGTCATGTAGCCACTCTTTGATGCGTTGTAATTCAGACAAATTGACTTCATGGCCCATTCGNTAACCATTCCATTCGCAAGGATTACCCGCCTCAACCATGGCATCAAGGGCCGNCCTTCCCATCATTACTGGCACCATGTCATCAAACACACCGTGACAGAATAAAATTGGAGTACTTTTGTTCGCATCATTCGCTTCATCATCGTAAGTTTCAGCCAATAATTGATAGGCAGATAGTACCATCATTCCAGCAAAGGTGTGAGGGTAACGAATCCCGACATGTAGGGCAAGGGCTCCCCCTTGGGAAAAACCTGCCAAGATAATTTTCTCGTACGGTATACCTCTTTCATGCTCCTCTTTAAGGAGTTCAATAACAAGTTCTGCATTCTTCCTGATAGATGCTTCGTCTTCTCTCTCGCTAGAATCCCAATCAAGAGTCATGATGTCATACCATGCAGGCATTACCATTCCCATATTGATGGTTACCGGCATGACCGGTGCGTGTGGAAACACGAACCTAGTGTTGGGGCAATCAAGCATTGGTACTATCGGTTCAAAGTCGTGACCAGAGGCACCTAGACCATGTAACCAGACCACCGTAGAAGTGTGCTCTAATTCAGGTTCCACTACTACTGTTTCGAGGCTTCCCATGTCCATCCCTAATTGCTCCGCCCCATGCCTTTCTTTTATCCACTTTTCCCGCATATTGATGCGCGCACCTTCGGATGACGCCGTATCAGCCCAATTCGTATTGATATGCTACAAAGTTAGCCTTCACGATTTAACCACGGAATACATCATGAGGTGAGACCTAAACCAAGCACTAATGGAGGCGACATTGGTAGCCCTGCTCGGCATCGCACAAGATGGAGGTGTACCTCAGGCAGGTTGTACCAAACCGTGTTGTATGAATGAATTTGGAGGCCCCACACGTACCCGTTACCCAGTGGCACTGGGCATCACAACGCCAGAAGGGGAGAGGCACTTAGTAGAGGCAAGCCGCACACTATCTTCTCAACTCATTCTCTGGTCTTCATTAGATGGGAAACCCCTCAATCAGGTTGACTCACTTTGGTTGACTCACGCTCATCTCGGCCATATCGATGGCTTGGGGCAGTTTGGTCGTGAGGCTTGGGGCCCGAAGGAGGTTCCACTTCATGCTTCAGAATCTATGATGGGAGTAATTTCAAACAACCCTCTACTTTCTTCCTTGTTCTCCAATGGCAATCTCACCCCCAAGACATATATTTCTGAGGAGAAAATTGAGTTGTCAGATACTCTCTCAATCACCCCTATTCGAGTGCCACATCGAGATGAACATTCCGATACACATGCATTTCTGATTCAAAGTGCACAGAAGCGACTGCTCTTTTTACCCGATCACGATTCGTGGGAAGAGACTCTCAATCTCCATTCAGCCGATGACCCATTGTCATGGTTTCGCTCGCTATTTGTCGATGTGGTGTTGTTGGACGGTACTTTCTGGTCAGGTGATGAATTAGATGGTAATGCTAGAAAAATTGGGCATCCACCTGTAGAGGATACCCTTGAGTTACTTGGGCGAAGAAAACCTGATGACCCTCG
>NYYK01000045.1 GCA_002685895.1 Methanobacteriota archaeon
TCAGTCCCCATTGTTTCAAATCGTTCCTTTACTTGAGTTCCAAAATTGTAGATAGCCAAGTCATCCACATGTTTGACAGCATCAATTCGTGCTCCATCCAAATCGAACCGTTCAAGCCACCAGAGGCCGTCTGCAATCATCTGTTCAGAAGCATCTCGATTCTTCCAGTTGATGTCTGGCATGTAAGAGCGGAATAGACAATCTAGACGATGTTCAGTCCAGCCACAATTCTCTGTGCCACAAAGACAACCTTGGTTAAACCAATCTGGATTATTGCTGTAGTATGGGTGGTCCTCGTGAACATGGTTTACCACTAAATCACCCATCACCCGAATACCGTGTTCGTGTGCTGTGGAAATCAGTTCTTCCAACTCTGCTTCAGTCCCAAGTCGAGCATCCACTCCTCTAGGTTCTATTGGCCAATAGCCGTGATAGGCCGACACCTCATGTTGCCCATCGCCTGCAATTCCGGTTCCATTTGCAGCGGTATTGAATGGAGTTAGCCAAAGTGCATTGACTCCAAGATTATTGAAGTAGCCAGATTGAATCATCTGTGTGACGCCTGCGAAGTCGCCACCTTGCCAGTCGGCACCTTGGGCTGCGGAGGTGGCTACAGGATTATTTGCAGAATTTCCATCAACGAAGCGGTCAGTCATCACCATGTAGATTAGGGCATCATCCCAAATGAAATCAGATTCTTCGCCAATCCAGAAAGGAAGCAGTAATTCTTCAGCCTCTGCATTGTTTACATCATTTGCATTTACTCTTAAGGTGTATTTTCCATCGGCCAAATTTTCGATATCTAGGGAAAATTTCCAATTGCTTGCATCCCAAATACCCGTAATTGGAATATCGGAAAAATCATGCATTAATGTTGCATTGATTGTATTTGGATTTGCTTGACTAGTGCCAGCCCAATACAAGATAGTTGCATCCAATCCACTTGTATTAATGCTAAATGAATCTAAACTGAGAACAGGTTTGCTCGTGTTATCTACACGAACGATTGAATTCTCATAATTCCCACAATATCCTCGATATGAGTTGTCATTATCAAATCTGTAATCATTTTCTCCAATCACAAATTTGTAGCAGTACAACCCCTCTTGAAGAGAAATGCTAGTTGACCAAGTTCCTGAATTAGCATCGAAAGTAAGATCTGAATGAGTATTCCAATTCCATTCACCAATTATGCTAACATTACTTGGTTGATTTTCTCCAGCACTAGGTTCCCAAGAAAATTCTGTCAGAGAATCCCTCACTCTAATGGATGATTTTGCTGAATCTCCATCAACAGCCATCAATGGAAAAATTGAGAACAGCATCAATGCCACTAAGAGTAAGCATTTCCCAAATTTCACTATTTCACCTATCTTCGAAGATACGGTTTGCGGTATCAACAGTTTCGTTGATATGTTTGCACAAAAATCCGCTAACAAAATCATTAGCAGGATTATTGTATACCTCAAGAGGCTCAGCATGTTGTTGTAACTTCCCTCCATCAAGAATTGCTATTCTGTCAGCTAGAACCATTGCTTCAATTTGATCGTGTGTAACATAAACAGTAGTGGTTCCAAATTTGTCATGTAGGCGACGAATCTCAGTTCTCATTTGATTTCGTAATTCAGCATCTAGATTTGAAAGTGGTTCATCCATGAGTAATACCTTGGGTCTGCGAATTCCTGCTCTCCCTAGTGCCACTCGTTGCCTTTGACCGCCAGATAGTTCCTTTGGTTTCTTCTGCAATTGTTCTGTCAAGCCTAATAATTCAGCAGTTTCAGCAACACGTTCAGCAATCTCATCATCTGATAGACGATTATCACCTTTTTCCATTCGCAACCCAAATGAAAGATTCTCAGAGATAGACATGTGGGGATAAAGTGCGTAACTTTGGAAGACCATGCCAATTCCTCGAGCGCTGGGTGGCAAATGGTTGATTTTCATTCCATCAATGGAAATTTCACCTTCAGTGATATCCTCAAGCCCTGCTAACATTCGCAAGGTCGTAGATTTCCCACAACCGGATGGCCCTAACAGGACGAGGAATTCCCCATCTTTCACTTCTAGATTCAAATCTATTACAGCTTCAAATCCATCTTCATATCTCTTAGTCACGCCTTTGTATTCTACACGTACCATTGTATCACCCTTTCACTCCACCTGCAGATAGTCCTTCAATCAAGAACTTCTGGAAGAATAAGAATAGCAGAGCAACTGGCAAACTTACCAGTAAACTCGCTGCAGCAAAATCACCCCACGCTTGTCCTGTGGAGGAAATAAGAGAGGCTAGACCGACAGGTAATGTGTACATGTCGTTTGATGTGTTGAAAGTAAGCGCTAGCAGAAATTCATTCCATGCTGCAAGGAAACTAAACAGAGCAGTCACCGCAACTGCAGGAAGAGATAGTGGCAATACTACTTTGGTGAATACTTGGAATTGATTACATCCATCTAGGACAGCCGCTTCCTCAAGTTCACGTGGAACTGTATCGAAGAATCCCTTGAGCATCCATACGCATAGAGGCAAGGCAGTCACACAATATGCCAATATTAGACCGAGATGTGAATTGAGTAAACCAAGCGATTTCATTACTAAGAAATATGGCACTAAGATGATGATTCCTGGGAACATTTGTACTAATAAGAAGGCAAACATAGAGACATCACGACCAGTAAATTTGTACCTACTGAAAGCATAACCTGCGGGAATGGCAATGGTTAATCCAAGCAGACAGGTACCTATGCTAACAATAAGGGAATTTGTCATCCATGTCCAAAATGAATCACTACCAAGAATCTTCGAGAAATGCTCACCTGTGAAAGAATCACCAATGGTTCCTCCTAGGGCGTTACCAGGTGATAGGGCGATGTCCAAAATCCACACTAGTGGAAGAAGTGTGATGATGACAAAATGAATCAAAGTGATGTGTGCGCCAAATGTGCGATGCTTTTCATCCAAGCCATGATTGCGTTGAAGTCCGTATTCAACCGCTTGAGTAGATAGTTTTCGTGATGCCCACGCAGATACTGGGCGGCTTGATAGCCACCATAGAGAGGTGGCGCCGGGAACGATAAGCCATGCTTGCATCCAGAGATTGAACACTGTGATCTCAATACTAACAAGACGTAATACACCCAATGCCATGATTCCACCACTTAGTAGTAGAGAGATATCTTTGCGCCAGCGTTGGTCAGCTTCTGGTAATAGTTGATGTAATGCAATTAGTAAGATACATCCTGCACAACCATAGAACAAATTCAGTCGGTTCATTCTCAAAACGTCGAAGGTGAGTAGAAGAACATTCACGACAACAGTTGCCACTAACCACCGTTTGAGAGTGTGCATCTCTATTGGTGTATACCAATCTCGCATCGTGGTTTCACTCATGTAGAAGCCTCCGTAGCATTGGTCTGTTTCATGTAAGTCCAAGAGAAGGTCAACAGCATGAAGAAGATGATGACCGACCATGCTGCTGCAACGCCGTAAGCACCGTCTCTGAAGGCGATATCATAGACATAAGTTATCAGAATATCAGTTTGTCCCGGCTGCCCGAAATAGAGGTCAGGACCACCATCAGTCATCAGATATATCACATTGAACATATTGAAGGTCCAGATGAATCCAAGTAGAGAAAGTGGAACGAGCGCACTTTTCAGATTAGGTAGAGTAAGGTGGCGGAATGCGTTCCAACCAGAGACGCCATCCAGTTCTGCAGCCTCATACATATCGCGTGGTAGCGCCTGAATTGCCCCACTCAATGACATCATCATGAACGGTACTCCAAGCCAGATATTGACGAGAATGACAATGATTTGAGCACCGGTTGGATCTGAAAGAAAATTGATATCTGTGCCTAGAAGATCATTGATTAACCCGTCAGGCTGAAACATTCCCTTCCATACTAGAACCGAAATGTAGGATGGTACAGCCCAAGGAAGCAAGAGAAGAGTTCGATAGGCGGTTTTCCCTCTAACATTACTACGTTGCAGAACTAGTGCCAAGAAGAGACCAAGGCCAATATGTGCTGTGACATTGACTACAGTCCAAACTAGGGTGAAAAGGGTCACGCGGATGAAACCAGAGGCGGCAAAAACTTCCCAGAAATTAGCCAAGCCGATGAACGCCTGTTCTCCAAGATGTGTTTGGTCAGCATCAGTAAATGATAACCAGAATCCGTAGATTACTGGATAAAAGGTCAATATTGCTAGGGCTAGCATTGCTGGTGCAATGTACAGTTGGGCTAATCTTGAACTCACCTTTCCTTGCCGTTCATCTCTCCATCGACTGTAACTCAAGAGGGCAATCAGTGAGAGTGTAATAGCGCCTAGAGCAAACATGACTGGCGATGTATCACCACTTGAGGGAATTTCGCTAACAACATCTGTACTCGCTTCAAGTGTGACAATAGAGAGCCCATCTGCGAAGATTTCAATGCCGTGCATTCTACTAGGAATCATTCCCGTGAGTGTGCAGTTGAATGAAGTGGCAGAAGGTGGAATGAGGGGTACTTGTCCATCTCGCAACAACTCATTTCCATTTGCTGTGCAACTGTCATATCCAGCATTTACCTCTCCTCCCCCTGCATCTATTCGTAAGCGCGTGTGAACCTCTCCATCAACTTCGATAGTGTAGTTTGTAGCTCCGTTTGTTTCAACAGTGACTTCTATTGTACGATACCCCTCATTTACGGTAGGTGATTCAGCACTCTGCAATCCTTCAATCAGAGATAGAAGTTCACTATTCGCATCACTCAACGCTTGCTCAGTNGTTGCAGTCCCAGANTANGCNTGCTCAAAAGCAGTAGATAATGGCCCATAGACAAGGGACATTGCTCTAGTTGTAGGTGCAGGTGTGCCCAACTTGGTTTGTTCCAAAAAACCAGCAATGACCGGATTATTTTGGATGTCAGAATCCTGCTCGAGCGAAGTTTGTGTAGGCATGGTGTAAGTGTCGAGTGCGAAATCTTTCTGCACAGATTCTGAAGAGAGCCAAAGTGCTAGTNCGGTTGAAGCAATTTTGTGCAAGCTCTGTTTACTAACTGTCCATCCTTTGTATGTAACTAGAGGGGACATCCGCTCGCCTGTTGAATCAACTGTTGGAAGTAGAGTTTGACCGATGCTGAGTCTGCTCGCTTCGTAAGTTGCCCAATTCCAAGGGCCATCAACAATCATCGCCGCTTTTGAGGTAATGAATTGATTCTTCATGCCTTCAATTTGCGTGCCAGTGGCAACAACTTCGTGTTCTAATTCCAAGTCTAACATCCATTGCATTCCTTCTGCTGAACCATTAGAATCAAGGCTTGGTTGCCCGCTTTCATCAAACAAACTTCCTCCAAATCCTTCTTGGATTGGAAACCACCAGTATGAAGTTTTGATAGGCAGAGCAAGACCTTGTACATCTTGGTAGGTCAATTGTTGAGCAGCAGCCAATAGGTCAGCCTCACTCCATGTCTCATCGGGATAATCCAATCCTTGGGCATCGAACAGGTCTTTGTTGTAAATTAAGGAAAGACAATCTTGACTTGCAGGAACCCCATACAGTGCATCACCATAGCGCATAGCATCAAGGGCACGCTCATCGAACTGAGATCGTTCTACAGGGGTTAGGTGGGGGCGTAGGTCCTCAAGCAGTGGGTAACCATCAACTCTAACCTCTCCGATTGCCCCTAACTGGTCACTTGATAGACGCATCAAATCTGGTGCTTGCCCTCCTTGTGCCGCTGTCATAAATAATTGATCAGCGTTGCCAAAAGGCACCATCGTGATTTCTACTGTGATATTTGGATGAGCTGATTCGAAATCTCTAACAGCGTTGGTGAAGGTTTCTTCCTCTTTGCTCTCAGCAGCAAACGTGTGCCATACTTCAAGAGTGATAGGGCCTTCATCTCCGACCGTTAGTTGAACTTCCTCTTCACTTCCAAGGCATCCTGGAATAAGGAAGAATATTGCCAATAAAACAGCAAATGCAGATTTTTTGGTAAACCCAAACGGAGGGCTCCCTGCCATAGACTGCCCCTTTCCATCAACCTGTTAAACACTCGCTATAATATGAAAAATTAAGTTGGTAACGACATATCCCTGTGATTCAGGTCAGTCAAAGTGGTCCGCGCTCCCGGACTTGAACCGGGGACATCCTGATGGCTGCCAATACAACCGTTTGTATTACTAGTCTACAGTCAGGCACTCTGCCAACTGAGTTAAGCACGGGCAAGCCACCGAACGGCCACTCTCATTTGACTATTTCCAGCAATTATTGAGCACAAACCCCCCATCAAACTAGTTCACCTACTCTTTCACCGCCCCAAGTCTTGGTGTTGGTGGCACTCTTTAGGGGGTGAAAAATCGCCCTGCAAAGGTAATCAGAGACCGACAACCGTTTATACCTTTGAAGAAGCGAATGGTGTTCGTAGGTAGTGCACACGGTGGAGTCCATGGATGGGGGACAAAGCGTATCGGGGGAACCCGACTATAGCGGAATTGTCAATGAGTTGAGAAAGGACGTTGATACCGGTCCAGCCACAACTCTAGTTGATGATGAACTAAATGCGTATGGTGTGCCCAACCCACGCCTGTTAATTTGCGGGTGTGGTGGTTCCGGGAATAACACGATGAACAGAATCACTCACTTGGGGGTCGAAGGTGCTGTTACGGTTGCCATCAATACTGACAAGCAACATCTAGATCACACTAGAGCGATGCAGAAATTGTTGGTGGGTCGTCACATCACTAGAGGCTTAGGTGCAGGTGGAGACCCTTCTATGGGTCGCAAGTGCGCTGAAGCAGGTCGAGATGTAATTTCTAAGATTGTTCACAATGCTGACCTCGTTTTCATTACTGCAGGTCTTGGTGGTGGCACTGGTACAGGAATCGCTCCGGTCGTTGCTGATGAGGCGAAGCGCGCTGGTGCCCTTGTTGTTGCAATTGTGACGACTCCATTCCAAGTTGAGAGACGACAACGGATGCAGCGGGCGTTGGAAGGGCTTGAACAATTACGCAAGACTTGCGANGCAGTTCTTGTTCTAGATAACAATCGTCTGNTACACTATGTGCCAAANCTTCCTCTCGATGAGGCTTTCAGTATCATGGATCAGTTGATAGCTGAAATTGTCAAAGGAATCACTGAGACTATCACACTACCCAGTCTGATAAATCTCGACTTCGCAGATGTTCGTACCATCATGGAGGATGGTGGAGTCACCATGATGCTCTATGGTGAATCCGACCGTGGGCCAGAAGAGGTTGTACACGAAGCGATGAATCATCCACTTCTTGATATTGATGTAGCNGGTGCTACAGGTGCACTNATTCATGTNACTGGTGGCCCATACATGACTCTTGAACAGGCNAGCCAAGTTGTTGATTTGATGACTAGCCGAATTGCGGCCGATGCAAATGTGATTTGGGGTGCAAGGCAGGACCCAGGATTTGGTGATACCATCAAGGTAATGTCGATTATCACAGGGGTAGCCCGTGACAGATTATTGGAAGAACAGATGTCGGCTGACAAACTTGGCGAAGCGCTTGGTTTGGCAGGTCAGAAGGATGCTGGGAGTCGCTTTGGATTCCAGCGTTTTGACTGATCATTCTTATCTGATTATCACTGATGTGATGTCTCCTTTATATGCGCGAATAATTCTATTATATATGCTGAGTTTATTGATGTAATTGCCGCTTAAGGTAGGAGGGAGAAAGAGACATGGAGAATGATATAAGAACAACCGTTGAACTCTGTAATAGTTCAGGGCATTCTATTCTTGAGCTAACCAAGGCCGAGACGATGGATGTAATCGAACAGAATCAGGGTGTATGGATATTCGTAAATAACCGGCTAGTCCGAAGCACAGCAGAACTTGAACAAGTAAACTGGGCTGATGTAAACAATCTAAAGCTTACAGGGCCACTACTTGGAGGACAAATCTGAGCACTAACAAGATAAGCTAACACGTCTGGCTGGGGGCGTGAGNTCCCAGCCAGGCACACTTCCATTTTAATGGTTAAATGCCATAAAATTCTATGCTTAGTTCAGTGTAATCACCTCACGTAGTGAGGGTGAAGAGAGTAAATCCTCTCCAAAACTATACCGGTTCGCTGATAAAGGGGCAGTAGGTCGCCGACTCGCCTTGGAGGGTTCTAGTATGGCNGGNGGAGTATCTCATCAACTTCGCGAGACATGGAAGAGGCCTAAGGATAACCTCCCAACTGAGTACCGCCGAGAGCGTATGACTCAGTGGCGTCGTGAGCCTGTGTTCCAGCGAGTTGCTAAGCCAACTCGCATTGATGCGGCACGCCGTGTGGGGTACAAGGCGAAGCAAGGTATCACTGTAGTCAGAACTCGTATTCGCCGTGGTGGCCTTCGCAAGTCAAAAATTAATGCAAAGCGAAAACCATCAAAGATGGGAATGCGAAAAATCACGATGGCAAAGTCAACTCAGCGCCTAGCTGAGGAGCGTGTTGGCAAAAAGTATCCAAACATGGAAGTTCTAAACTCCTATTGGGTAGGTCAAGATGGAAAACACAAATTCTTCGAGGTCATCCTAGTTGATCCACACCACCCAGTAATAAAAGCTGACAAGCAGTTGAGTTGGGTTGGTAATAGCCGCCACCATGGCAGAGCTCATCGCGGCAAGACCAGTGCTGGTAAGCGTGGCCGCGGTTTACGCAAGAAGGGTAAGGGAGCAGAGAAATTACGTCCCAGCCTCGCCGCTAACCTAAACCGTGGCAAATAACCTAGTTTAGCCACNTACCATGGCTAACTTTGATTGACCATGACAGTCCGTTGCATTCGCAATGGCAGAGGCGTTAATCACCACATTGCGCGGACTTCCCGTTTTTCTTCCTGATGGTAGAAGGCTTGGTGTAGTTCATGATACAGTGGTTGAGGTAGACCATTGGTCTACGAGTCATCTCTTTGTTGTTGATTGTTCTGAGGAACTAGTTGCAGGTGGTGTCCATGTTGCAGTACCTTGGCATTGGGTCCGCGGCATAGAGGATATCGTGATTTTACGATGGTTCCCTCCTACTCCAATTCCAGAGTCTCCGTGAACCTTTGATGAGGGGTGAGCCCCTCGGCCTGTTTGGACGTCATGTTTGAATTGCACATTTTGGGGACCTCATCAGCCCGTTCTGCGCATGGTCGTGCCGTCTCAGGTTCATTTGTCATGACTCCAAGTGGGGGGTTGCTTGTTGATTGTGGGGAAGGGATGCAGAGTCGTCTTGTGAATCACAATATTGCTTTGAAAAAAAGTAATTTAGAAATGCGCAGTAAATTGTCAAAGGTACGTACGATTTTGTTCACACATGGCCACCTTGATCACAGTTGGGGTCTTTTGCCAATGTTACAGACGATGGGTCTTGATGGTCGCACTAAACCACTTACTATTATCGCACCGTCTTGTCAGGAGGCAATTACGTGGGCAAAGGAACACCCAGGGGAGACGCCACCCCCAGAAAGTGATTGTCATCCCACAGATCTCGCAATATTATTCCAGCAATGGCGGGCACTTGGTGGTAAGGATGGTGATTTTGGCTACCCCATAGATTGGATTCTAGTTCCAATTGAGCAGAAATCTCCTTTTTCAAGTCCAGTTCAACCACTGGATGGTATTGAGTTAACAATGGTTCCAACGAACCATGGAATCCCTTCCTGCGGNTGGCAGATTTCATCAGTTGGTGATAAAGGCAAGTTTGACCGTGCCAAAGCAGATGAGTTGAATCTTTCAAATGAGCAGATTAGAGCGCTAGCTAGTGGTACCGATATTGAGACTTCTTCNGAAAAACTCTCTGCTTCCGATTTTCGAGGCGCAATACCCACTCCTCGCTCACTTCTAATATCGGGAGATACCACAGGTGATGTTGAGGCATTTTCTAAACTCCCTACACCACCAGATATTCTTGTTCACGAAGCCACCTATTTGGCAGGAAATAAGGAAAAAGCAAGGAAGTGGAATCACTCGACTTCCCATGATGCTGCGCGCCATGCCCAAATTTCTGGCACTCAAGTATTGGCCTTAACCCATTATAGTTCAAGTATAATTGACATTAATGAGATTGAAGTAGAATCTCAAGAACTGCATGAACGTTCCATTAGTTGCCTAGATGGTGATATTTTCACTATATTGAAAAATGGTGAAGTATCCATGGTTCGACGGCAAGAAGAGTGGAAAAAGTACCAACTTTAACACTTTTAGTTGGCACACCCGAAGGGTGTACTATTGAAAGGGAGAACAGTAACACCGCCTTCTAATGCGTTGGAGTATTGCTGTGCCGATTGCTCTTCTAATGCTGTTGAGTACTGTTGTACCGACAGCCATTATTGAGGTAGGGGAATTATCAGATTCGACCTTCCAGGCCGGCCCTAAGGACCCGCCGTGCCCAGCAACAGATGTCACTAGTCTTCCTCAAACGGTAAATCTTGAAGATCAGGCCTGTTTACAGGTCTCATTAGGAAGTCTAGCGCCGGGTTCTCTCGTGTCAATTGATGCTTCAGTCGTTGGTAACTCTGCTGACTTGCTCATCTTCGCTGCTAATTCAGTAGGTACCTATCTTAACGATCAATCTTACAGAAATCCATCAATTTGGGAAGATGATGCTTCGGTTGAATCACTTTTAGGTGATGCTGAATGGCATTGGGAGGTGCCAACTGACCGTTCAGAAACCACTTGGTATCTCATTCTTGACAACCTTGCACACATAGGTGACGACGGTGAGGGGGGGCAAGGAGGAGCTGAATCGAACATCACAATATCAGTAACTTTCCCAACCATGACATACTGGGCCCTCATGGACTCATTGCAAGTCCTTTCACCTGGCAGCCATATGGCACTTCTTGGCCCTGAGTCTCTTACTCTAGATACGGGTACTCAAATTTCTATTACCGCCCTTCCTTTGTCTGGCGCAGGTGATTTATTCATTCTCACAGAATCACAAAAGGACACCTATCTAATGGGTGGAGGTGGTGGTTTTTGGGTACCCGGTACACAGATGCTTTCGATTTCCACTGCTACGACACAACCTTGGATTGTGACTTCTGATTTGGGGGGCCAACCACTCTATCTTTTCTTGGATAATGAGGCTGGACCAACAGGTGGGGGGGATGGTTTAAGCGAATTGAAAATCACTGTATCCGTCACTCTGTTGCCCGTTCTTACTCCAACAATTTCGAGTGCTGATGACCTACAGAGTGTTGATGTGGGTGAA
>NYYK01000046.1 GCA_002685895.1 Methanobacteriota archaeon
ACCTGCACCAATGATGGCCGCACCTGCTATCGTCACCCCAATGGCAACTCAACCAGTTGTTGTAGTACAACATGCAGTAGGAGGAAGTCAATCTAGTGCTCTTGTAGCCTATATCATTTGGTTCTTCCTAGGGTGGTTAGGTGTTCACCATCTATACATGGGTAGAGGGATTGGAATTTGGCTACTATCCTTGATAACCCTACAGGGTTTTGGACTTTGGTGGTTAATAGATCTCTTCTTAATACCCAGTTCTTGCTCTAAGATTCGTTAGAATAAGATTTCAAAGTTCGACTTTGAAAATTATTGGAAGATGATGCGCTCTGCTACATCAGCAACTGCTTCTGTAGTATTCGGCAATGTCATGATGAACATCGCGGCTTGACTAACTTGGCGTCTGCGCAGAGCATCAGCAATAGGGGTGTGCTCTTGGAACCAACGAGTCTTACCATCTCNACCAAGAATCCNGACATCAACTTGAGCCATTCTTGGCTCAGAAAGCAATAATTTGACACTTGGCACATCGATGGCAACAAACCCTTCAGGTACCTTTGCTCTTCGACAAATTTCATCCTCAATTTCTCTCCTCTGCTCCCCATCTTCTGCAAGTTCAACTAAACGCTTAATCTGAGAATCGCTGAATTCTTCTGCCCTACGAGTCACACATACCTTCAACAATTGTCGATATTTGAGGCGACGTAGCATCTCCTTTGCTATACCGCCAGCCTCAGCCAATGCTTGCCAAATTTCAGCGTCAACCATTCTTTGCATGTCAACTGCATCAGGAAGATTGTCCGCACTCCTTTCAACAGCCCGAGATAGCATCATCTCGGTAACTCTTGTAACCTTGTGGAAATATACNGCAGAATACATTAGACCGCGGGCCATTAACATGCCTTCAAGCGCTGGAACACCGCCTTCCTGAACAGCAATATCACCACTGTGCCTCTCCAAGCATTCAACCAATCGAAGATGGTCTACCACACCATGTGCTACCCCCGTAAAGTGGGCATCTCTTAACAAATAGTCAAGTTGGTCACAATCAACAGGCCCGTGAATCAAGTGAGCTAGCGTATGGTCTTCCGTTTCAAAACTACTTTCACCCTCAGACCAATTAAACAAGTTCCTCTCGGTTCCCGCTGCATCAGCCCCGTGAATCAATCCTGCAACATGCTCTGGGTCGATGTCATGATTTTCTAATATTTCAGGGATTTTGACTCTATTCTCNAACAATGAATGCTCATCATCTCTCAGAATATCATAATCACCCGTTATGATGCCCTCTGTGATGTGCATATGGTCGGCTCCACCTCGTTCATGGAGAATGTGCTCAAGTGTGTGTGAATATGGTCCATGACCCACATCGTGTAACATTCCTGCTACTTGCACAATATCTTTCTCATGCTCATCGAGNCCTACCGAATCAGCCATCAAGCCACCAATGTGGGAAACCCCGAGTGAGTGTTCAAACCTAGTATGATGTGCCCCAGGGAATACCAAATGGGCTAATCCCAGTTGCTTGATATGGCTTAATTTGTTGAATTCTGGCGTTGCTAGAAGTTCCTCTCTAACACCTTTGATGCGAAACATTCCATGGATTGGATCGTTGATTACTTTGCCTGACATCCTACTCCCTCGATGCACTGCTGATTGCGACTCCTCTTTCAACTTGGGGGAAAGTGAATCGCCCTAAGGTGTGTTCATTGTTGGCCATATCCCTGCTGCTGGTCGTAGCCCTGCTGCTGGTCGTAGCCCTGCTGCTGTTCGTATTGACCTGCATACCACTGTGCTTGGCCCTCTGTAGGATACCAGCCACCATGCTGTTGTTGNTGCTGNCCCATCTGAGCCCACCATTCTGCCTGTTGAGATATTCGAAGTTCCTCCTCAAGTTCTGCTCTNCTCTCGTCAATCTTGTGNCGCAACAGCATCCCTTGAGAGCCTGCAATNGAGCCGGATCTTAGAGATTCATCTAATTCCTCTTCGAGTGTGGCTAGACCTTGGAATCCTTCTGCAGAATCAAGTTCACCTTCCATTCTCTCAAACAATTTGCGAGAACGACTGGAAGAAGTCATCGAAACCCCNATNATNCCAACNGAAAANAGAACTAGAAGAAGAACGGCTCCAGTAATCACTTGGCCAACACTATCTTGCAACAATGCGCTATCGCTAAGTTCCGATTCCGCCACATCATCAGCTCTTCCATCATTATCAGTATCAATCGGTACGCTATTGGGATCAAGTGGATTGGTAACAGGATCTGAACGCACTTCATCAGTATTTGAATAACCATCACCATCAATATCCCAATCCCATGAATCAGGAATACCATCACCATCTAAATCTGGACACCCAAGCATGAAAGTAGTGGAATTACCAGATTTGCTAATACAATCATCTGACAAATTAGTTCCAGGTTGATCTGCAAATCCATCTCCATCAATATCAGACCAAATCAAACCATTCTGTGGGAATGGGTCAATGCTATCTGAGTAACCATCTCCATCCCAATCCTCGCAACCAAGTAATCCACCCACAGATGAATTACCCCAACGATCAGGGCAATCATCTGCATCTGTGCCATTTGGATTGTCACCAAATCCGTCATCATCAGAATCCTNCCATTGTGAACCATCCGCAGGGAATGGATCTCCATCATCAGAATAACCATCACCATCTGAATCAGGGCAACCATATTGATCTTCATGTGATGTACCATAATCATCAGGACAGTCATCTACTGGATAATTGCTCTCCTCCGCCTCATCTACATAGCCATCACCATCACGGTCTGGACAACCGTTAGTTGGCAAACCTGCGACTGTTGGACAATCATCGTTGTCGTTAGATAAACCATCACCGTCATTGTCAGGGCAACCAAACCGGTCAACCGTGCTGTTTCCATTTCGGTCAGGGCAGGCATCGATTTCTGTACCGTTCAGATTATCTCCATATCCATCACCATCATGATCACTATTCTGACTTGGATTGTTTGGAACAGCATCCTCGATATCTGCCCATCCATCACCATCAGAGTCTGGACAACCAATCAGATTGCGCCACGAATCNCCTACTAGATATTCACAATCATCCCAAGGCTGGCTACTGTTTTCTAGCCCCTCATCCTCAAAACCATCATTATCCCAATCCATCGGTGANGGGTCAGGAGAATAAGCACCCGCTAACCAAAAACCGGGCCAATGAGCAGCACGCGTGTTGTTCCAAGAACCATCCGCCCAATTATCACCAAGACCGTCACCATCTGCGTCNCCCCATTGAGTGGGTTGACTTGGGAATCTATCATTCATTACAGATTGACCATCACCATCAAGATCTAGGCAACCATATTGGTCTCTCCAAGAATTACCCCACATCATTGGGCAACCATCTGGAGTGGTTCCATACGGATTGTTGCCAAAACCGTCACCATCGGTATCTTCCCATTGTGTTGGATCGTCGGGTAAGTGATCTATCGTATCTGGCCAACCATCTCCATCATTATCGATGCAACCAAAATATCCTGCGCCGGTTGAATTACCAAAGATATCTGGACAATCATCGCCTTGGAATCCAGATAAATTATCCCCGAAGCCGTCACCATCACGATCTGCCCATTGGCTACTATCGTTAGGAAATACATCGGTTCCATCGCCTACTCCATCACCATCAGAATCAGTACCATAAACCAGTATCCAGCCATCAGCGCCCCCAATACTACTCATTGTGAGTGAATTNGAATCATCATAGGCATTACTATGGAAATAACCACCATAAGCAACGGTTCCATTGCGTACCGCTACAGCNCTNNCATANTCTGAACTGCTACCACCAAAATGGTGTATTGTATCCCAAGTCCAAGAACCTTGTTGATTAACTAAAGTGGCATAAAATGCATCTGAGTTGCCAGTACTGGTAATATACGTATTACCAAACCAAGCCGTGCTGTAATACTCCCCTGCAATTGTAAGATTGCCCGAAGACTGATCTAAATCGATAGCCCAACAATAGTCAGTGCTACTGCCTCCAATATTTTGTGCCCAATTAATACTTCCTTGGGAACTATATTGAGCCACGAAACAATCCCAATTTGAACTCTGCTGATATGCGTAAACCCATGTATTATCAAAACGCATCCTGTAATTAAATCTACCAGTAAGAGAGACTACACCGTTGTTATCAATCGTTACATCTTCCCCATATGCTTGGTATGAACTTTCATAACCAGCCCATTTAGCCCAAATACAATTACCACTAGAGGTATATTTTGTAATAAAAACTCGAAAGTAACTTGGTGATTGATAACCAGGTGATAACTGACCACAATTACCTCCAGTACCTTCTGGTGTCATCCAATAACTGAATTCACCTGTAACGGCTATCTCACCATTATCATTGACGTCTATACCCCTTCCTCTTTGATAATAACTGCCATACATTCTGTGTGCCCACTGAACCTGTCCTGCTGAATTTATCTTAGCCACAAAAGCTTCATCATTAGAATATGTACTCATTGTTTGTGAGCCGAAATATACGGTTCCCGAGGAATAGAAATAGCCAGTAACATAGACATTCCCATTATTATCTATTGCCACCCCTTCACCGTAGTCATTGCTATTACCTCCTCCTTTAATGGCCCATTGCCAAGTACCATTGGTATCTAACTTGGCAACAAATATATCGTAACTACCTTGACTAGATAAGTAAGTTGAACCAAAGTTTGCTTGACTGTAAAAGTAACCTGTAATTGAAACATTACCTCCATCATCAACATCAATATCTCTACATTGATCAGTTGAACCACTACCACCCATCGACTTAGCCCATACCCAATTACCAGAGGGGTCTATTTTGGCAACAAAGCCATCAGTACCACCCATCGCGTTCAACATGATATTACCGAATCTAGCACTCTGGTAGAACCAACCACAAACATAGGTATTTCCAAATGCGTCCATTTCAATCGATTCTATCCAATCAGTGCTTGAACCCCCAGCTACCGTTTCACCCCAAAGTAGGGTTTCTTGCCCCGAGGAATGAAAGGGAGGGGTTTCAGCATCTAATTCCGCCTGTGGCGACATCATAGAAAACAATGAAAAAAGGAACAGGGACACCAAAATCAACGATTTCAACACCCTGCCCCCACGATAACCTAGTCCAACACTCATATTCTTCCCTCGCGCGCACACGAGGTTGGACGAATAGAACCTTTTGTTCAAATTATCAATCGAATTAGGTACTTGGATTGGCGGTCAAGTATGATTCTAGGCGAACCATGAGGCGCTCATCGCCGTAATTTTCTATCATTGCACGTACTGCCTCTTCAACAAGAGCGTGTTCATCTGGTTGTAGACCCATTGCCCTCCTAAGGCAATCTAACATTGACATCTCGTCATCAGTAATTACTTCATCATCTAAAGCTGCAATCAATGCGGATTGATAACAGGTAGCATCCCCGATATGTCTGCATGACCACTCCTCTTCCTGTGCAGATGTGATTGGAGATATCTCTGCTCCATCAAATATTGAATTTGCATACTTCTGTCCCCCATCCCTCAAACCTACACAATTGGCAAGAATATTGAGAATACTCATCTCATCATCAGTAACGATTCCATCTTCCATCGCCACACTTAGGGTCTTCAAATAAATCATCAAACCACGGCTCGGACTCTCAGTCATGACCTTCGCCAAACCCCACCTCTATTTGACGCTGACCACTTGACCCTAACAATTTGTGAGGATGTCCTAGAACCCTAGTTCACCTGAAATCCATATAATGCAACACCCCTTTGGCTTATGTGAGGGGGGTGTAGGGAACTGAGTAGAACTATCCCCCCCGACGTTCTTTCTGCTGCTGGACAACCTGAAAGTGTAGCCAAAGTAGTTTCAACACTCTCTGCGAATAAATCACTAAGCATCAAACAACTATCTCACAAATCTGGTTTACCACAAAGCCAGATTGCAAGTGGTTTGAAACAATGCCGCTATCGAGGGTGGGTAATTTCAACCCAAGGCGAATCAAAAGGCAAAGGAAGACCAAGACATCTTTGGAATTTAAGCGTCTCACCTTTAGATCTTGTAAGGGAATTAGAAGTTGAAGCAAAAACAAAACATACGATTCTTTCCGATGCTGTGAAAAGACTACAGAAAGAACTGAAATCCTGAATACTTGAAGTCATACTCAAGTTGTTGGGGAAATTTTCAATTATTCATGCGTACTACTGATTTTGTGATTTTTCGTAATTATTTCCAATTTTCGCTATGGAAACGCTGTACTGCAACGTAATACCAACTTGGCTACTCTGTAATACATTGAATTAAAAACGTAATACAGGATAATATACTAGTTAGTTGTAGGACTGCTAGAGCGGATCGGATGACAGGCCCTACTCAGATGATTTCAGTGCGCCTAACTGAAGAAGAAGTTTTCCAATTGGACCGCCTCATTGGATTAGATGGCATGCGTAACAGGAGTGACGTACTGCGTCGCGGAATGAATAAAATCCACGAGGAAAACAANCCAGAGAATATTGGNCGCCAAATCAATGTTAATATCTCCCCNGCTGTATCACAGGACTTGAAACTNATCAAAGAAATGGAAGGTTTGGNNCCAAGTGCTGTTNTTGCAATGGGTACGGGATTNATTCTAGAGCAAGTCGCAGAAAAAAGGATGGCAAGAAGAGAAGCNGCCTATGCTGTNCTNAAAGATNTTGAAGATCAAGGNCCNCACANGGACCATATTGAATAAAGGGTGAGAAAAGTGAGTAATGGGATGCACACGAAGAAGAATCAGGGGGGGTGTAACAACCCCCCCGCCCCCACCCTTGGAATATTCAATCTCCGTCAGCGCGCTCGCTTATCTGTCACAAATGAAGCACACTCAAACAATACCCCCGTTCCCACATATGTGGGAACACCCCTTCACGACGAACTTTGATTCGTCACCCCCGCCCCTTCGGGGGCACCCCCAATTAGGCAGCAGCCGATAGGCTGGCAACATTTCCAAAACCCAACCTTATTGAGCGGTCGAATCTCGGGTTAAGATTCGTGGCAGCGATGAAACCCCGAATTGCCGGTTATCTTGCACATGATGAACTACGTCCTGGACAATCTGAAATGATTGATGAAGCGTACGATGTTTTGACACAAGGTGGATGTCATCTAGCGTGTGCACCTACAGGTATTGGCAAAACTGCAGCGGCCCTATCATCAGCACTCGATGCTGCTTTTGAAAGCAATGAGCCCCGCACTATATTTTTCTTAACTGGCCGCCAATCTCAGCATCGAATCGTTGTCGAGACGGTTCGTGAAATAAACCGGCGTGGAAAAGAAGGGCAAAACAGGGTCCATCTAATCGATATGATTGGGCAACAATCAATGTGTATTGATGACATTCGCCACGAATTTTCTTCCCTCTTCTCACGCCTCTGTGCNGACAAAAGGAAAAATCGGCACTGCCTTGCATACCTCCAAGAAGTCGAGGGCGTCCGTTCAAAAGTCCTACAAAAGCCGTTGCATGTTAAAGAACTAATTGAGGTATCACGTACTCATGAAGTGGAGGGGAGAGGTAAAGCAATCTGCCCTTGGAAAGTTGCAAGAGAATCTGCAAGTTTTGCAGATGTGGTTGTATGTGACTATAACCATCTCTTCAACGAACGAGTTAGGGCTGCGTCTCTAGGTGCTATGGGAATTGATCTTGAGAATATCATCATCATAGTAGATGAAGCACACAACCTACCCAATCGCATCACTCAGGGAATGAAAAGAATCCTCAATGAAGACCTTCTTTTGACTGCCCGTTTAGAATTAGAAGAACACATCGAAACCATTCAAGAGAAAGAAGAAAAGGGAATGATAGAGGTTCAACCAGAAACTCACCTCGCCCTCAGAAGTGTGAAAGCCGCACTTGAAAGAATCAAAAATGACCTGCTTGCCTTCTTCAGAGTGCAATCACAAGCACTCTACAAAGAAGAGGCTGATGAATGCAGAGTTACAAACTTAGATCTGCTCAATATTCTCAATAGCGCTCTTGCATCAGACATTAGTGGAAACAGTTTGACACTAGGCCAAATAGCCAACCACCTTGCAACGGTCGAAGTTGAATTAGACCCCGACCTAGACGAAGAAAAGGAAACTGCAAGCGAACGGATTTCNGAATTATTCTCACTNTTAAACCANCTTGGCANCAATTCNGCGCTNGCATTTGTTTACTCTCACGGCAAGGGTGACNCTCCNCGAATCACAACCCANCTNCTNGACCCNGGAGTTGTTTCAGGGCCAGTATTCGAACGGGCTGCTGGAGCAATACTCATGTCAGGCACACTCACCCCTCCAGAGATGTACGGAGAACTTCTCTCCCTGCCCAAGTCACGCCCACTGACCCAAGAGGAATACCCATCACCATTCCTTTCTGATAAACGACCTGTCGCTATCGCTGCTGGAGTGACTACAAAATACAACAAGCGAGGAGATGATAACACTGCAAGAATTCGAGCCCATATCAAAGCGATTGCTGCTGAAACGCCAGGTCATATCGCTGTATTCACNCCCTCCTATGCGATGTTGAATGATATTATTGGAGATGAAATCTGGCATGGACGACGTGTGATGATGGAGGAATCTGGTTGGTCCAAGCAACGGATTGATTCGTTGTTACGTGATATGGAAATGTCCCGTTCTGCTGGTGAAAAAATACTGCTTGGTGGTGTCTTTTCGGCCAAATTGGGAGAAGGTATTGATTACAAACGGAATCTGTTAGATGCTGTAATCTGTATTGGATTACCGCTTGCTCCACCTTCAGTTGAATTGAATGCTCGGAAAGAGTACTACGAAGAGCGATTTGGTCGCTCAAGGTCATATCGTTGGGCAATCCAACAGCCAGCGGTGAATGCATTAATGCAAGCAATGGGTCGGCCGATTCGTAAAATGGGCGATCGTGCTTTTATTTTACTACTAGAGGAGAGATTACTAATGCCACAGTTCAAACGACTCCTTCCTAGCAACATGAATATACTCACAGTAGCAAATGAAGAATCAACAAAACGGCATGTCAAACGCTTCTTCAAGCGCCATCCTGAGCCGGCCTCAGGAGATGAATAGACGCGAAGGCTTCAATGAGGGTGAGCGTAACGGCAGATTCAGGTGGGAAACATGGAGTGGCACCCAATCACTATCGAAACAGGGGAAAAGAGAGAGAATCAAACTGGCGATAAGCGGCCAAGCGAGGGGCTGAGTGCCAACCCAGAATCTCTGCACCAGAACTTCCTATCCAATCTTGGACATCTTCAAGAGATTCATGACAGTCACCAAAATATGATGGGCGCACAATTTTCATCTATTGAAAGCAATTTTGAGAGGGTTGCTGGAGTTCTAAGTACAGAGGCAATGCTGGATCGGTTTGATGGTAAAGTTGATGGCGACCATATCTCTCTACCACTACATGGATGTGAATTATCTGGAGTTCAACTGAATATATGTGAAATTGGTGGAGATTCAATAATCAAACTCAATGTTACTGGGCGCGATGGCGAGGAACTTGAACAAGCTTTCAGCCTACCAACAGGTAGCCACCTAGCAAATGCTACTTGGAATGCTGGCGAACTACACCTCACATTGTCCCGATAGACGGGGCATATCAAGGCGTCAACGCATTGGAACTTCTGCAAGGTTCTCGATTTCACCTAGTACTCGACCAAGTGCATCTTGAGCCTGCGCCTTGTGAGCTTCACCCATTTCATGTCGTGAGTATCTAGCCTCTTCAAAGACACTGTCAAGTGCAACGATTGCATCCTCATTAATTGGCAGAGCCTTACGGATTGCCATCTCGAATTCACGTACTGTCTCGAAATCCCTTCGTAGGAAGCGATGACGCATTAGAATTGCACAGAGGCTTTCATAGCAGTTGAAAATCGCCTCTCTAGTCTCATCTCCAGCGGCCAAGAGTTCTGCTGTATAAGCGAACACATCAGCCAACTCTGATAGGGCGGATTGCTTGCGGCGGCGCCAATATACAGCAAATGCCACGATAGCCAAAATCGCTGCAATACCTCCACCATAAATCCAATTCTTCGCCCCACTCTCGATAGCAGCGGCTGATAGCACATTGACTTCTATTGTGGTCTCAAGACGGGCCCTATCATCCTCAGCCACCTTCTCATCGGTGGAATTGATTTGCACATAGAGGGCACCATAGGTGGTACCATCTCCATAAGGAGCCATTGGTGGCACTGAGATGAACTCAAACCAGAATGAACCATTGCTTCCAGTTCTTCCAGTTAGGGTGCGACTCATTTCTTTAGATTCATTGTACAAGACTGCTGTCACGGCAATATCTGATGCTGGGAGTTGGGTGTCCTTGGCTATCGCCTCGACCCAAGCAACCACGCGGTCGCCATTGTATGGTACCGTTAGTACTCCAGAATCAAACTCGACTGGTATCACTACGAAGACCGTTGTATTGATTTGCCCTTCATTGAAGTGCCTTGTTTCGTTTTCAGTAGCCCTCAAAGTGAGAATTATATCACCAGGTGTCATGAAGTTTGGTGCTGTAAGTTGGATGCTGAAGCTTCCATCTGGCATCCAAACAACACTATTGGAAATACCTAGATCACTCTGGTTCCAGTAGAGGATTAAGTCGAGCATATCGACTGGGTTTCCACTACCGCCAACCTCAAGGATTCTACCCTCAATAATAATTGGGTGTGCTGCTGATGAGCGGATGATGATGTTGTCGTTCTCCACCAATTGCCAATCAATATCTGCCCAAGTTATCAACACATGGCTTTCGTTGGTAGCAAGCCATGATGCTTCACCTGAATAGTGTCCAGTCAATGTATGTTCACCACGGGCTGATACCATGCTTACAGGAACCAACAACTCAAATTCACCAAATGAATCCGTAGTTACAGTATCGACAAAGACCCCATCGAGCATAATGTCGATACTGCGGCCTGAAATCCCAGGTAATCCAACTTCGTCAGAATCATACAATCGGCCACTAACATTCCAGAAGGTTCCGCGTGTTGCTTCACCATTGTCGTCACTAGTCAATAGCAAAGATGCGTGATGTGCAACCCAAATCGTACCATTGGCACTTGCTTCACGATACCAACCTTGAGCGGGGGAATACACTTCGATAGGGTGAGATCCAAGGCCTATGTTGTTCGGAATAGTCCACTCAATCGACCAAACACCATCGATGTCAGAGTATGCATTACCAAGGAGAGTGCCATTGAACCGCACTTCAAGCGAGTGGTTGAACAGCCACCCTTCAGGTAGGTTATCCCGCACAGTACCTTGAATTGTGATATCGTCATTGATAGCAATTTCTAGAGGTAGAATTAGTGCCACATTAACTGCACTGTAAACGTCCCAAGTGGTATTAGTTTCTGAAGGCAGATAGAATGTCGAACCTGTGTATTTGATTTCCATCATCTGTGTTCCAAGTGGTGAATCTTGAGGCACAGGGAAGAAGACTTGGAAGTTCCCTTCACTGTCAGTTGTGACATTGGTTAATCGTGTGTTATCAAACCAGATTTCCAATGTTTGGTTGCCAAGTGGATTATCAACGATATCAAAGAGGGTGCCGTCAATGATTAGTAACCCTTCACGATCAACATCTCCTCCAGCACTAAGTAGCACTATCTTCGTAGGTACACTGATGTTGACAAATTGATCAACTGATGAGTTGAGGTAATACTCTGGATTTGTAGAATCACCTTGACCTATTGGGTCTACCCACATAAAGCCGCCACGGAAGAAGATTGTCAGCAGGTGGCTACCTGCACTTGTATCACTTGGTACTGTGTACATCAAACTGTATGTCCCAGTTGTTGCGTTTGACTCAATGAATGCGCCAGTATCATTTCCATCAACTGAAAGTCGCAGGATTCCTGCACTAGGCACTCCTCCTGATTGTAATACTGCGCCCCACTCATCTAGCAAGGTACCGTTGACCCAAATTGTTTGTCCGGCCACAAAGGTGCCTTCAACCGCATCAATGGTAATGACCGTTGGTGCTAGAATAACTACCAGCGTGGTATCTTCATCCCCAAGCACTCCAGTTGTACCAGGCATACCAGAGTAACTAGCATTGATTGATAGCGGACCAGGGGTTGTATTTGATGGAACATTGAGTAGCCCCCAAGCTGAACCGTTGGCATCAGTAACCACTGTTGTTGAGATATTCAAAGTTGGGAATTCAATTGTAACTGTGGCATTGGGAATGACTGCCAAAGTATTGTCCTGCAACTGTATTTGCACTGTGATGTTATCACCTCTCGTAGTCCTATCATCAGGAGCGAGATTTTCAGGAGACAATATAGTAATTATTGAATAACCGCGGCTGTCAAATGTATTGTTACCACTTGAACCGATGTAGTAATTGACAGTAGGAGTATAACTTGCTGACAAGAGATGATTGCCGCGTGGGAAGTTCGTGTCTAGAGTGATGACTGCTGTCCAGTTCCCATTTGGTTGAGCTATTGCATTTGAGACTTGGAAATTATTTGTATATCCATCAATACTGATTTGCACTTGGGGCAATAGTCCAGCACCATCGCGGGCAATGATTCCTGAACCATTATCTGAAACCAAACTTCCTGTAACATCAAATGTGCCACCTGATAATGGATTCGCACTTATGTTGTCAACCACTAGAACAGTGATAGAACGAACGCTAATGGTGTTAATTTGATGACTTGTGGGGTGTAGTTCCCACACATTAGTAGCGTTGTAGAAGATTGTTACAGTTATCTGCCCTAATGGTTGAGTATTTGGTACCTGGTAGGTCCAACTTCCTGTACCATTGACGTCAGTCAGGATTTCGGGCATCCAAGTCTCGTGGAACTGCGCCGCAATCGGAGTAAAGTTTAGAGCACGAGGAATACCGTTGACTGTCGTATCGGAAGATTCGACTAGATTGGCTCCGAAGGTGATGTTTTCCCCTCGAGTCACCACCTGCGGTATCAGTGGAATTTGTCCTTCGAAATCGGTTACCCCAATTACCAATATTCCAGTGCTTGCGCTGCCGGTCAGATAAAATGGATTAGTTCCATTCAATACAGATACCACCAATGTCTTGTTACCACTCGTGACTCCGTCACCCAACGGATCTGTTGGAACTGTAAGGTTGAATGTACCGTTGGGTGCTGTCGGATAACTTGCGACTAAAGTTTCTGAAGAATCAGCAAGGAAAAATACCTCTATTGAAATTGGACCATCGAATGGTCGACTTGGGTCGTTTGCATCGCTTATGTTACCTTGAATTTGGAAACTTGTGCCTGCAGTCACATTGACTGGTGCTGATAAGATGACCACATCCGATGGCACTTGAACTGTAATGTTCATGAATGTCTCATTACCCCACCAGCGAGTTGAACCAGTAGTTAGTGGGTCAGTGGTATCATTATCCATCCAAATACGCACATCGTAGTATCCCGGAGCCATAGCCCCTGGAACAACCCAGTTGAGAATTGCCTCACCATCAGAACCTGTTACTACTTGGCCGATTGAAGTATTGGAACCACCCCAATCCCAAGTGAAATTGACTGCCTCGCCAGCAACTGCTGAAGAATCACCAACATCAGTAACAGTTACATTGTACGAAATGGAGTTTCCAGCCTCCACAATAACAGCGGAAGTGTTGCTGGAAAGAACTAACTCGCTTTCCAAACCAATCAAAGCAGGAGGCGCTGTATTCATCGAATAGTAAACACTAGTACCTGAGCCACCAAATGCTGCGAAGTCAAGATATGATGTTAGATTGTAAGCACTAGATGCCAAGTTATCTGGCAAAGTCACAGTGACCGAATATTCCCCATTGGTTTGGTTCGAAGGTGCGCTACCAAGTGGAATGAAGTTTGGCTCAGGGGGCTCCCCATTAGGGCCACTGGGGCCTGTACCTGGCAGGGCGATGGAGAAAATCACTTCCGAGGTATTCCATAAGATTGGAGTAAGTAGTACATCGTCAGTAAGGGTTCCATTGATGACGGTGGTGCCACCAAGGTGAGTCCAATCATCAAGTAAATTGATTGAGAGCGTGGCTGTACCCATTACCAACAAGAGGCCGCTAGAAAATGCAGGTTTGTACCATTCACTACCGGAGTTGCCACTTAGATAACCATCGTAAGAAATATTCCAGTAATAGTCACCAGCAGCGAGATTGGACGCTGGAGTGAATTCACTGGTAATCCAATCAGAATCCGGATCAGTGCTCGTGTTCACTACTGCACCATTGAAAGTCATCGTGAAAGTACCATTGAAAGGAACATCTGCGGAATCAGTGTGGTCTGCCAATCCTATTATCACCGAAGCTAATTCTCCACGTTGAACAGAAACGAGGTTGTAATTCATGGTCACTTCGCTTCGAAGTCCATAACCAGCATAGGTATCTTGGTCGGTAGCACCCGGAATGCCTTGCCCGAACAGAAGTTGGACATCAAGATAGCCAGGGCCAACAGGCACTAGCGAGGCATTCATGCCCCAAACAATACTGAATGCACCGTTTGATACCGGCCATGTTGTGATGTTTGTGTAACTGGTATTTGATCCATTGCGACGCAATAATAGTGTGACAAAACCATCCATGGGAACAGGTGTGGAACCTTGAGATACAACTGTACCGTTTACGTAAATATTGTCATTAATCTCTAACAAGGAATGATTTGCTCCAGGACCTTGAATGGTTGCTGTCATATTGGGGGCTGCTGAGACATTCATCACAAAGGTCAACGAACCAGGATTAGCATGATATTCCGGCGAAGGTGCAAGATGTAAATTACCTTCATGCCAGCCAGCAAAGGAGATTGTTGCATTGCGGAGACCTGGTGTTTCAAGTGCTGAAAGATTGAGGTCGAAGGAGAAGACACCATTGGCCCAAATTGGTGCTTGTAATGTAACATTAACACCTAAAACAGTAGAAAAATAAGTCATATTA
>NYYK01000047.1 GCA_002685895.1 Methanobacteriota archaeon
GGAATACGAAACCGCTCAAGAGAACTATGCTGCCGCACTTAGTGCATACGAAAGCTTATGCAGATTCAAGTCCATCAGTAGAAGTGGAAAGTAGAAGTGGAAACTACTCCAGTTGAGGATACCACGCCCACTCCTGACATTTCGGAGCCTCCAGTGGCTGAAGAGCCGGTAGCAGAAAAACCACCTGCAGAAGTCCAAGAGCCAGTACAAAAACAACAACCAGCTGCAGAACCTGAATACACAGATGATGAACTTCGAGCATTTGGTTGGACAGAGGAACAAATCGAGTGGCAAAGACAGACCGAAGCAATGCAAAGAGAGTAAGCATCAGACCTAATTTTTCTCTCTACGAGAGAATTTTGGAAATATTGCTATTGTCTTGAACAAGCCTTCATTTATCCACAAACTGCCGAAGGGGTTGAAAGCCACAAGGGGCCCCAATCAACTTGGGTCACAGAATGGTCGCAGATTCTTCACCTACCGCGGCTGAACTGATGTCTATGACCGTGGCCATCCTAAAAGAGCGGTGCAAAGAGTACGGATTGAAGGTTTCAGGACGTAAGCAGGAACTGATTGACCGACTGTTGGAAGCGACAGCATCCGATGATGATGTGCTAATTCTTGAAGAGGACGACGAAAGTCCTGAGCAAACGGTTGAGGACGATGTGCTTGAGGCAGAAGTCCTTGAGGCAGAAGTCGAAGAAGAGGCACCGCCTGTTCTAGACGATGAGCCGTACGAAGCAGAAATATTGGATGCTGAGATTTTTGAAGCGGAACTCTTTGAGGACGAAGATGATGAACTTCTTGAGCCCGTTCACACTCAGCGAACTGTAAGACTAGAGAAAACAAATCCCCTTGCTACATTGGCAAAACCGAGTGTTCTTGCTACTTTGTTGGTGGTGTTGATTATCGCTGGCGGTGGCTATTGGTATTGGACTAGTCATCTCAATCCATTCGTAGCAACCCCGATTGAGTATGGAGATCGAATGGAGTTCACGATTTCCAGCGGCTCATTTGATGTTGAGGGTGAAGACATGATTCGCGAGTTGGATAATAATCTCAATGGGGCTCTTTCAGAGGTATGCGAAGAATTTCATGTGGAGTTCTCTGGAACTGGAGAAATAGACGTCAAACGAGGTGCTAGTAGCGAATTACTCGATTCGTCAGATACAAAATTGACAGGAGCAGTACAGGCTAGAGATGCCTACGGCCTGACTTTTCTAGCAGTTGAACAGGAACTCAAACACGACCTGACAGCTAGCATATCATCCAAAACTTGGCTTGGCGACTCTTCAGAAGGAATGTGCTCAGTTCCTGTTGGTCCGATTTCAGGTTATGCCTTCTCACAGAATTCCAAATCTTGGACTGAAATACAGAGCAAGGCATTACTCAGCACCCACTCATCACTCACTCTTGACAATCAAGGCGAAGAAACTAGGGTTGAGGCGGTATCATTTGGTGTGCCAGATGATTCACTTTCAGATTTGATGCCTGAATTATTACTCCCTTTGAAACCTGTTGAACTCACTCCTCTATTTGGCAACTCACTACTTGAGGAGGGGAAGAGTGGAACCAGTGGAAACTGGCAATGGGTTGTTGGTAGTACAATCTCTGTAGGTGGCGAAAGAGGCCTACAAGTCAACATGCAACATACAGAGGTGGAGGATTGTGTTGGACGTGTTCACATGGTCCTGCTTATCGTTCCTTCTTCCCCTTGGGCGGTGCAACAACAAGTAGACATAAAACTTGAGAAGAGTCGTTATGATTCTTCGGAATGTGGCCTTCTCGCTGAATATCTTCTTGATAGAGCGTTGCCAGAAGGCTCAATCAGTATGCAATATACAATGATTAGGTCCTCCTCCGTAGAAGGTGATGGCATGATTGATTGGCAGTCTGGCTATGGAAATCGCCCTGGTTCAAATTCAGGAGCCCTATCTCCTAGTGAGAATTGGGGTGGTAGCGGTACCCACATGCCAGATAAATCGACAGATCGCTCATGGCCATTAGAAGATGCAGTTACTTGTATTATCAACCAGACATTGGAAGCTAATGAGGCAGCAACAGCACTTGCATCAGGTGGCTATGTATTCAGAGCAGTCGATGATAGGGCTCATGGAAATACGGTATGGAATGTTTCTTGGGTAAATGACGATGATGCGGGTTGGGTTGAGGTTGAGCAACGCCCTGAGAATTGTTCCGTGCTAGACAAAGCCTCTTTTGATGAAGCGGATAAACCAGCACACCGAAGAGAAAGCATCCCTATTTCTGCAAAAATACAACAGATTGAAGCAAGGATTACAGATTCAGATCGCTATCCTGCTCTTACCCCGGATATAGCCCCAGAAGGGGCATTAAGTAATGACGTATCAATCGGATATCTTCTAACAGTTCCACCAGAAGCGGGCGATATATTCGATTTGCTTGAGGGTTATCAAGATGGAACTGTAGTTGTATTCGGTCAGCGTGAATGGACTGAGAATGGCCTTGACCATACTTTGGATTACGCCATTGATGGCACAACTGGAAGAATGGGCGGCTGGGTGAAAACCTCGACAAATTCGTGATGCTCCCCACTTTTTGGCCCGTCACCCTCAATAGTGTTTGAGTCGCCGCTGCCTTAGGTGTGGTGCAATGGAAGGTGAAGATACGTCCATCCCTGAGGCGACTCCTGCGCCTCTTGTCATCGATGTTGAGTTTGTCGAAAAGGAGATTACCGCCCCAGAGCCACAGGACATAGGTCAAGCACAAATTCGTCAACCCCTCAATCTACCACGAGCAGAGGCAACACCTGCTGGTAGAGCACGCGTGGTAACTGTCATCAATCAGAAAGGTGGAGTTGCAAAAACCACCACTGTCATCAATGTCGCAACTCATCTTGCTATGACTGGTGTCAAGGTCCTTGTCGTTGATTGTGATGCTCAAGGTAACTGTGCCACAGGATTTGGGATTGACAAATCAAGAATCAACTANGGGACACGNACCTTGATGACATCTCCTGAAAATTCCATCCGNACTAGGCATGCAACAGCAATTGATAATCTGCATCTAGTTGTTGGAGATCGTTCNCTAGTTGGAATCGAAGATGAAATAATTTCACAGTTGGGCAGGGAGCGCCGCCTTACAGAAGGCCTAGAAGCGTTACTTCCACATTACGACTTGATTCTTATTGACACTCCTCCTTCTCTGGGGCTTGTNAGTATCAATGCTCTTGTCGCNTCTGACGCCGTGGTAATTCCAGTCCAGACCGAATACTTCGCCCTTGAAGGGTTGGCTTTACTCGCTTCAACCATCAGAGAAATTCGTAACCGCCTCAATCCACGTTTAGGCGTAGATGCAGTCATCATGACAATGCACGCTCCAACTTTGTTGAATGGTCAAGTGGCAGCACAAGTGAGAGAGACCTTCCCCGACTTGGTGGTCAACCCCCCCATTCGTCGTAACATCCGCCTTGCAGAGGCNCCNTCGCACGGAACCCCNATTCATATCCATGCACCAAATAGTGCGGGTGGNAAGGATTATTCTGCTCTTGCTGAGGCATTGAAGGAGTTATGGGGATTTGGTGAAAAGGATGAGTGAAGAGCCATCAAAAAAAGACTCCACTTCTTCTACCAAGAAAGGACTTGGGCGGGGTCTAGGTGATTTACTCGCTCAACATGACACAGATTTGCCATTTCTTGGAGCATACGGGGCTGCTTCAGATACTCATGAAGAAGGCCTTCCCATTTCAGTTGGTCAAGATGACCCTCACGAGTTACTGAAAGCAATAGAGCGCCATCTTCGCTCTGTNCTCACTNAAAGNGATATNTCAATCAAAGACGATNGCNTNANGNTNTCAGANTATTTNACTGCNACAATTGGGGNNGAATCNGGTGTAGANNTCANNATCAGAGCNGANAATCTTCCNNTTGTNCCATCCGATTTGACATCACCAGGATTCATCGGAGGNAATCTTGCTGANGACCGTTCTTCTGCAGAAGTGACAATTATCCAATGGGGTATTGAATCCCGTCGACTACTAAGCCGCCTCTGTGAATATCACACACTTACTCTCTGAGTATCAATATCTCATCCAACGCTTTGCGCTGAAGAGTGGGCACCTGGGCATCATCAGCAGGATATCCCACAGGCATTAGCAACATCGCCTTCTCGTGCTCTTCTCGGCCAAGAATCTCACCAAGAAAATGCATGGGTGAAGGTGTGTGTGTCAAAGTGACTAGACCCATGTTATGGATTGCAGAGATAAACATTCCAGCGGCAATGCCACATGACTCCTGAGAATAGTAGGTCGGGGCCCACTCCTCATTTTTTCGCAATCTCTTCGTATGACGGAACAATACGACCACCCACGGCGCATCGGTAATGTGTGCTTTCACATAATCAGTTCCAAGTGGAATCAACACTTCTTCCCACTCTTCGGGAATCCTCTCTTCGTAGAACCGCAGTTCTTCTTCCTCGGCAGCCTTGCGAATCTTCGCTTTCAATTCGGGATTGGAGATAGCCACAAAGGTCCACGGTTGTAGGTGTGCTCCAGATGGTGCAGTGCCACCGGTAAGAACGGCTTTCTCAATCAATTCGCGAGAAACAGGTTTGTCGGAAAAATCACGAGTAGTTCGACGTCTCTGCATCAATGAGAGAAAGTCTTCAGATCTCTCAGCCATCTCTTCGGCTGACAATTCATGAAANACAAGCCGGCTGAAGCCCTCTCGCTCATCACCCATGATTGGCCGAAGTCCTCATCACCCATCAACGGTTTGACTCTCTTCACCACAGTGGGAACAAGCAAGTGAGCCCATCGGGTCCCANGCNGGAAGCACAATCGGTGTAGTTTCTAGCGCAGCAAGCATTTCTTTGGAGAGGGAAGATTTNGGGGCGGCAATTTCAAACATATATTCGTCAAACCACGAATCATTCATCGTGTAATATCCATCNATCCCNCCGCTTTTACCCCAAGANTTCTCCACCCTCCAGCGCCGAGTGCCCTTGTTGTCAACATCAACCCCAGTGAACAGCATAGCGTGAGTCATNAGTGAATGGTGATAGTTGAGTCGACCCTTCTTATCAAGGCCAAATTCAATTCCGTACATTTCTTCAAACTCAAACATTTTTGCATCCCAAAGGCCGAGTTTGCGGTGCATCTGTTTACCTACATCACAACCCATCCAGACAGGCGTACCTTCTTCCAATATTTTTCTAGTTACATTTTTCATTTCTTCAATTGAAATATTGAGGTATTCTACTGGTGGCCCCCCAACTACATTTTGTAGGAAATCAACAGTGTATGTTTGCATCTGAGGATTTCTTGGATCNTTTACCAAACANACATAATCATTGAAATCGATTGTNACAAATTCATCTCTGAATTCATCAGGAGTCATTGTGCCTCTAGAATGGAATTCGTTGTCCTTATCCCGCCACTGCCAATCAAATTTGGTTGGCGGCGTTCCAAGATGGATGCAGAGAAGTTGCCAAACATCTTCCATCCTCTTACTCTTATGCGCTCTAGCATCTTTGACTGAACCACCACCATCCATGATGCCACGAAGTTCAGATGCAATAGAGCGAACAAGAAGTCTCAGATTCATATTCATCCAAGCTGTTGCAGAAGAAGATTGAGATTCGGGGTACGCAGACTTTGGGACTAGGCCGTGCTTGTTGATGACATTGATTGCCATGTTCCATTGGCCACCATCTTCACTTGGATGGTCGAGAATGAACCCTATTGTTCGGTCATCCAATGGTCTGTCAGATGTGGTGATAATTGCCTCAAGGTTATGGTTAGCCCGTTCAAACTTGTCCCAGAAATGAACGAACGCTTGTGAAAACTCAAAATCCTTCAATCCCATTTTTTCCATTGCCCCTGGTCGCATTAGATTCAACGTGGCGAAAAGCCAACAGCGCCCAGATGCTTTCTGATTGGTTACCTTCCAGTCATCGATTTTGGTTGAAAACGANTTGTCAATATTAGCCACAATTTCTCGGGAAAGTGCGACTTCTGCAACAGTGGTAGCGGTAACAGCATTTTGGACAACTCTCGATTTTTCATCTGAAGAAAAATTACTTCTCAACCTCTTGATTTCTTTTTTGGTCACTTTTCCTGACATTCAGACAACCTCGCTAAATCCCTCGCCTACTCGGGCGGGCCTAAGAGATTCCTGCTATCAGCGGCGTCGAATCACAATTGCTACCAAGCCAATGATAGCCACAGACGCAAGTAGAGTGAAGCCAGGCAACCCCAAAAATCCACCATCAGATTCACAGCCATCTCCACCCGAAGTATCGCCAGCCACCCAACAATCCGACCACACCTTTCCTCCCCAACTATTTTCGGGGTAGGTGGTGCTATTTCCATCTTCAAAATTCAAAGTTATTTTGTAGTTCACGTAGGAATGCTCGTCAACAGGCGTCATACTTGTTGTCCAAGTGGTGCCCCCATCAGAGGAAGTCATGTTATCAGGTACAGGAGCAAGGCAAACCCCAGTATTGAGACACACTTGCCATGTCCATGAAACGCCCGTTACGTTATTTTCTTGATCAAGCGTCACAGTAATGTCAAATTCTTCTCCATCACTAGAGACAGATGGTGTATTAATCGCAGATATCAGGGTGCCTTCAATGTCTAAATCCTTGTTTTCCCCACCATCACTTGCTAAGACAGTAGGAACTAGGAATAGCGCGCAAAGAGCGAGCGCAAAACCTCTCTTCATAGTTATACGGGGGGCGACTTCCTTCATCAAACCTCATATTGATAGTTCAATAATTTCGCATGAATCAAATTATACGATTGGGAGCCATGTCCGAAGCGATGTGGGGTCGCCCCTCAGTATACTTGGTTGCGTTTCTTCTGCTACCAGCCTTGTCTGGATGTATAGGGCAAGACGAGCCAGAGCCCTCCGCCTCAGATTTAGAAATCTTGCCCGAGGTTCTCTCGGGTGCCCAGTTCCAGTATGTGGAATTCACAGCCAAGATGGCGATGAGTGTACATATTCCCTATTTCGTACTAGATGTTGAATCTGGGTATGTTACTAACAATACCACACTTTACTTCGATGGCAAAGGTACTCAATCAATCCAGATGCTTGCTCCTTCCAACCTTGAGTTTGCTCATTTTCTTGTAGGTGGGGAGAATCAAGAAAGTTGGGGAATGAGAGCTACGAACCAAAGTTGGGATGAATGGTTCAATTCAAGCGAGTTCGACTCAACATATTCCTATGTGAAGCAACCTGTTTTTCGTAACCCACGTTCTGGTATATCCCCTAGCGAAGGAGCCAACCACAGCACAGGTTTGGTCGATGGATATTCGGTCTATGAGTGGATGGAGATGTTCACAGATTCTAACTCGGGATACAACGAGCGTTGGGGGCCATTGGTATGGCGAGATCCAGCATATGAGAGAGCAGTTGGATTTCTCAGAAGTCAGTTTGGCTCGATGGGTTTTGATGCTCAGATTCATCGCTATGAGGCATCAAGCTCCCCATTTGCAGTGAATGTTTGTGGTTACAAGACGGGAACATTGTTTCCCGATGAATGGCTTGTCCTAGGTGCTCATCTCGATATTGCAGAGGTTGGTAGTGGGCCGGGGGGCGGTACACATATTGGAGCACACGACAATGGTGCAGGTGTAGCGATGATGCTTGAGGCTGCTAGTGGATTAGTTGAGTTTGACCTTCGAAGAACCTTGGCAGTATGCTTTTGGTCAAACGAAGAGAACGGCTATGATGGCGTTGATAGATGGATTGACAATATCCCTAGCGAGGTCACTATCACTAACTATCTCAATATTGACAGCGCAGGAGTTAACTTCCCTGGTGACTACACTTTGGTGATGGATGTCATTCCAGATACTGATGATGAGTTGGGTGAACAGTGGGAGTTCATTCACATGGCAGAATGGCTAGGCTCGAACAATAATGACATCGCCCAAACTCTCCGAAATGGCCGTGACCTATACTATTCAGAAGGATATGCTGCAATGAAAGATCACGACCATACTCATCCCAACACAATTTCTGTTCACGAGTCGCAAAGAGGAAGAAGCGACTATGTTCAGTTTGCAGACCGCCTCGATGTAGTCTCAATGGATTTCGGAGCGATTACTGGTGGATATGACTGCTACCATGCACCATGCGACACATTGGAAACCATGGTTGATTGGATGGAAACTGATAATGCAACAGGTCAGCAGAACCTGTGTGAGTCATTTGACATGATTTCCTGGTGGGTAGTAAATCTCACCTTCTATCTCGATGAGACGCCAATCTACAATGAGAATTGAATCAAAAAACTGAATTGACTTCAATACTTGCGAGATTCATGGGGGAGACATATAGAGTTCCTGACGACGCCTACGACGATGAGAACGTCTGGCGTGCGGCAGTCAAGGAATCTAGAACAATGGATCCCACTGCATATGCTGAATTACTCCGCTATGCCGCGTCGGTTACCACTTGGTCAGACGACCCCGAGAGAGATCTTCGGGAAGCCATGGGTATTTTGGACAAAGCAGGGAAGCAAGAATGGGCAGCTTGGTGCAGGGTGGATTTAATCTCCTATCTAGAAGAGGGTTCTGAACGAGAGAGGTTGCTGGAAAGGGCATTACAGATATTCACTACAGAGAATGACCGCGCTGGAATCGGCGCAGTGATGGAGGCTCGCGGCGAGGAGAATCCATTTGTGGTAGATGGAGCAGGATTGACTGAAGAGGAACAGATGGCCCTTTACGCTGAGGGATATACAATACGTTGGAGCCCTGGTACTTATGGAAAGACTAGAGAGGAGTTGGATGCTGAATCACTTCCAATTCCACCAGACCTTACAAACATACCAGCATTGGTAATCGGTACTGGCGTCTTGTGCTTCATGGTCAGCGCTGCCGGATTCATCCAATGGGGGGAAGCACCGATTGACGGTCTTTTTCTAGGCTCATGTGGGGGTTGTCTATTTTCCATCAGCATTCTGATTACTGGATTGACTATGCTTTGGAAGGCAAGGTCAGTTGCGCAGTCGGGGAATAATGACGTTTGATTCAGTTCAGTCAGTTGTAGGTAATCGTGTGCTCGATAATACCGTAAATCCACCCGTCGCCGCTAACATTAGCAGAACGAGCAAGCCGGCAATTACATCCTTGCGCATAATAATTGATTATAACGCGCGTTATTCACTATTTCGTATATTTATTACAATTCGAGTTCCCACAACTCGTCTCCAACATAATGAATCGACTTCACTGCTTTGCCCGATGTTGCAGCAACCATGTCGTCTGCACTCATCATTGCCCAACCAATTGCCAACGGCTTACCATGTTCTTGGTCACGTATCCAGATTAAATCACCCTCTTCTATCGATTCACAAGCGGAATGAATCCCTGCCGCCATACAATCTGCCCCATTGAGCAAGAAAGGAATTGCACCATGGTCAACCTCACACCACTTCATTTCAGGCTTCCATGCTAGGCACCCCCGAAGGGTAGGGAATGCAATTCTCTCGCCCCCCTCATCAGATAAAACCTCCATAGCCAAAGGAGATTTATCGACAATCAACAGTGACCAAGGCCCATACTCCGCCTGTTCTAGAAAAGTGGCGGAGAGATCTACCTCAAGGCCCATCGGCTCAGTCAAACGCTCAATCAAACCACGAATTTTCTTGTGCCGCACTGGCTTGCGTTGCTTCAGTTTCCAATCCTTCGCCACAATTGTTCGGGTTAGCCGACCATCCTTCAACCCTCGGAATAGATTGACAGGCCAAACTTGAGAACCAGCACCCTTTGGCAGAACTATGAACGGTGCTTGGGGGGTCAGAAGAAACTACCATGCACATGCTGAAGAAATGGGCGGTGTAGCACCAACCACTCCTCTATTTTTCTTCATGCCACCTACAGCAGTGGTTGAGGCAGACAGGCACGGTAATGTTGCTATGGCACTAGGAAACTCAGAACACCAAATCGAACATGAAGTAGAGTTGGTCGTGCAACTTGGCAAGAATCTCGAACCAGTCTTGATGGCTGTAGGGTGTGATACTACAGA
>NYYK01000048.1 GCA_002685895.1 Methanobacteriota archaeon
GGGGCATCCTCTTTGTCAGCCTAATTCTCACATTGCTAGGAATATCTTTTCTCATGATGTTAAACAGACGATGGGGCAGAAGGCCTTTCGAAAACTGAAGAAGGGAAGCAACACTCACACTAATTGAGATGAAGACCCCGCGATAATTATGATTCTAGAGTCAATGATTCTCAATATAAGGGAAAAAACGGTTTGAAGAGGGTTAGAAGAAGGCGCTTCTGACCAACTTACCATATAGTATGCATTTATTTCCTCAATCTATAACCAAAGGTTATAGTGAATTGAGAAAGGTCGCCAATACAGAGCAGGAGGTTTCGACATGGCACGGAAAGGACGTGGGCGACCTAAAAGACAGCGGAGGCGAAAGCAACAAGCACAGTATGAAGTGCTTGACAAATACCCTGTAGTTCCCCCTCACGCCTTCGCTCGTATTGTCCGCGATTTGAGGACATTGAACATCATGTATCAAGCGATTGAACCTCCTTTGAATAAGAAAGAACAAGCCCAATTTGAAGAACTAATGGACATTTTCGTGAAGGCATTGACTGCTGATATTGATGAGATTGATTCCGATCCCGATGGATATCTGCGAGCAGCTATGGACCAGATTATCAAATCTTATGGGATGAAAATTACCAAGAAATCTCGTTCAAAAATCTTCTATTACCTAAAACGCGATTTGATTGGCTATGGGCGCATGGATGTTCTAATGAACGACGCGAACGTCGAAGACGTGTCTTTAGATGGTACGAATATTCCAATTTTCGCTTACCATAGGAAATTTGAATCTGTTGAAACATCAATCGCTTGGCCTACTGATGAAGAATTGGAATCTTTCGTAATCAAATTGGCACAACGTTGTGGAAAGCACATCTCTGTTGCAGAACCATTACTCGATGCTACCTTGATGGACGGCTCAAGAATTGTAATGAAGTTGGGTTATGAGATTTCAACAAAAGGTTCGACCTTCTGTATTCGTAGATTCAGAGAAGACCCGTTCTCGCCTTGCGACATTGTCGCTTTCCGTACAATGACAAGCCTGATGGTCGCTTACATGTGGATTGCCTTTCAACAAGGTATCTCGATGTTGTTCGTGGGTGGTACTGCATCTGGAAAAACAACCACCCTCAATGCAATGGCACTATTTATCCCATGGCAAATGAAGATTGTCAGTATCGAATCTACTAGAGAAGTCAATATCCCTCAACCAAATTGGATACCTGGCTTGACTCGTCAGGGTTTCGGTGGTGAGTCTGATGAAGGAGTCATTGGTGAATTCGAACTGTTGAAAGCAGCTCTCAGAGAGCGCCCTGAATACATCATTGTCGGTGAGATTCGTGGTGCTGAGGCTTATGTTCTGTTTCAAGCAATGGCCACAGGACATTGTTCATATTCAACTGTTCACGCTGATTCGGTGCCATCTCTCGTCCATCGTCTTGAGAATAAACCGATTGATATTCCACGTGTGTTGCTACCGGCACTTGAAGCGTGTTCTATTCAAATGCAAACTAGAATCAATGGCCGACGTGTTCGACGTACCAAGCAGGTTGTCGAGATTGTAGGTGTTGATCCTCACAGTCTTGAAGTCATTACTAATGAGGTGTTCAAGTGGGACCCCTCTAAAGATGATTATGACTTCAGTGGAAAATCGTATGTGTTGGAGAAAATAATGGTAAAAATCAATTATTCTCAAGAACGAATGAGAGATGAATTGCGTACTAGAAAAAGAATTCTCGATTGGATGGTACTGAACGACATTCGTAGATCTGATCAAGTTGCACAAATCATTACTGAGTATTATGTCAGGCCGCAAGCAGTCTTAGCAAGAGTTGATGGTCTTCAGTGAGGGGGGATTAGTTGGCCAAAAAGCCTGAAGAAACCGAGAAAAAGCGGTTTGAGGGAATGACTCTCACTGGTTGGCAACGATTTTCCAACCTATTCCTTGGACGAATCCTTCGGGCAAAGACTAGAGAAAACAAAGATTTGCAGAAAGTATTGCTACAGGCGAATATTAGAATCATGCCTGAAGTTTACAAAGCAACTGCAATCATGAGTACCGTTGTATCATTAGGTATTTTCATAGGTATTCTCGCCATTGCTCTTTTCCCTGAAATTGGTGCTTTTGCTTTATGGGAAAATATGCAAGACCCTGAAACGGTTATCCCATGTATTGACTGGGCGTTTTGGAATCCTAATGATATCAATCCAAACCTCAATTGGGGGGGAAAGGGCCCTGATGAATTGTGGTATGACTACGGTGGATGCCCACACTATGCCACTAAAACCGTACCCGGAATTGCTCGCTATGGACTCATCGCTTTCTGTGGCCTACTTGGCCCAATAATGGCGTACCGACATTTCATGAATGCAGCAGAACGTGAGAGAAAGGCTCGCTCAGAGGAACTAGAGAAGTATCTACCATATGCTGCATCTTACACTGCCGCTATGTCTGCAGCAAATGCAACACCTTCAAGAATTTTCAAATCATTAGCAGTCAACTCGGAAATATATGGAAATATCTCTTATGACTCGGCAATGATTTATCGAGACATCACCCTTCTTGGAATGGATTTGGTATCGGCAATAAAACTCTCAGTACAACGTGCTGCATCACCTTGGGTCACTGAATTCTTTCAAGGAATGGTAGGAACATTACAGTCTGGAGGAAACCTGAAAATTTACTTCCTCAATCGAGCGGAGCACTACATGCGTGAAAATCGAATCAGGCTTGGTGTCTTCCTTGAGACATTAGCAATGATGGCAGAATCATATGTTGTGGTTGCTGTTGCTATGCCACTCTTCTTGATTGTCATGCTCGTCATTATGTTCTGGGTGTCTGGTGCTGGCTCGGAACTGTCTGAAGGAATGGTCTATTTGGTGGTGTTAGGAGTTCTACCAGTCATTCATATTGCCTATAGTATTCTAGTATGGATGATGNNNAAAGAGATGGAAATGTAATCNGNGGTGGAAGANATGGCAAGGAAGAAAAAGGGNAAAATCCGCGTCAANCTANATCTTCCAAAAGATGATTNTACTCGGCGAAATTTCCTTNNGATTACCATCACTGGTGCNTTTCTTGGNATNATNGCNCTTGCATTTTGGGCAACTAATGCCTCCCTNGTATTCGGNGTATTGGCACCTGCTCCANNAAATGGCAATCCTGTATTCATCAANACNGCTTGTGGATTTGATCCAAANGGNGGCATGCCTGATTATTCACAAAATGAAACNTGNTTCTTCACNAAGGANAGGNCCGCCACTCAAACCATGGAGTTACAGTGGGAGAATGTGAAAGGCCCNGGATTAGGTCAACGCTTCGATGTTCCTGGNATTGATGAGTTGCGATTGGGTNCACTATCACATCCACCTCAGGAAATGAGACTAACATGTCACGCCNCTGCAGANCAAGATTTCCCCTTTACNATNACAGTATNGGAGCCTNCGTCANGTGGNGNANNTTTGGGNGTNGAACATACAATTTCTGCAGTGACNAATCAGGATGATTGCNACCTNGTAATAGGAAACGCTGTTCAGAGTGAAGGATGGGAAATATGGCTCAAATTTGATCGCTCTTTACCNCGAATGTCTGAATTCTCTTTGACTGTCGAGGTTGATTCCTACGATGGNATACCTGANTGGATGAACAANGCNTCTCANTTTATTGGACCTGAAGTTAATTTAGGTCCCNTNAATCTACGNCCATTCATNTTCATCAATTGGTTTGGATATGGATTTCTNTTAATCTGCTTCCCTGGNGCNNTTTATTGGGACAGGCAGATGAAGAANATNNATGCNATTGAAGAAAAATTNCCCGATTTCCTCCGTGATTTGGCAGAATATTGGAAAGGAGGTTTGTCGATGACTTTGGCGGTGAGAACGTTAGCCAATTCTGAGTATGGGGCTTTGAATGANGANGTAAANAAAATGGCTCANCAACTCTCTTGGGGGGTTGCATTTGGAGATGTGATTGTTCTCTTTGCTGANCGGGTGGGAACTCCACTCGTAGCACGAGCAATTAGCCTCATTGGTGAAGCGAATAGGGCNGGTGGAAAGATTTCTGATATNTTGGTAACTGCNGCCAATGACAGCCGTGAAATTAAATTCCTTGAAGGNGAAAGAGAGCGTGCAATCGCCTCATATATCGCTGTTATTTGGACTTCATACTTCGTTTTCCTNGGCGTGATTGTTGTTTTGGCCAAGGTTTTCATTCCCGCTATTGCCTCATCAAATTCAGGTGANGANAGTGCACAAATTGGAAACATGGTGATTCGTGCCATTGATCCACTATTCTTCCTTGTTGTCTTCTTCTANGGNGTCAGTGCGCAAGCNCTNGGTAATGGAGCAATGGCTGGACTAATGGCNACTGGTNGACTTTCTAGTGGNATGAAACACGCAGGAATGATGCTGATGATGGCAATNCTNGCATTCAANCTAGTTGCATTTTCACCAGACTTATTGGGTATTCAAGGTGACATGGGACTGAATCCAGCTCTCGGGACATTCATTCCAGGGTGATGAGNTAAGATGCAGCACCGGCAGGTTTCACCAGATNCCAGCGCTCAAGTNCATGTTCTTGAGATGCTNACANTNTTCTGGCTCTTCTTTATGTCAGCAACNTTCATCCTCCAACTACAAATCCCTGACCCNGTCTCATCTTCATCTGATGGGCAACTTCAACTGGCCGCTGAAGATGCATTCGTACAAGAGATGGGGCTTGTTGCTCTTGATTCTACAAATCACACAAACAGATTATCAGAAGTGCTTTCTCAAGGTGACNTGAATGTTGCATGTGACTCACTGCTCGATGGNCTNCCAGACCCNGTACAGGGTAATTGTTGGGTAGCAATGAATGAAGGTGACCTCGCGAGGNANGGGCTAGGAAGCACACCAATTGGAAGAACTATGAGCGTTCATNGATTAGTNACTGATNGCGGTGATGTTTGGACTGTCACTCTCCAAGTGTGGTATGTGGGGGGTGTTGAATGATGAAATGGAAAAACGATGATAGTGGCCAAATGCTNCTAGCAACAGGTATTGTTCTGATGCTNTCTCTTCTCTCNATGGCATGGTTTGGNGTNTCTGTTGCAGGACTAGGCGACCCGTATGACCCTGGTACTGATGAGGTGCTTCAAGTAACTGAAACATTTTCTGATGTGTGGCAGCCCTTGATTGAGAATAGAAGTTCTGCATTTATTTCTGATGGGGCAGATTGGCAAACAGCGGTAGATGCGGCTGCCAATTCNACTTCCGCTGATTTNATGCGNCATGGNGAGCATAGGGGTGTCGAAATCATNCTCAACGANATTATNGTTTCAAACAATAGCGGAGTATTCACTATTACTTGTGATGTGGGNATTGCAGATAGACATGCGAGACTNCAAATGAGTCNGTTTGAAGCAACAATTGACTTCAACTNATCTCTAGAAACCTCATTCACAATTTTGNGGCAATCGGTGATGCATCATTCTCTTCCAAAGCGGGGGAACCATNCANGGCCAAAAAATTGCGAAGTAACCTGAAGGNAGGGTGGGNGCATTCTCATAAGGCTGGAGTTCCCAGAATGGAAGACTAGCTTCTAAATGATGTGCTGGATGTCTAGTAAGTTCAAACAGGGCCCATCTACTTAATCGCTTTTCAGTCTGCCAGGAATGTGCTTCTGTCTGTCTTTCCCCTACTTCTCTACGAAGGCCATAATGGCGGATATAATTCACATACTCAAGCAAAAAGATACTTACAGTTGCTTGAAAAAAGAATGCAAGAGCAACTAACTGGTTTATCATTAACCAAACAGATGTGAATAAGATGACTTCAATCACAACACCAATGAATATCGGATTAGTGAGGAAAATAATTGACTTTCCTCTTTTCTTAGCCCTTCTTTTTTCTATATTCCATGAACTGATGTATTGTCCNGGAATTGCTAGAATTAGGTGTAACCACAACCCCCGACCAGGGGGTGCACTAACTGGATCACTTACGGTGGCCACATTTTTGTGATGATTGTAATTGTGTTCCGTAGTGAAATGACTAGAAAATGCGAGATACANATTCATNCGAGCAAGCCACCANCCAAATGAGCGAGGTTTTGTATGNCCTAGTTCATGCCCNACTACAATACCAGAAATTCCTGTTGCCATACCTGTAGATATCCCAGCGAGCAAAAATGTAATTGTGAATTCGTCAATGAAAATACGATATCCAAAAGTGAGCAATATCAGTGGATTAAGAAGAGCATGTGCGTAAAGCATAGCAATTAGGGGTTTNCCATTAGTGGGNGNNGGNCGTGTTTGTGCTACTTGTCCGGAAAANTGGTCNACAATNGGGAATATTACAAGGGCGATGATAATTGCAGAAGCTGTATAATATCCACCAAGAAGATTTCCAATCAATGCAGAAAGTGGAATAATGAAACTGATAAGGTAGTGATATCGTGGTTCTGGTTTTTGTTGAACCATTACCTCACCTTGTGTTATACCATTCTTCATCAAGCCATTGCCTCACTCGATCTATGTTATCGCTGTGAAGATGGGTGTCAATAACTTTCCAATCAGAACCCTTGGCTCGAGTTATGAGTCCGGCTTGGATTACACGGATGCGTGAGAAGGCGGCGAGATAACGAGATGAACCTCGGTGAGAATGCGCTTCTCTCTCAACAATGCGACCTTCGTGAACACCTTCGTTATCGATAGCCAAGGTAATGCCAACAGCCACACCACCTTGTTCTCGCCACTCACTCAGAATTCGGTTCGATGGGATGATGTGTGCTCCTTCTACAATGATATCTATTCCTTCTCTACGCGCACGAGAAATGACCGCTTCGACACCTGATTCCACTGCTGCGCTAGCATCGAGCCAATCAGTGTTCGCATCACCAGTTGAACCATGAGAAAAAGTAGAACGATGNAGGGCTGGGTTTTCAGAAGGATTCGANNCNGTTCTAAGAACTTCTCGAATNGTGTCAGTACTTGCAATTCTATCAAATTCTAAGTTAATTNCAANCTGTTTTGCAAGGGTCGATTTACCGGCNCCGGCAACTCCTGAAATTAAAATCANNCTAGGGGCCCNANTACTTGCNGACTCATCCAAAACCATCTCCCCCTGACCATGTTTACTTNNTATCCCCTAATGACGCTTTTCGCTTCAGCGTTGAATCGCCTTCAATTCAAGGAATTCTTCAAGCCCGTGAANCCCCAATTCTCTNCCATTACCTGACATTTTGTAACCACCGAAAGGTGCTGAAATATTGAAATGNCCACCATTGATNCTGACCTGTCCTGTGCGCATCCGTCNAGCAAAGGANATGGCTCTATCTTCATCCATCGACCACACACCCCCTGAAAGACCATATTCTGAATCATTAGCAAGTTCGAGTGCTTCTTCTTCAGTTTCGTATGTTGTGATTACCAAAAGAGGTCCAAACACCTCTTCCTTCCAGATTCGCATTTCTGGTGTTACATCAGCAAAAGCAGTTGGCCGTACGAAAAAACCCTTTTCGATTCCTTCGGGCATCCCTGCCCCGCCAGCAATAAGGGTGGCACCCTCTTCGATTCCGCTTTGGATATACTCTGAAACACTAGTTTGTTGTCTTGCTGAAGCCATTGGGCCGCAACGAATTGATTCATCCAANGGATCTCCAGTCGAGTAACTNGATACNCGAGAAGAAACAATTTCAACAATTTCNTCTCGCTTGTTGGCAGGNACAATCAGGCGCGTGAGNGCTGAGCAGGTTTGNCCTGAATTNGCAAAACAAGCACCAACAGAACTCTTCGCGGCCCTAATTATGTCAGCATCATCAAGAATGACATTAGCACTTTTACCACCCAGTTCAAGAGTTACTCGTTTGACTGTTGGGGCTGCAACCTGACTGACTTGAACACCCGCTGAGGTTGAACCAGTGAAAGATACCATGTCAATATCAGGATGTCCTGAAAGACGCTCCCCCACCTCATAGCCATGACCACTAACAAGGTTGAATACACCTGCAGGCAGTCCAATTTCATCAATTATATCTGCGAGGATGAAAGCATTCAGAGGGGCTTCTTTTGATGGTTTGAGTATCATTGTGCAACCGGCAGCAATAGCAGGCGCAACTTTACCAATAATTTGGTGTAAAGGAAAATTCCATGGTGTGATAAAGGCACAAACACCAACAGGTTCCTTGACAACCAAAGAATTGCGTACTTCTTCTTCCCAGTTAAATTCCTCAAGCATCTTTGCGTAGGACCTAGAAACCACGCGAGGTGTGCCTACCATGGCCATTCTACTGTATTCAATCGGNGTTCCTACTTCTGCAGTAATGAGTTGAGCAAGTTCCTCCCCCCTTTCTTTGAAAGCCGCTGAAATGGCGTTCAAAAAGTCAGTTCTTTCCTCAATACTACTCTGTGACCAAGATGGGAAAGCNGCTTTCGCTGCTGCAACTGCTGAATCTACATCAATCTGCGATGCAACTGGAACTGAACCAATCACTTCTTCTGTTGTTGGATTAATTACATCAATCGCTCCATCNCCATTTGGAGAAACCCACTTGCCATTGATGTATAACTCACTCCGTCGCATCATGATTCATGCCCCTAGTCATCTCTAATGGATTCATGCACTTAAGAGGTATGACTGAGACGCGGGGGCATGACGNTTAACNTCGAGAGGCTAGATGGAGGGGTGGCTGTAGTAACTCTACTTGCAGAGTCTGCTCAAAATGCCTTCAGTATTGAATCGATAAATCAGATATCAATAATTCTTAATTCATTGATGGATGATGATGATATCTGTGCTTATGTCCTCACAGGATCTGAAAAATTCTTCTGTGCAGGNGCTGATATTAATCAATTCAGAGCTTGCTATGACGATGGGACGATTGCTGAACTGGTTCGTGGACTCACTGATATACTCCATCCACTACTTGTACGAATTAGNCAATCAGATACAGTATATGTAGCGGCGATTAATGGTGCGGCGGCTGGAGGGGGACTTGGGCTAGCATTGACTGCAGATTATCGTATTGCTAGTCCCGATGCTAAACTTGCAGCGGCCTATTTTTCACTTGGATTGAGNCCTGATGGCGGTNCAACCTGGTTGTTGCCGCGATTAGTAGGTGAGCAAAAATCTCGGAAATTCTTCTTTGAAAACGAAACATGGTCTGCGATTGATGCACTAGAGGTGGGCGCAATCGATGAAGTGACAAATAACGAAAACCTCGTTAGTCGGGCAATAGAAGTAGCAGAAAAATGGGGAAAATGGGCAAAGGCTAGCAGAGGTGGAACCAAGCAGTTACTAGAATCACAATCGTACAATGATTTCTCAGAACAACTCAAAAACGAACAAGATAGAATAGTGGATGCTAGTCAAACTGAAGCGTTCTCTGAAGGTGTCAATGCGTTTCTTGAGAAACGTTGACCTATGTGCCACACAATAATGATGATGGATTAGAGTGTTCGCTCTTCCTTTTGGCCTGACGACCAATCGTATATTCCCTTGCCACTCTTCTTTCCAAGATCACCCGCCTCAACTAACTTGTCGAGCATCGGATGAGGTCGATACGACTCATCAGCGAATGCTTCTGCCAGATTGTTGAGTATGTCTCGGCGGACATCGAGGCCAACCAAGTCAGACAGTTCAAGCGGCCCCATCGGATGCTTGTATCCAAGCCGCATGGCAGTATCGATATCAGAGGCAGAGGCGACTCCATCAGCTAACATACGAATCGCTTCATTGCCTAGAACTACTCCAAGCCTACTGGTGGCAAACCCAGGAATATCATTGACTAATATTGTCTTCTTCCCTATCGCCTCACCGAACTGCTGAGCAAAGTCGATGGTCGACTCGTCTATCTCATCATGCCTCACAAGTTCAAGCAACTTCATAATCGGAACTGGATTGAAAAAGTGCATTCCAATAACCTGTTCTGGTCTCTCAGTTCTTTTTGCAATCTCTGAGATACTGATGCCTGATGTGTTGCTAGCAAGGATGGTCTTTGAAGGAGCAAATTCATCGAGATCGGAGAAAATGGCCTGCTTCAACTCGAGAACCTCTGGAATCGCCTCAATAGCTAGGTCAGCCTCATGGACAGCCATAGCCAAATCTTCGTAACCAAAGGTAGTGATATTACTCATCCATTCCTCTTTCTGTTCAGGGGTGGTCTTACCTCTCTCGATGCCCTTGTCCCAAAACGCCTCGATGTTCGCTAGACCTGCTGCTAGACCTTCGGGGAAAGCATCGTAAAGCCGAGTATCCCATCCTGCNTGCGCACACACCTGTGCAATCCCCGCACCCATTGTGCCAGCACCAATGACGGCTACTCGAATATTCATTCTCACTCCTTCCTACCATATGCAGCCAAGGCCGCCTGAAAGAGACGCTGCCGAGGAATATCATGCTCCATGAATGAGTGGAAGGGTGCGAGATTCTTGAGCAATTCGATTGCAGAAATGTAAGCGCCGTAAATAAATGGATCAGCACGCTCCGTTTTCGGTATCATAATACCTAACTTTTCGAGACCTTGGCGCGTGTCTTCGTCCCAAATGGTGTATGTATGCTTCATGAAGTGAAGATATCCGGAAAGTCGTTGTAAATCTATTGCTGACTCATCTGATAGACTCTCTAACAATAGTGTGTCGGGATACCTAATTGCATACAACATCAGCATTACTTCTCTCTCGACCTCAATTCTCCAATTTCGTGGTTCGAGCCCCATCCACTCATCAATCATGTCAAGCATTTCTCTAGTATATGGGTGATAAACTCGATAGAGAAGTTCCTCGTAGCCATCAGAGTTCTGTTGCTCAGAGTGGTGATATGACTCAAACAATTCTGGCACCCGTTCAAAAAACGGTCTCAACCGTTCGCGGTCTATGCTCAGCAGGGCGTGTGCCTGCATAATATCACCCCAAAGGATTACTCCTTCCACTCGCGGTACTGGATCCACTCTTCCTTGAAGTATATCTGAAGTTGCGCCTCATCCTCATCATTGGGAAGAACCATTTTTAGGTATTTGTTCCAATCCTCATCGCTCCCGTCAAAGAGTTCGCCGTGTAAATCAAATTTCTTGCCGTGAAACATTCCAACTCCGCGATGAAATTTATCAGATGGGATGAATATTTCTGGTTCACCTTCTTTACGACCTGAATTAATACGTTGCATCTCTAACTTCAATTCTTCGTAGTATAGACCGCGACTTTCTTCATTTAGGTGCTCTCGATCAGCCGCAACATCTGACTCTCTCTCATCGTATCGACCTTTGACGCCATAAACATAGGCCCACTGAGCAGATGTTGATTCATCAACTCCAAACAGGTCGAGACCGGTACTCACCCATTTGTTGACAAATTTCTGTATCAGAGCACAGGGGATTATTCCCTGCTTAACAATTCGGCGCAAGCCATTAGCACCCGTTCCAAGATGAAATGACTCCTCCTTCAACATTGGGCCCATACTGGCAGCTAATGGTTTGAAGGATGAAGTGCTGAGCATTTTCAACTGGTACTTACCATCTCTATCAATGAAGTGTGTGAACATGAAGAAGTCCAACCAATGGTCGATTGGCTCGTTGAATGAACCAAGAAGACGTTGCCCTTCATCTTCTTCACGATGTGGGTTACCACCAGAATTTCGTTCTAGTAATTTCTGTGCTTCTCTAATTCCATGCTCACCAAAGTAGTTACAGAGCACATACGCCATCTGCCAGCCGTGACGCTGTTCCTCACACATGATTCGTAACGCCGACTTGCGGTCGTACTCAGTAGGTGCTGAATCGAGGAGGTGCCACTGCTGCTCAACACTAGCAAACTCTGTGTCACCTTGAACGCTAACCATACTGATTATGGCATCTCGAATACTCTGTTGAGGAACTTGCATTCTGCGATNCCACTTGGGCATACCTTCAAAATCACCAAATTCGATGGTATCNCCNGCNGTATNCCAGTCAAACTTAATTTCAAAACTATAATCTCCCAACCACGAGGGGTCGAAACCGATTCGAGTCTGCCACTCATTGAACTGTTCAATCCAGGCCTCAAAATTAGGCTGGTACTGCTCCACAACCTCTGTAGGACTCATGGTTATCAAACTCTCTAATTGGTTTTATTTTCCTTCGAATCGTGGAGTACGTCGCTCGACATAAGCTGCAATCCCTTCCTTAGCATCTTTGCTGTTGAATAATGCTGCTTGAAGTTCTCTTTCAAGAGCAAGATGATATTCAAATGGCATTTCAGGACCAGATTGGCAACTACGCTTGATATTCCCAACGGCCATTGTGGCTTTGTATGGCAAGGTATACTGACCAGCCCAGTCGAGTACATCCTGCCTGAACTGCTCTGCTGAACCATCCCATACATGATTAATGAGATTCAATTCCTCTGCCTTCTCAAAAGCCATCAATTCGCCACTTACCATGTACTCCAACGCCTTCGCTTTACCAATTAATCTGGTTAAACGAGCGGTACCACCAGTGCCTGCGAGGACGCCGAGGTTAATTTCAGGCAAGCCGCACTTACCTGCATCCTTACGGGCAATGCGAATATCTGCTGCCATTGCAATCTCTAGCCCACCACCAACAGCGTGGCCATTGAGTGCGGCGATTACTAACTTGGATGTCTGTTCTAGGCGACTGAGAGTTTCGTTGGCGTGCAGGCAAAAATTGTACTTGAAGCCTGGTGTAACACTATTGAGCATAGCAATGCTAGCTCCTGCTGAGAAAAACCCTTCTCCAGCACCGGTGATGAGAATTACAGAAACATTGTCATCGAAGCGTGCCTTGACGACCGCTTTATCGATATCACACATCATTCCATGAGTATAGGTGTTCACCGGCTTTGAGTCACCCTCAAGAGGCTCGCCATTGGAATCTGATGAGAGTTCTATTATTGCAATTCCATTGTCGGTTACACCGTAATTCACTAATCTGTTCGGCATGGGTTCAAGTTCTGGCCAACTGCTCATGGTTATCGAAACACGCGAAATGGATTTGGCATATCAATTAAACCCTCACACCCATAGGTGTGAAATACTGCCAAATGTAATATTCAACTTTATCCCAAGAGTTTCTTGGTGGTGTTTACCAGAGATTCAGCCAACTTATCCATTCTCTCTTGCAAATCGTTGTCAACAAACGCTCCATCATCATTGAATGCCTCCTTGACCTTACCGACCGCAATCTGTTCGGGAATCACGTGTCCATGTAGCCAACGGGCACTAATTCTCATGTGATTGAGTGTGTTTGAGTTTGCTTGCCCACCAAGTGTGCTCATCACAGCCCAAACCTTGTCTCCAACATGCTTGGCATATACCCAATCAAGTTGATTCTTAATCACTCCAGACATGGTTCCATGATATTCGGGGCTACTGAGAATATATGCATCAACATTTGTAGCCATCTCTTGAAATTCCTTTACATTCTCATCATCCCAACTACCAGGGGCACCTACTAATGGAAGCGGTTTCTCTTCAAGATCCCAAACGACTGTCTCCGCACCTAAAGTTTCACATGCATCCAATGCCATTCTCAAAAGATGACCATTCGCAGAATCGTGACTGTATGTTCCACAAATTCCCATGATTGTTATCGTCTCTACCATACAATCGCCACTATGGCTAAGTTCTTGAGTTTGTATGTTGAAATTAATTACACATAGTATCTCAATCTAATGTGTAAAGTGATTCCAATTACTTCAATATCACTTACGAAACACCGCGAGAGTGCCTCCCTCCAATTCGACGAAGCCCAGTGAATGAGTTTCACTAACCTGCTTAACAAAATCTATCCAACTGTTGAATGACTCAACCAATCTCTGTTCCAGCGTCAGTTCTGAGCCTGGTTCAGCAACTCCTACATCACCAGTTGGTACTTTAGGTTCTTGAACAATCATTATTCCACCTTGAGACAGTAACTTGAATGCTGTCGAAGCAGTAGAAGATATTTCATATTCTGGCACATCTATGATTACTAAGTCTAGGGGCGAGGGGAGCAAATATGGATTAGCTGATGCAGGAAGCGTCGTTGTAGCAGCAGACCATGAAATGGTCTCAGCAACCACCTCTTGCCATTGTTTTGTTATTACTTGAGTCCATGAATCTGCATTATGGCGCCCTATCAGGCGATTAATGATGACTCCAAACTTACCACCTGGTTCAATTATTCTGAATGAATCTGGCCTTGAGGGTGGTTCTTNAGGTGGATTCGCGGGGTCACCGCACCACAAATCTAGTAACCAAGCAGCAAGATATCCAATACCTCCCCCTACTAGGACAGCGTTACTCGTTGGAAGTTTTCCTGAAATGTCCCTAATTCTGGCCCGCATTGATAGAGGAATGGCGTCAAGTTCCATGTGTTGCATCTGAACTGCTATCCCTGAGGCGATGGCTGGCTCTTCGTCGCCACGCTCTAGGTCTTCAGAAAGAAGCATAGCGAATATCTCACGCTCCGAAAATTGAGGTAGTTTGATGCTCTTTTCCTCATCTCCCATAACCGTTGCTCTAGGGTGTCTTTATTCAATCATCGCACGCGTGATTCAAACAAGAAATAGCCGTAGTAAGAACACTAACAACGCATTTGAACAGATATCCACTCTCCGCACCACTCAAGGGTAAGTAGGGTGTCCCACAGCATGGGAGAGAGAAGTTTGCGCGAGGTCGTTATTGTCTCTGCGGTTCGCACACCTATTGGAAATCTTGGTGGAGCATTGTCTAAAGTGAGGCCGGATGATCTTGCAGCACTTGTCATTAAAGGGGCAATTGACAGTATTGGAATAAATGGTAACCAAGTAGAAGAAGTCTACTTTGGATGTACGAATCAAGCGGGGGAAGATAACCGAAATATTGCTCGCATGTCAGCGCTTTTAGCAGGTTTGCCAACCACTGTAGCAGGTGTAACTTTCAATAGATTATGCGCATCAGGTTTGACAGCATTGAATGCTGCGGCTAGGGCGATAACTTGTGGTGAAGGTGACATCTATGTTGTAGGCGGAGTAGAATCGATGTCAAGGGCCCCTTATGTGGTAGGGAAATCAGAATCAGGATTGCCGTGGGATGAACACATTAAGAATGATCCAGAGGTATTCAATACGACAATAGGGTGGCGATTCTCAAATCCTAAACTCAAAGAAGAATATGGCAATGATGCGATGGGAATCACTGCAGAAAATTTACGTGAACTTAAGGGAGTTAATCCTCAATANNACNTCTCGTGAAGAGCAGGATCGGTTCGCTTTCCAAAGTCATCAAAGAGCGATTGCAGCAATTGATTCCGGTCGCTTTAATGATGAAATTATACCGGTACAAATCTCTCAGGAAAATGGAGATTCAACGATATTTGATACCGATGAGCGCCCTCGCAGAAATAGTACAATGGAAAAGTTAGCAACATTACGCACTGTTTTCAAAGAAAATGGTAGTGTTACTGCTGCCAATTCCAGCGGCATCAATGATGGGGCCGCTGCACTTGTTCTAATGAGTGCTGAAAAGGCATCAGAACTCAATCTGACCCCGATGGCGACTTGGATAGCAAGTGCCGCAGCGGGAGTTCCACCAAAGACGATGGGCTGGGGCCCAGTACCTGCAACACGAAAGGCACTTAGCCGAGCTGGAATGGAAATTACAGATATCAATCTTGCAGAATTGAATGAAGCCTTTGCAGTTCAAGCATTGACTTGTATTAATGAACTTGGATTAAGCGAAGATATCGTCAATGTCAATGGTGGTGCTGTTGCTCTAGGCCACCCATTAGGTTGCTCAGGTGCAAGGATAGTTGTTACCTTACTTCATGAAATGATAAAGCGGTCTCAAGAGCACGAGGGGGATATGAATGGCTTAGCCACTCTTTGTGTTGGTGTGGGCCAAGGGGAAGCGGCAATTTTTACTAGAAATTAACTAGCAAGTTACTTCCAAAACAACCGCCATTGCAGAATCTCCAGCGGCACAGCCCGAGAATAGTCCGATTCCACCGCCATTAAGAACGAGTTCTTCGATTAATTCGATTACCGCGCGTAGTCCAGTTGGTGCCTGGGGGTGTCCCCAAATAAGGGGCGAGCCGTAACGGTTTACTGATTCAGGTGCAAGTTCGAATTGGCGGCAGAAATAGACATCATTGATAGCGAACGGATTATGTGTTTTGATACAACTACAATCCTTGATGGTAATCCCTGCTGAATCCAAAGCATTCTGAGCAGCCGGAACTACAGCCATAGGCATCATGCCTTTGTCAACTCGAGCGCTACCGAATGAGCGGATTTGGATACTAATTTTAGGGTCGCTACTCAGAGCCTTTGCTTGTTCTTCATTACAAACAACTAAGCCAGCATTTCCATCAGCGGGATGAGTTTGTGCTCCGAATGTAACTACTCCTCCTTCTACTACTGAACGCAAGCCTGCCAACCCATCTTCGGTAGTTTGATGGACGCCCTCATCTTGCTCAAGAGAACCGATTACGCGGCGGCCTCGGCGTAGTTCTACGGGGACCATGTACCGGCGGTGGAAAGCTGCATCATCAGCGAGCGCATCCTCAAATTGTGAATACCTCAACAAGGTCATTGCATCCTGCTCTTCACGGGTGATTCCTACTTCAGCAGCAACACTCTCAGCTGTCGAAATCATTGCTCCTCCAGCCCACGGGTCACGTCCGAAATTATCCCATACTGGATCTTCAGTGGTACCCATTCCTCCAGTCCCACTAGGGTTTGGATAGTAGATGTGAGGGCCATTACTAGTTCGATCTGCAGCTATATTGAGTAAACATTCTCGATCACCACATTCAACCTCTTGTGCTGCTACCGAAAGCATACGTACCGAGGTTGCACAGGCTTGAGACACAGTGGGTCCTGTGATTGTGGGGGCTCCAATCATCCCAGCAACCCATGGCGCGCCATAGAAGGAAGCCGATTGGGGTACCGTGGTGCCCAATACCAAACCATCGAATACACTGGGGTCAATGTTGCGGGCTTCCAACGCCGCAGAACCAACCTCTGCTGCCAATTCCAATGAGTGGTGTTGACCAAGGCTGCCTTGCCAACGAGCAAATGGTGTACTCCAATAAGCCCCATACGGGATAAATACTCTTTCATATGCCATTTTTTCACCTCATTTCCCAGTTCTCGTCACATCGATTCAGATTGCATGCTCGCCATCATTGTAGGATGTTCCGCCGCCCGTTGTAGGGGAGGTGCAAGCGCCCCTTTGATAACATTCTTATCTTCGACCCTGTAAATACATAATTCAATAATGGAATTTATGTGCCATATCTGAAAATTAACAAACTTTGGTAATGTTTCAAATATGGTCACCCACTAGTCCCAAGTGATAAGAGCACCCCGTGTGCTCAATCATGAGAGAGAAATATGCAAGATGCAACGCTGAATGAATGGAAGAAGTGGTACTCTGAGAATCGCTCAGAAGACAACAAAGTTGTAAATTCAATTGAAGAAGAAATCAACGATGACACGGTACTTGTCAGACTATGGATAGCACAAGATGGCAAAGCCCCTAAGGACGCAGCAAAATATCAATCAAAGGTATGGAAAAATAAGAATTCCAAGGGAATAACACCTGCTAAAGGGTTGATTGTAATCACCGCTACTGGCCAATCACCATTACTCCTTACCAGCAAGAAAAGCCCGCTTCTAAATGCGAAAAAGGGAAAAAAGGATGGGCAGAAAGAGGCCGCATCTCGCCTACTTTCCAAGCCCTACCTGTGGCGTTGTCGAGATTGTGGTGAACAATTTGAATCTATGAAACCAAAAATTCACTGTACTAGGCAACCAAGACAACTAGCAGGGGTTTCCAAAGTTACAACAGAGTGGTTTAACACATTCCTCAATGATATTGAATGGAAGTATATTCCACATCACCCTATCAGTAAGGGACAAGTCGGTGTAATTGAAGATGATGA
>NYYK01000049.1 GCA_002685895.1 Methanobacteriota archaeon
GGGAGCCCATCATCCTCGTCATTTCCGCCACCATCTCCTGGTCCAAGAATATCCTCAGATGCGGTATCATTGAGAATCGGGAAAATTACAGTTCCATTGTATTGTGCCTCTTCTTGGCCGGAGAAATACATTCTGAATTCTGCGTCACAGTTTATCCCAGGAATAATACAAAATCCTCCACTATCTGCATAGAGAACCATTCTTACTCTAAGTGCGGGGTTATCAGTAGAGTCATCCCAAACTTGCAGAGTCTCATTGACTGGGAAAGTAATGGCGACCTCATTTTCACCCGTACTCATGGCTGTATATTCATATTTGGCAACTTCTAAACCACCTTTCATCAATGAGATGTTGAGATTTTCACAATCACTATTACAATTATTTTGACCATTTTCCCAATTACCACTTACATCAATCATTAGATGAATTTGGATTTGAGCATCAACTTCTAGAGCGAAATCTTCCTTCAGTTGGGGGTCCATTCTACAGGTCCATTCAACTTCCATCTTGCCATTTGCTTGGGTGCTCTCGGCATATCCTTCGTTTGCACTACCATCATCTGAGTTGTTGAAGTGTCCCCAGCAGGGTGTTCCAGAACTTTGTCCCCATAGGTAGAATGTGTTATTCTCATGGCTTGGCTGCTCACCAGTTTGTTGCATAATAGTAGTATCACCGCCATCAGCGATTGATGCGGGAATAGCCATCAAAAACAGCATTGCCATTAGCAACCCGCTTGGTATTCTCAACTTGCCCATCATAGGTTAGGTGCAGCCCGCCCCATTTCACCATTACCCCTATTCGTACGGCCAAATTGCCTCTTTAAAACGGCTTTTTCGGCTGACATAGGCAATATTTCGGTGAAGTCAGTTGATAGCATACTTTTCAAAGGGTGCGCGGGCGGCGAGCCCCGCAGAGGTTGGTCTTGTGAGGCAGGTTGGATGGCGAGAGTGGGTGAGAATCCCAGATCTAGGTGTGCGTCGACTTAGAACCAAGTTTGACACAGGAGCAAGAGCGTGCGCCCTGCATGCTGAGGAATACTATCTCAAATCGTCACCTAGGGGTGACATTATTCACTTCAAGTTGCGAGCAAAATCAAAGTGGAGAAAAGCCCCGTGTATTGGTTACAGAACAATCAAAGATACAGGTGGAAAGGTGACTGAGAGGCCAGCTTTCAGAACATTTTTGGAAGTAGGTGGTGAGCGATTTGAGGCGGAGATTTGCCTAGTTAATCGCTCAGCCATGCGGCACAGATTGATTCTTGGTCGTCAAGCAATTGCTGGACGATTCATTGTTGATGCAAGCAGAACTTTTCTTCATCCACTACCAAGCCTAGCTTCAGAGCAGATTCAAAGCGAGCCCAGCCAAGATTTGGCAAAGCGCTGAGTTTCAGAGATTGTCAGCATTCTTTGAGAGGTATTCAGCGACCCCATCATGGGTATCCTTCATTCCTTCATCACCAGCATTCCATCCAGCGGGGCACACTTCTCCGTGTGTCTCATGGAATTGCAAAGCATCAACCATGCGAATCATCTCATCGACATTGCGGCCAAGGGGTAAGTTGTTGATGACAGCGTGTTGAATAACACCTTCCTTGTCAATCAAGAAAGAGCCACGTAGAGCGACCTTTTCTTCGTGCAGAACATCGTATTGGTATGCGATTTCCTTGTCTAAGTCAGCAATGAGTGAGTAATTGAGTGAACCAATTCCTCCTGATTCAACAGGTGTTTGTCGCCATGCCCAGTGAGTGTGCTCTGAATCGACTGAACATCCCACAACCTCAACACCACGCTTTGTGAACTCGTCCATACGGTGGTTGAATGCAAGAAGTTCTGATGGGCAGACAAAGGTGAAATCTAGAGGGTAAAAGAAGAGTACCACGTACTTTCCTCTCTGCTCTGACAGAGTGAAGGAATCGAATCCTCCATCTGCCGTTACCACTGCTGCTGTAAAATCGGGTGCTTCATTTCCTACAAGACTCATATCAATCTCCAAGCGACCGGTTAAGGGCTTAATATTTCAACTAATGTACTATGATATTAACGAAATCATGTCCATTTTTCATCATCATCAAATTCATTTTTCCGTGTTCGGATTAGGGCCAACAATAACGCAATAATCACAACAAGTAGTGCAATTTGGGCTACTGGGTCAGATAGCAAATCGCTGATGCTCTTTGTTTCACTAGAATCGTCTTCGGATTGATCCGGTGGGAAATTGGGGTCAGGTGATGGTGAAGCAGCATCCTCTTCCTCAATTATGAAATCCACACTAGAGGTGTTTGAGTTGCCCGAAGCATCCGAGATGGTGACGGTCAGCGTGTAAGTCTCTAGTGCAGTAAGTTCAGGATAAGGGACAATCGTCATGTCGTGGTTCTTGCGCAGGGCTATGGCGTCTCCAGCGAAGGTTTGGCCGGCTACCTCGATTGACTCCGTTGCCATCTCGCTTGTGTACCAAGTGACCCGCAGTGACCCACCTTCAATGACTTCTACAGCGAGATTGAGTAGGTCTGGCGGCGTGGTGTCGGTTTCGTTGGAAGTGTTGAAAGAGATTGAGACCGATGGGGCATCACTCACAGTGATGGTGCACGTATAGGCCATCCCAGCAGCCAATCCTGTAACTTCCAGCGCCTGAGAGTAGAGCATCATGGGTGTGGTGAAATTGTTGTTATCACAGGTCACGACTCCATCGGCGGATTTGGTTGTCGACCATGAGAAGATTGCTGAGGATGTGGTGATGCTGGATACACTAACGCCGAACACTTGTTGTGCGACCTCTGGCAGTTCAATGCCGGTAATGACAGCGTACTCTTGGTTTGATACATTGTAGGAGCCTAACATTGCTGCTTGGCCGTTTCCTTCCATCACTATGTCGAGTACATTAGGGTCGTAATCGATTCCATCACTTGGATTAGGGTCATCTCCTCCTCCAAGCCTCCAAGTCTTTGCTTCAGCATCTACCTCACGCCATTTACCTGGGCCAAAGCCGTCTTGTGAGCCGGCGATGACAACGAATCGGTAATTTGGTACATCATCACCTATTACCGTCTTTGACACAGTGATTGTGACAGTCTTCGTGTTTACATCACCAGAAACTTCGATTCCTTTGGCGCTGGTCTCTCCAGTTTGTGCATTTACTGATTTTACTGCCCCTGGCTCACCCGTGGCAGAGATTGCCACCTCCCACGCCCAGTCATCATGAATCACTACGTTGGCGCCCTCCAGTGTATCGGTTTCGCCCCAGATGTTATCACCTTGGTCAACATAGATTTGCACGATTTGATGGCTGAAACCGTTGGTTAAGCCCCAATAATCAGTCATCTCAGCAAAGGTCAACTCGAAGCGAGCATTCCATGAACTTTGACTGATTTTGAGATTGGTTACATCGAATAGGCCAGAGCCGGGTGCAAAATCGCTTGCAAGCGGATATACATAGGTCCCATCCCCATTCTCATCACCTAACGGGTCATCAAAGTCCAGCAAAGTTACCCATTCCTCCAAGTCCGGCATTATCATTTCAGCAGGAGCGGGTGGAGCGATCTCCTCATCGATTCCATCCCCGTAAGTAGTACTGTTCACCCATGAGGTGACTACCTTGACGCGTGTGGAGTATCGTGGGGCAAGACCTAGATCAGACCACGGAATCTGGAACTCAAAGACATCATCTACGGCACATCCACCAAGAATAGATTGGCCAGCAAGATTCCATCGCTCTGTTTCTCCAATCTTCCCCTGAGCGGTGAAAAGGTCATATTTTGCCTTTCCATCTTCTCTCAGTTGATCAAAATTGAACGACACCATGTTCTTGGCTGGGAAGCCTAGGATTTGATTTCCATAATAAGTTCTGAAATTAGTCTGCACCTCATTGAAATTGATTGCATTAGGTTGCATGAAGTAAATCGACACATCAGGCGTGGCTGCTAGGTCCATTGTTTCCCAATCTGTAGGAGTACTACCAATGTCTATTCGAACATAGACGCTTGAAGCATCATAACCAAGATGGAATGACTCAATGTCCAATAAATTGTCATTGCTACCTGCATCATACATTGCCGCCCCATCCCATTCACCAGGTAGGGCAATTCCGTCTATCATGGGCTCAATTATCCCATCATAGGAACTAATTGGAGTAGCGGGTCCAGTCCATAATTCTTGCAAATAAGGTGGTAATTCCAAGTTTATCGCTCTGTAAATATTCGATAGATGAACTTTGAACAGGACATCCCAGTTCTCGTCATAGCCACTATCTTGGTCTAAGCCGTACCACCAAAACCAGTCACTTCCTTCAGCTATGTAGAGAGATTCCCATGCAGCATCTAATCCAGCATCATTAGGATTTGTTGCTTCAAAGTCAACTAGTGCTTGGCGCGCTTCAACCAGTCGCTGCCATGCTAGGCTTTCTTCTGCCTCGCCCGCCCACGTGCGTAGGGTCCCATCTATCCATGAGCCGGTGCCAATGGTCTGGATGTGTGGTAAGGTTGTGTTCTTGTCAAGAAATTCACTTGGAGTCGTTGTGACGATTGTGGGGTGTGTCGCNAGTCTGCCGTACCACTCNTCCATGAATGGACGNGCGTTGTCAGCATGTTGAAACTCAGACATGAACATCCAATTTTCTCCATCTAGAGCAACAGTAAGCAGATGTTCTGAAGGGTCTTNTNCANCATCAAGCAATTCTTGTCTGATATTATCGATATAGGAGATGAAATCAGATACTGCCGCTTCNGGAGTCATTGAGCCATATTGGAAAGCGATTCGGTCTGAGATGACACGATCNCGGAAGATGACAGCNACTTCTCCACCTTCAGCACCTGTAGCAACCCATGGAGTCGCTAAGTTGGTAGCATCATGAACATCGATGGATGCTCCATTTGAATCAGTAGATTGCTTGAGTAATTCTTCATCACTCACCATCCATTCTATGCCTACATCAGTAACAGGCTCTACCATAGCTGGTGATACAGCCTGTTCGCTTGGCCACATTCCAACAGGNCGGAATCCTAATTCCTCCTCAAACAAATTCATGCCGTTAATCAAGTGATTTTGNACATCNTCAGGCCAAGCATCCTTGTTCACATGGATNCCATCTTCCATCGTCCATCCATCCATCATCAGCAGAGGCATGATAGGGTGATAGTAAGGGGTAGTGGTCAGTTCAACTTGTCCCGATGCAGCTAATTCACTATACATTGGTAAGACATTACCCATGTCTTGATGCTGAGTATTGATGACATACATCAAATCTNCATGCGTATAATTTCCATTCTGCATGAATAGGTCAATNANGCCTTGATTANGGTGGCTTGAGTTGTACATCCCCTGTACATAATCGGGAGAGAANTGNTAGAGGTACCANAAGACTTGGAGGTCGAGAAAATCTTGGGGNGCAAGTAAATCATCATCCATGATGGTATTTGGCTTCAAATTGTGTAGAGTCATGTCGTAGAGTTGTGAATATCTTGCACTTGAGGGATANAGCCAAGATTGCCGGTCACCGGTTTCAGATACATTGTAGATCCACCCACTGTTCCAAAAGGATTGAAATTGCATAACGTGTAATTCTAGAGTGGTGGCATTTGGATATCCGCCTTGAGGCCATGAACGCTTAGCGATATCAGTGTGGACATCTAAAGTCTCATTGTTGTGATAATCGATTAACTGCTCGACAAATGAGGGTACGAGATTGTAGGTAACTTTAGTGTNAGTNTCNGCTAGTATTCCTGGCGAATCAACATATTCAGCCATCGAGTGAACTCTCACCCAAGGCATCTCNTATGTATTGGTTAGTTTATTCTTGTAATATGGTTGATGTTGGTGGAAAACAATTGCTAAATTAAGAGCATCTGAGACCTTTTCGACTCCACCAGTTTCAACCACAGGAAGGGTCGAAGGATTGACGGAATCGTTCACATTTTCCACATGCCAAGAGTGTGTGAAGGTTTCAGCCCCGTTCGAGGATGCAGGGTTTTCTGTTGGAAAAGATGTCCAAACATGTCCTTCATCTTGCCACTGTGAATATGCCATTATCTCAAACGAAGTTGGAGAGCCTAGAGCGCTCCAAGGGAGTGAAATTTCAGTTACNTTGTTGTTTTCCCAACCAGCATAAACTTCGACCGTTGTAGATTGTTCAGCCCAAGTAGAGCCATCATATTCGATGTGGCGAAAGTAACTATCATTTTCCATCACAAATCCGTGGTCAGCGGCGAACGGCAGGGTGTGGGCAAAGTTCCAATCTTTGCTGAGAACAGAGCCACCCTCGCTGGTATTGATGTAAACAAATAAATCGGCTCCTTCGCTTGATGACTTCCAATCAGTTCCTTCCCACGCGAGGTAGAGATTTTGTGCATCCCAAGTCATTGAAAGAGTGACATTGTTAGAATCAGTTGCCATGTCCGATTCGCTTGACCANTCGCTTAAACTCCCATCAACAGTAATGGTCTCAGGGGTGGTAGCCGAGACAAAAATAAACCCAGTTTGAATTAGAAAAATGCAGCAAAGGAAGAGTGCCTTTCGCATCATCTGATATTTGCTCTAGTGATACCTTCAAAGGTTTTCCCCCCCCACAGCAAAACATGAGAAGAAAGGTCGGTGTGCTTTGCCATATCACATCGTTGCCTTTGAGTAATACAGAATCGGGTAAGCAATTTGTTGACTTTCTCGAATCTGCTGATATTTCAGCATGGCAAATGTTGCCAATCACCCCTCCAGATTTCTATGGCTCCCCATACGCCTCCTCCTCTGCCTTTGCGGGCTGGGATAATTTGGTAGGAAATTGTAGTGACATTTCCATGGATGAGGAGTCCTATTGGCTTGAGGATTGGGCATTATTCAGTACAATCAGAGCGGCTCATGAAAACAGACCGTGGACAGAGTGGCCGATAGAATTGAGAGACCGTCACCCAGATGCAATGGCAGAATGGAAAGAGAAAATAGGTCCAGAAATATCGAATCAAATGAGATTTCAAAGCGGTTGGCTTGAACTTCGAAATTATGCCAATGAAAGAGGTGTTTCACTAATTGGCGACATCCCAATTTTCGTTGCACACGATTCTGCAGATGTATGGGCACATCCTCATCTCTTTCAACTTGAACAAGATGGTCAACCAAGTTATGTTGCAGGTGTTCCTCCAGATTATTTCAGTGAAGATGGTCAACGATGGGGTACTGTTCTCTATCGCTGGGATGAACACCACGCTGAGGATTACANATGGTGGAGAGAACGAATGTCTCGCATGTTGCGCCTGTTCGATATTGTCCGCATAGATCATTTCCGAGGCTTCCATTCTGCATGGGCTATTCCTGTAGAGGATGAAAATGCTAGAAACGGGTTTTGGCAGGAAGGTCCAGGAGACGCTATTCTCAAACAGATTATCGACGAAGTAGGTGATGCATCGAAAATAATTGCTGAAGACCTAGGAATAATTCCACCCGAAGTAATAGAGTTACGAAAACGACACCACTTGGATGGAATGGCAGTATTACAATTCGGATTTGATGGTAATTTGTCAGCAAACTCACATTATCCTCCAAACATCAAGGAAGATATGGTCGTCTATACNGGAACTCACGATAATGATACGACAAAAGGGTGGTTGAATAGTTTGAATGAAGATTCACTTTCCATTATTCAAAAACTAGCGAATAGCAANAATATTGTTGTCAATGACATGATTCAATTAGCCCTTAATNCGAATGCAGAGATGGTAGTNATNNCACTTCAAGACCTGCTGAATCTTGGTTCAAATGCGAGAATGAATACCCCTGGTGTCGCTGAAGGAAATTGGAAATGGAACTTTGAATGGGAAGATTTGGCAAGCATCCCATCATTAGACTTAGGGTGAACATGATAACCTCTTTCAGATTCGACATCTTTGATGGGAATTGTAGGCTACTTCACAGCCGAGGTTGGTTTTGAGAGCTCTCTTCACACCTATTCAGGGGGTCTAGGAGTTCTTGCTGGAGATCACATCAAATCTGCCGCTGACGCCGGTNTTGATTTGGCTGCAGTAAGCCTGCTTTATCGTGAAGGATANGGNCGNCAGCATTTGGATNGAGATGGAAANCAGACTGAGACATATGGTGAAATCGACCCGGATGAGTATCTCTGTGATACTGGCGTTGAGATTTCACTTCCACTCGATGGTGGAGTATTGCATTCGAAGATATGGTTGTATCGAATCAAAGGGGTACCAACATATTTCTTGGACACGCGTCATCCTGAAAATTCTCTAGAACACTCATCTTTGGGAAATAGATTGTATGGTGGTGATGATGCTACTAGACTTCGTCAAGAATATCTGCTTGGTGTTGGTGGGGTCCACGCCTTGCAAAAACTTGGACATGAAATTACAGGATTACATCTCAACGAAGGACATTGCACTTTCGCTATGCTTGAGATGTTGAGACAAGGATGGAGCCGAGAAGAGTTGTCCAATCGTTCTCTTTTCACTACACATACTCCCGTTCCAGCAGGGCATGACCGTTTTTCATGGCAAGATGTAGAAGAGGTCCTCCAAGACCTTCTTCCTGAAGATTATCGTCAACTTGGTGGCGAGGATCACTGTTCAATGAGCCATCTTGGAATAGCATTGGCCGGCAACGTCAATGCTGTATCAAATCTCAATGCGTGGGTAGCATCATCAATGTTTGAAGGAACCCATATTGAACCAATTACCAATGGAGTTCACCATATAACTTGGATATCACTTCCATTAGCGCAAATATATGACAAGTATCTTTCAGGTTGGCGAGATGACCCCACTATTCTCGCACACGCCGGTAAAATACCAGATGAAGCATTGATTTCAGTACGCAGTCAAGCCAGAGGAGTATTGCGAGAACTTGTTTACGCTAGTACAGGAATTAAGATGGAGGAGTCACGTTTGACCATTGGCTTTGCACGAAGGTTTGCTACTTACAAGCGAGCCAATTTAATATTCAGTAATCTTGAGAGATTGTGTGCAATTGGTGGGGACAAGATTCAGTTTGTATTCGCTGGAAAGGCTCACCCTCGTGATGAGGGTGGAAAACAACTCATCCGCGACATCTTTACCGGAGCCAAACAAGTCGCTGACGAAATTCCTGTTGCGTTTCTTGAAGATTATTCAATGGCCACAGGCCTAGCAATGACAGCAGGTGTTGATATCTGGTTGAACAATCCAGTTAGGCCTATGGAAGCATCAGGAACCAGCGGTATGAAGGCGGCGATGAACGGAGTGCCCAATCTATCGATAATGGATGGCTGGTGGCCTGAAGCTTGTGAGCATGGCGTCAACGGTTGGGGGATAGGTGGATCTGAAGATGGACGTGACGATGAGCGTGATGCAGAGGCACTTTACACCATTCTTGAGAATGAAGTATTACCCACTTGGGAAGAAGGGGATGAGCGCTGGGCTAACATGATGAGGGCCGCTATTTGCACTAGTGCGCGCTTTACGGGAGCTAGAATGATTAGCGACTATCGTCGTTTTTACAATTCTTTTAAGGGCGCCTAATTGACACCATAACAAACCCTATTATTGCAATTACTAATATTATTAATAGGGCATAAACAACTAAACTTCCACTAGCAACTTCTCCAGTTTCAGTTGTTGAATCCTGATTATTTTCAACAGGGTTGCATGGGTCACAATCAAGTGGATCTATTGCATTACAGCCAATTGATACTGAAACCTCTACTGTTTCACCACAGCACGCATCACAAGTAACCATCTCTTCTTCATCAGGTGTTTCACCAGTTTGGTTATTACCGGTATTATTGTTGGTATTGTTGCTGGTATTGTTGCCAGTTTGGTTACCGGTTTGATTACCTGTGTTATTGTTAGAGTTGTTATTTGGGCTTGGATTATTATATTCACATGTGCCATTATCTACTTCTGCTAGTGGATTGTAATTTGTAGCACTTGAGTTAGTACATCCTTCAACAGGGGGTGAAGGATATTGACAAGAGCCATCATCAATTTCTGCTAATGGATTGTAATTTGTTGCACTTGAGTTAGTACAACCTTCGACAGGGGGTGAAGAATATTGACAAGAGCCATCATCAACTTCTGCAAGTGGATTGTAGTTAGTTGCACTTGAGTTCGTACAACCTTGAATCGGACTCGAATTGTTATCATGAGGTTGCAAGAATATGGCTACAGCATGTGGACCTAGAGTAAAACTATGATTTTCATCCATTACTATTTCATTTAGGGAATCATTTGCTAACCAATTTAATTCAAGGTCAAAACCAGCAGAATTTTCTCCTCTATTCATGGCCACAACAGCTTGATCAGATGATATTGTCATGGACCAAGCAATAGTATCTGTACTGTTTGTTAGTGATTCATATGAGCCTCGTCTTAGGGCATCTGAATCCTTTCTTAGTTGAGCAATAGCGCTAATGTTCTCCATTAATGCAAATTCTCTACTATTAATGTTAGAATTATTTCTCCACATGTGGCGATTATCTGGGTCGGCTCCACCAAATTCTCCGTATTCATCTCCTTGGTAAATTAGAGGCGCACCTGGTGTAGTCAGTAACCAAGCATATGCTTGAAGTGCTGCTTGGTAAGGCAAGTCATTTCCCGGTTGCCCCGGCAATCCAGCTTCTTGCCACTGGTTCCATTCATCATTAGTTCCAGAGTCTGCACGACTAGTGAATCTAGGAACGTCGTGACTTCCTACAAACGGCACCATTGTTGAGCCATTGGAATATTGATCCTGACTTCTAGCAGTCCAATAATCTAGATGCGCGTAATCCATATTCCCTGAAGTAAACACATTGTCAACAACCGCGTGATAAAGAACAAAATCAGCTTGGCCATCAAGCCCATTTTCATCCATGTAGCGGTTAATCATGCCATATTCGTCTTGATTGTCAACTAGACTGTGTCCAGCCCAACCCATTGCAGTCTCACCTTTGAGATAGTAGTCAGTCCCCATTGTTTCAAATCGTTCCTTTACTTGAGTTCCAAAATTGTAGATAGCCAAGTCATCCACATGTTTGACAGCATCAATTCGTGCTCCATCCAAATCGAACCGTTCAAGCCACCAGAGGCCGTCTGCAATCATCTGTTCAGAAGCATCTCGATTCTTCCAGTTGATGTCTGGCATGTAAGAGCGGAATAGACAATCTAGACGATGTTCAGTCCAGCCACAATTCTCTGTGCCACAAAGACAACCTTGGTTGAACCAATCTGGATTGTTGGTGTAGTAAGGATGGTCCTCGTGAACATGGTTGACCACGAAATCACCCATTACTCGAATACCGTGTTCGTGTGCCGTGGAGATTAGTTCTTCCAACTCTGCTTCAGTTCCAAGTCGGGCATCCACACCTCTAGGTTCTATTGGCCAATAGCCGTGATAGGCCGATACCTCATGTTGTCCATCACCTGCAACTCCAGTTCCATTCGCAGCGGTATTGAATGGGGTTAGCCAAAGTGCATTGACTCCTAGGTCGTCGAAGTAGCCAGATTGAATCATCTGTGTGATTCCAGCGAAGTCACCACCTTGCCAGTCGGCACCTTGAGCGGCGGTTGTAGCAGCACCATTGTTTGATGAGTTACCATCTACGAATCGGTCGGTCATCACCATGTAGATGAGGGCATCATCCCAGATGAAATTAGATTGCTCACCTATCCAGAAAGGAAG
>NYYK01000050.1 GCA_002685895.1 Methanobacteriota archaeon
GCAAAGAACGAGTAATCATTCCTCTTCATTTATTGAATACACAGTAGGAGAAAGGGCTGCCTTACCTTGTGGCAACAATAAAATGATTAATGGAAATAAGAAGCAAAGAATTGCACATAATCCATTAATTGCAATTGATGGCCCAAACGAATAAGATACGTCATCGTTATTATTGGCTAATACTACCATCCAAATTTCTCCAATAATCAATGTCAAACCAAATAATGCACCGCCTCCCGCACTAACATATACGCCACGGAAATGCTTCTTAATTAGCATAACACCACCTACAAATAAAGTGATTGAACTAAGAAAGAACATCACTATATTGAAATGAAATTGACCTGATTCCATAATAAATTCAAACTGTGTTGCATCAGTATCCGTCATTTGATCCACCAACGTATCCACCATCATCAACGAAAGTATCATTGATAGGGAAAGTAACATCATTAGAATTGCACCAATTATTTCGATTACACCTATTGTAACCGGAATAGCGTTGTTGGGCTTGATAGGTATTTCTGGCATCACCGGCTCATCGGACAATACATCATCTGGAAGGCTACCCACCATAACTTCCCGAAGAGCCACTTGATTATCAATCAAACTACATTATGGAACTAGTTATTCGTCATCTAGAACAAACTTTTCGCCACAGCAACTTGACAGACATGGATGACAATAACACAAGCACCAAATGCGGCAACCAAGAAATCGTTGTGTACCCGTCCTCTCCAAAGACAGAGTCCTGCGCCAAGGAAAGCAAGGAAATCCGTTCCAGGACTTGCAAGCCATGTACAATTGGCATCAAGTGGTAATGATGATTCGTTGTAAATCCAAAATACCAAAGCGAAAAGACCGCCCAGAATAGTTCCCTGCACCCATCCATTCAACTTTTCAATCCATTCGTTATTCAAGAAATTAGTTACTTCCATGAACCGATGGATATTCGATAAAGGATATTATCATCACCTTTTGATTAACGAAAATTGGCGGACCCACCGCGATTCGAACACGGGTTTGAGGCTCCGCAAGCCCCAGTGATATCCAGGCTACACTATGGGTCCAGCGACCCCTCGACCTAACCAACCGCTATAATTCCGCCGGAATTGCTCCCGGCCACCAAACAGAAGAAGGGGGAGAGATGACCGAAAGCGTGAGAAAAATATTCAAGGTAGAGCATAAACTCTCTTTCCAGTAGAACTGTCCTGATTCCAGAGAATTTCTTTACAGTATCTTGGAATAAAGAATCCTACCTTTCGTGGAGTTAAACCATGATTTTTCATCCGGCGATCATTTGCAAGTGCTGCTACTATCTCACCTGCTGTACAGTTTGGATGATTACTCACATAATCAAGTATTTCTGACTTCAATCTCATGCGCCTTGCTTGCTTCTGACTACCTATATTACCTTGCATCAACTATGTTATGTTCCCCATCCCATATCAAAGAAGAGCGGGAATACCCGGGGATACCCCATCACAGAAGGGGAACAACGGTCTTCCAATTAGAGGTTGCGAGTTTTTTGCCCTTCCCATCTTTAGGATTTGGATGAATATGGTTGAGTTTACCGTGCATGCCCTTTACCTCGAACTTGATGCGTAACTCGACAAAACGGTCTCTTTCTGCTGCTTCAAGCGCTTCATCTTCTAATTCCATGCTAGTAAATTCATCAGCATATCCTTCATTAGTGATTCTAACTATGTTTCCATCGAGATGAGCTCGTGGCTGGAACTGATAATCATCCGGACTATCCATCCCTACTTTAAGGTCGATAACAACCTTATCTTTTACGCCAATCTTGGTAATGTCTATCGATGATACCATCTCTACCGAAGTGGGCCACTACCCTTCGGTGTTAGAAAGTTCGCATTAGTGCCTCAAGCGAAAACTTCTGAAATCCGTGGAATTAAAATGACAAATTCTACTTCTAATTGCCAATCATTTCCATCATCTGGATCTATGTCATCTAATTCATCTATTGGAAGATCGGGGTCTGCTTGGTCTGCTGTAATCTGCCAAGTCCAATTTCCAATCCCAAACCTTGCGGTGGGGTCATCGAGTAGGAAGACGAGTAAATCATCTGCATAATCTGCCTGAAAAGTCTTCGTCTCNGGAGGAATTGGATTCATACCATCTCGCTCAATAAACGCCGTTGGTGGTTTTGTGATATTCTCTTGACGGGTTGGAGATTCTTCATTCCAACCACTTGAAGGAACTGCCAAACGAAGTGTGAAATTATCTTGAGGTGGCAGAATGTCATTACTCAATGTCAACGTCGCATTAACCTCAAGAAGACGAGCAGAAATACCTGGTATGTGTGAAAAAGCCCATGATTCGCCTTGTTCTAAATATCCATTCCAATCCTCAGAAATCCTTTGTTGTTCCCAAGTCACCTGCCATGTACGGGTACTGACGTTGATTAGAAATGCTTCAGTAGAACTAGCACCACGGTCATCTGTTACAGTCACAGAACCCTCGAATTGACCCGATTCGTTCATCATCATAGTGATAGAAGAGAGAGAGTTATCTACATCGTTTCGTGAATCACCGTCATTATCTGAATCTATACCTAAATCCAAATCCCATACCCAAGTAAGTATGCCACCTTCTGGGTCTTGAGAGGCAGACGCATCAAGTGTGATTGATTCGCCCACTCTAGCCAACGGGGCAGCAAGAAGAGATACTACTGGGTAAGCGTTCACATTAATTGTCCAAGAACTCTCGTCAACACCACCTTGGTCATTTGATACCTCAACTGTTACCTCATAAGTGCCAGGCATAGTATAGACGTGGTTNGTCAATCCTTGTGTNGTGGTACTAGTTGAACCATCTCCNAAATCCCATGAATATTGGACAATTACTGTTGCTTCTGGGGTTGAGGATTCGCGGGCGTCAAAATTTATTGATTCGCCAGCGTTGATTTGATCAACATCGACAGTTAGTGATGAAGTGGGCTCTGGAGGGCCAATCGGATTCGTGCAACCTGACAAAAATAGGGACGTAATCAATAGAATTGAGAGAAGTCGAGAGCGAGCCAATGACTGCCCCGTTACGCCTACCATGTAACTGCGAGCGAAAACCATTGTTTAACAGGGTGACGCATTGATGTCACGACATTGTGAGAAAAAGAGAGAGGAGAATTCATTTCGTTTGCCATTCAATGTCATCGTCCATCACTGGCACATCAACTTGCTCATAGCCACTCATTTCTTCATCGTCCGAACTCGCTTCAACAAGGTGTTGGTCTGCAGTAGTTGGNTCAACCTCGTCACCTTTAGCCATAGTGTAATGATCAACTAAAGGCGTGTCAACTAATAGGTCATCAGCCTCTGCTTGTTCAACATGAAAATCAACTGGCACTTCAGATGTTTCTTCATTGGGTTTCTGCAATGTATCATCATCTAATTCTGAAAGAACATCACTCAGTGTCTCATCCTTGTCCTTAGCATAATCTTCTGCAAGTTGGTTAGAAACTTCTTCTTCTCGTTCATCGAAAGACATCTCTCTCTCTTCAGGCGCGCTAAAACGAGAAAAGAGGCGGCGGAACCAACTCATGTTTGTCAGATGATGCTCTCAGCAATAGGCTTCACCCATATCTGATTCAGTTGCACAAGTTCAAACAAGGCCCACCCACCCGCACAACCAATGGCACATGACCCCCTTGCTGGATGCCGCGTTGTCGGCTTTGATTTGGAGACTACTGGTCTTGGGTTGATGAATGACAGAATCATTCAATTCGCTGTTGTAGGGAGTGATTGCGATGGCTCTGCAATTCACTTTGAAGCGTTGGTCAATCCTCAACGCCCAATCCCTGCCGACTCTACTCGAGTACACGGGATTCATGATTCAGATGTCAAACATCTAGATACTTTTGGACTACATATTGACCAACTTGATGAGTTNTTCACGGATGCTGTCATTGTTGGCCATAACGTGAAAGCATTTGATTGGCCATTCATCAGTAATGAATATCTGAGGTTTGGGAAGATTGTTCCTCAGCCGAGGGCTATTATCGACACACTCGTAATAGCACGAAAATTGAACTTACCCCGCCCTCACGGACTCGGATATCTTTGCGATAAATTTGGCGTGAAATTAGAAAACGCTCACGATGCTGGGGCTGATGCTGCTGCCACACTTTTGCTATTATGGAAAATAATGGAAGCAGAGCCGAAACCTTTCCGTAGACCACTCGAAGATTTGCAAACTTGGCTTGCTAGTGGTGATGNCTCNAATTCTGGCTCTTTAGGCCGAGGTTATGACGATTTAGATCCATTCGATACTGACGGAAAAATCCGCATTTCAGATAATGANCTCATTATTGTATTTGGTCGCCACCGTGGTACAACCCTACAACAACTTGCAACAATNGATGCTGGATACCTCAACTGGTTGCTTTCACCCAACGGGCCCTTTCAAGTNAATGATNGAGAACGNATTCGTNATCATCTCAATTCGTGAAACTAAAAATCTCGAGTTGAACGGAGCAAGGGAGACCAAGGAAGAACATCACACCAATCACCCATTTTCCATGTTTTACTACCAACATTAACGCTACCAAAGAAGAAGAATTCATTTTCATAATCTGGGGCAAGGTCATTCAACTTCTGAATATTTTCAAGCGCATATCCTGCAAATACCACTCCATGTCTTTGACCAGTTGAGCCCATCTTACCATTTTCACCCTCTGGACCCATTATCTCGATAAGCCCCACAGAACAATCATCATCAAGATTGACTATTTTTACTACATAATCACGGAAAGTTCCGTACGGTTCCATTTCTCCGCGTGCTCTAGCCACCGGCCATGATGGACACCATGCCTTCCATTCACAGAAACCGCAAGCCTCGTTACTAGGAGTGGCATCAAATGGTTCGGGAGTAAGTTGGGTTGCTTCCCACGCAGCCATTGCGTCGTCAATCACATTCGGCCCTTCAGCCACATAAACTGAAGAATTCTTGGAATACCAACCTTCAGCGGTTATCTTTGGGTGGTTAGGATTATTCGCAATTAGTAAATCACGGTAAAGTCTGAGTTGGCGGCTNACTGTATCGTATACCTCTCCATCNGGTGGTTTGCCAGTCTTGAGATCAGCAACTATCCAACCNACTGTGTTTCCTTCTTCATCTCGATCAGCAATTAGCAAATCGAGTCTGCCCATCAATCGACCACAGGATGAGCGGAGTGTTCCTTCTGCAGCTAGTACCATTTCTTGGATATCTTTCCACTGAGCAACAGTAACTGAAGATAGTGATACCTGTTTGAAACCTGCCTTTTTGAATAAAATGTTCAACGCCCCAATAAGTTGTTTCTGTGCCCCTTCAAAATCTTCTTCCTTCCATTTTGGGTGGCGGGGGGTGTTGAAGAATTTCTCTCTCTCATCCTCCCATTGTCGTGTCAGAATTGATTTCGCTGTGGTTGGAAGCCAATTTAATTCATCATCGTCTCTGCCTTCAAGATCGAGATTACACAAATCCTCAACTGAATCGTGAACAGCAGTTCCCAAGGATGCTGCCATTCCTGCCTTGCGAGGTAAACGTTGACGTGAAAGCCAAAATTTACGTGGGCATGCCTCAAAATTATTCCANGATGAAGGAGATAAAGAATGGGTCCACTGACTGCTAGCCATACTCAATTCCCCTTGCGCCCAGTGGTCGCTTCTAGCCAACTGCAAAGCGCCCCAACCATTAATGGCATCGACGCTAACCGGTTGTACATGGATGGCGCACCGCTCGTCAAATTTGATGAAAGCATCGATACAGAGGGAGCAATCGTGGTTTCCTGTTTTCCAACTGTGAGTATGGTTTCAAACATTGTCGCCCACTATCTTGTTGAACATCTTGAATTGCAATTTGTTGGGGGTGTTCGTGATTCAAGGCTACCTGCAGTTTGCCTAGTACAAAATGGAGAACCATTGCCTCCAATTAGATTCTATGCGGGTGAACCACAGTGTAATGTTGATGGATGTGACAAATTAATTGTTGTATTATCTGACATTCAGGTACATGGCCGGCTTGCTTTACCACTGACTGAAGCATTATTTGAATGGAGCAAGAATGCGAAAATCAATACTGGTATTCTAATTGATGCNTTCGCTCATGGTGTTGAATCACCCCACGAATTAGTTGACGATGATGATACTGACGAAACCCTGCTTGGAATTGGAGCGATTGAAGCAAACCGAAATCGGTTAATCGAAATGGGAATTCCACTCCTAAAACATGGTGTTGTTGGCGGAATGACTGGAGTGATGATGGGTGAAGGAAGAAGAAGAGGTATTGACCTCTGTGCAATATTGGCTGAAGCGAATCCGGGAATTCCAGATGCGAGAGCTGCTGCTAGAATCATCGAAAAACTAGACTTGTTATTCCCAGCAGTTCACCTAGACCCTGAACCACTATTGGAAGAAGCTGTTAGAATTGAAGAACAGATTAAGGCTATGTTGAGCCATCAACTCTCTGCAAGTGAAGAGAGAGGTGAAGATGGTGACACATCTGCAATGCTCTACGGCTGATGATTTAACTAAAATCACCTAATGAAGTCTGATGACGGNCGGGNGCTTTTTCATCTGTTGACTCTTCCTCAACAACTACTGACTCTTGTTTTGTGACTGGTAAGATTTCTGAATCATCCGCTACTTCACTATCTCCTATCATTTCAGCCAATTCATCCTCATTCAATACTTTGACACCGAGCCTGTTTGCCTTCTCAAGTTTTGAACCCGCATTTTCACCTGCCAATAAATAATCTAACTTCCCNGATACTGAAGTGGTGGTTTTACCCCCAGCAGCCTTNATTTGCAACTCAACCTCCTTTCGNGGCCTGCTCAGACTACCAGTCAAGCAGAATGTTAGACCTATTAGAGAGCCCGTTGCCTCTCTTTTCTCTACGTCTGTGATAGTCAGTAATTCATTTAATTTGTTTACTAAATCTTCCCTCTCAGCAAGACCATTGAGTAACTGTTCTGCAACGGTTGCACCAACCCCTTCAATTTCTATTAAACCTGAAATAGCACTATTGTACTTNTTTGGTTTATCATTTTCATCTACATCACATTCATCATTGCGTTCAGATACAAGTTGCATTAATTTGTCAAGTGAGCAAACATTCTCTGCAACTGCCTCAGCCAATTCAGGCCCTATACCAGGCAATCCTAATGCTGAAAGGAAGAGAGTTAGATTCATCTCCTTGGTTCTTTGAATCTCCGCTAACACGTTGTTTGCTGACTTCTCNGCCATTCGCTCTAGCGTGAGCAACTTTTCAAATGACAGNGAATATAGATCTGCAATNGAATCAACNAATCCCGATTCTGACAACTGTTCAGCTAATTTATCACCAATTCCATCCATTTCAAGAGCCTTGCACCAATAGGTGAGGGTGCGCACATGACGCGCTCCACATGAGAGATTCAGGCATTTGAGAAAGGCTCCATCAACCACCANCTCTNCTTCACAACGNGGNCAATGNCTCTGAATTTCTATTTCAGAGGGTTTTGGCAATTCGCCAGTAAAAGGCTCGCCATCAGCATGCTTTCTACCGGCTAAATCTGACTTAACAGCNGGCCCTANACTCTCAATGACTTTGGGAATCACATCGCCGCGCCTAACTACACGCACTTTGTCACCTATCTTGATCCCCAACCTCTCTACTTCTCCGGCATTGTGTAATGTGGTCTTCTCTACGGTCACACCGGACACAACCACAGGGGCAACGAGCGCCACCGGAGTAACTGCNCCNGTNCGGCCAGTNTGCCANCTAACACCCATCAGAACGGNCGTAGCCTCATCNGGAGGGAACTTCCACGCCAANGCCCATCGNGGNTGATGTGCGGTCATCCCAAGCAATTTCCGTTTTGCAAAATTATCAAGTTTGAAAACAATGCCATCGATTTCCCAATCATATTTTCCTCTNTTTTCAGTATANTCTCNAGTTAAAGCAATNAGAGCATCACTTGTNTCTTCATCATTCNNGCCCTCAACAATAGTATCTCCNGCAACAGTGATTCCTTGCTCCATCAACCACTTAGTTGCCTGTGAATCTG
>NYYK01000051.1 GCA_002685895.1 Methanobacteriota archaeon
ACAGAACACGTCATCTGGAAAAACAGGATGGGCAGTTTCAGAATATCTCTATAGAATGGGGCATGATGTTAAGGTTGTACACGGTGAAACTACCGTCTCTCCACCTACATTTTTGACAAATAACATATATCGTAGCGATCCTGTGGAAATGTTAGATTCATTACTAACCATTGCAAAAAGCCAAAATGCTCCAGATTCATGGATACATTGTGCTGCAGTGTTGGATTATGTAACTAATGAAGTCAGTAATGAGAAAGTAAAGTCAGGTAACAAAAACTGGTCAATCAACTTGGTTCCTTCAAAGAAGCATATTGAAGAATTGACTAATTACTGTGAAGGGGCTACTAGAATTGGTTTCAAACTTGAATCCAATTATGATGATGCTCAACTATTTGCTTCTGCCTCAGAAATGTTAGATAAATATCAACTCGATGGTGTTATTGCTAACCACCTTGAATCTTTGAATGATAGAGTGCCTCGAGCCTTCTGGGTTGACAAAAAGGGTGAAGTAACACCACTACAAGACAACCTCGCCTTGGCAATGATTATTGAGAAGGAAATATGCCGCACATAGGATGACTGGAACTGTAATTGCTTTCGAATCTTTAGAACCAATCACCTACTACGGCTCATATATTGGTATGTGTTGTATATTGGGGGCATTTGTATTAGAGACACGGGGAATATTGAATAGCAGAGGTATTAGGTATCTTCTTCTAATGGCAATTGGTTCAGGAATACTAGGGATAAGAGCAATGCATACTGGCGAATGGGCTTTTGTTGTGTTGGAGGTGGCATGGTTATTTGCTTCATTATTAGGGATATTCAAACCAATGCAGCAATTCAAAGCAACTGCGGCAGCATAGTATTCAAGCGGTATGGGGGGGCGTGTGACATCATGGGAGGACATGACAAGGCTAAGCGGGGTATCCCGCCTAAGAGCGACTTCAGTGCTTGGTATCCTGCTATAGTAGAAATTGCTGACCTTGTTGACAAGCGATATCCAATCAAAGGTATGGATGTTTGGAGACCATATGGTTGGAAGGCAATGAAGAATATTGATGCCTTAACACATTCTGAAATGGAGAGAACAGGGCATGAAGAAGTAAATTTTCCACTGCTAATACCTGAGGATTTACTAGAAAAGGAGAACAAACTTGTTGCTAGATTAAAATCAGCTCGTGAGGCTGGAGTCGATCCCTCTGACATGAGGTTCGATGAAGAGGTTGAAGGATTCAAAAAAGAAGTTTATTGGGTGAAACATGCCGGTGAGAATGAACTTGATATTCCCATGTTCCTGCGCCCAACCTCTGAAACTGCGATGTACACACTTTTCCCATTGTGGATAAGAAGCCATTCTGACCTTCCTCTCAAGACTTACCAGATTGTCAACACCTTCAGATATGAAACAAAGCAGACACGTTCATTCATTCGTGTTCGTGAGATTCACTTCTTTGAGGCTCATACCGCCCATGTGGATGAAGATGCTGCCACTGCCCAGATTCAGGAGGATCTAGAGATTGTTGATAACATAATGACTGACTTATGTTTACCAGTTATTGTCTCAAAGAGGCCAGTATGGGATACTTTTCCAGGTGCATGGTATACCATTGCCATAGATGTTATCATGCCTAATGGGCGTACTCTACAAGTTGCGTCTTGCCATCATTACCGCGACCAGTGGGCAGTCGCTTTCGATATGACCTATGAGGATGAAAATGGGGTGCGCAAGAACTGTCACCAGACAACTTACGGTATGTCTGAGAGGTTGCTTGGGGCTGTTGTTGGAACGCACGGTGATGACCACGGTTTGATTTTCCCTCCAAAATCTGCTCCAATACAGGTAGTCATAATGCCTGTTGCCGCTCATAAGAGTGAGGCTGTGATGGAAACCGTGAACGCGGTATCAGAGAAACTCAAGAGTTCCGGTTATCGAACTTATCTAGATGATCGTGATATTCGCCCTGGTCAGAAATATTATGATTGGGAGATTAAAGGTGTCCCCCTTCGACTTGAAATTGGTCCTAGAGATATTGAGAATGGGACTGCATTCGCTGCCCGCCGAACAGGGGGCAAGTCACCTATTTCATTGGATGAAATTGTTTCCGCTGTTTCTAACGAATTATCTGAAATCACAGATGAATTGTCATCGCGCTGTAATAACACCATGAATACTATGATTAAACCATTAAATTCATTGGAGCAGGAAATTGAGGATGCTATCATTTACGAAGTTGCCTTTGACGGAAATGATTCTGATGCAGAAATATTGGAAAAAACAACTGGATTGACAATACTTGGAGATAGTATGAACCCTTACGATTCACCTCAAGAATGTGTGGTCACTGGAAAGAAGACCACTAGAAGACAACATCTAGCTAGAATGTATTGATACCTTTGTACCTTACATTACTCAACGTTTGAAGTACCAAAGGCCCAAGATTATTACAGAGGCAATCAAGAGGATAATGTCTGGAATCCCAATTACTCCTTCCAAAAGGGTTGGTGACCAACCCCAGCCCGTGTCTAGATTTCCTATACTAGCCCAATTTATCTTATTATTACCGTTAGCAGGACATCCACCTCCGGAACAGGAACTCCCTAAGAAAGATAGGAGTCCGAGTAGATTGAGGATAGATATCAACAATATTCCGCTACCCGCGAGTAGGAGGGATTTATGACTAGATTTCTCAATAGTGGAATCTGGTAAAGTTGGTGGATCAAAAGGCTCTAAATCCATATCAAGTGTGGGAATTATTTCTATCATCATATCATCTTCTAAGTCTTCACTTAGTGTCTCTGAAAGGGCACGTTTTGACTCACCTCTAGATAGGCCCATTGTCTCAAGAAAATCTTCTCCATAAATGCGTTCAGCAAGTTTAGCTAGAATAGGGTCCTTTTCCAAAATTTCAGGGCCAAGTTGCCCATCTAGCAACATCTCCAACTTCTCTGATTGGTCGCTAATAGGAACTCCTCCGTGATAGGCCAATTACTGACTCCTCATGAAAGCATTGATTGAAAGGGCGGTGATAATAGTTTATTTTCTAGCAATTGCAGAACGCGCAGCCTCTGCTATATGGGTGGGCCCCATACCATATTTCTCCAACAAGTCATCCCCCTCACCAGATTCCCCAAAGTGATCCTTTACACCTATTCGTTCTAGTGGCCTTGGACAATTACTAGAAAGAAATTCGGCTACAGCGCCGCCAAGCCCACCAATGATGGAATGGTCTTCAACTGTTACAAAACAGCCACAAGAATCTGCCAGTGAAGAGATTAATTCTTCGTCCAATGGTTTGATTGTGTGCATATCAATGACTGCAGCGTTGATACCCTCTTCTGAAAGAGATTCAGCGACTTGAAGAGCCTTAGATACCATGACTCCGCAGGCGATAATTGCAACATCATTACCAGTTCTGAGAGTAACTCCCTTGCCAATTTCTAGTTGATTGACATTATCTGAGTTGTATATCCGGGGTGTTTTATTTCTAGCCGTGCGAGTGTATGAAGGAGAGTTCATATTTGCAAGTTGAATGGTCAAAAATTCAGTACTCAAATCATCTGATGGGTGTAGAACAAGCATGTTTGGTAGGCTTCGATAGACTGCTAAATCCTCAATTGATTGCGCCGATGAGCCATCGGTTCCGGTATGTACGCCACCGTGGCTACCGCAAATATGCACTGGGATGTTAGGCCTTGCAATCCCATTCCTAACCTGCTCAAATCCTCTTTCAGTGAATATTGCAAAGGTTGAGGCGAATGGTTTGTATCCGCTAGTGGCAAGACCTGCAGAAACAAGCATCATATTTTGCTCAGAAATACCTAATGAAATGGTTCTCTCTGGAAATTCTTTCCTAAACATTTGACTTTTAGTAGATTTACCTAGATCTGCCTCAATCACAACAACTTGTGGGTCGTCAGATAATTTTAGCAAGGCTGAGCCATAACCATCTCTAGATGCAGCAACAGTCATTTCAACTCCTCCAAAGCAATTGCTAACTGTTCATCATTGGGTGCGGCCCCATGGAAGGCAGGGTTATCTTCCATGAAAGAGACACCCTTGCCTTTGATAGTGTGTGCGACAATCACAGCAGGCCGGTCAGTAATAGTATCAAGCCATTGAATAGATGAAACAACTTCTGACATATCATGGCCATCACATTCCCTAACAGCCCAACCAAATCCTTCCCATTTTGCGGCGATATCGAATAGTCTCAATTGTACATCCATGAAATCATCATTTTGTATTCGATTTCTATCAACAATAACTTTCAGATTGCCCACTTCATGGTGTACAGCAGCCATTGCAGCCTCCCATATTTGCCCTTCTTGTAACTCGCCATCCCCCAGCATGACAAATGCAGCTCTATCTGAACCATCCATCCTAGCAGCAAGTGCAACACCTAATCCAAAAGACAGCCCCATTCCAAGGCTACCTGCTGAAAAATCAACACCCGGTGTCCATTTCATATCGACATGACCTTGACAAATCCCCCCCATGACGCGGTAAGTGGACAAATCTTCCTTAGAAAGAAAGCCCATTTCATTTAGAATTGCATAAATGGCTGGGGACGCGTGTCCTTTACTCATGATGAAGCGATCCCTTTCAGAATCTTTGGGCCTCTTAGGGTCAACATTCAGCCTAGTTTTGTATAGGGCAACGAGAATATCTATCGCAGACAGAGAACCACCAGGGTGGCCTGCACTTGCTCGATGAGTCATCTTGACAATTTCACGCCTACATCTTTTAGCAGTAGATTCTAACTCTTTAAGGCCCTCTTGGTTACTACCACCGTCTCCACCACTTGTCATCAACAATAGTCCCCAAACCCGTTGCATTTGCGTAAGCCTTTGATGATTTCCTATACTATTCTAATAATTTGAACTCAATCGGTTTTAATTTTTGCAATTAATCTTCTTCCACCATCTAATATTACAGCACCACAATCAATCAATAGTGACAATGGATTCTTTCCAACGGGTAAACTCCGTGTTACCAGCCAGGTAAATACACCAAAGAACCAAAGGAAGAATATTGCCGAAAGGAAAGGACCCAAAGTTCCGAGGAATGGAATCCAATTATTTGGAGGAGGTAAAGGCGATGATGGTAATGAGGCTAACACGATGAAAACAGCTACAATAACTCCCATTAGGGCTTCTCCAGCAATTAAACCGGCTGATAGTAGAGTTCCTCTGCTAACCAGTTCTTTACCAGATTTAATGGCGGTTTCTGATGGTTGACCTGCTAGGGTTCCATCTACGCGCAAATGTGTAGTTCGAGTGACTAGGTAGTTGAGAATACCGCCCAAGAAAATAGTGGCAGAGAGATAGAATGGGAGGTACATGCCAATTGCAATTGACATAATTGGTAATTTAGGTCCACTTTTACCAAGATACCAGCGAGAACAGATAATAAGTGCGGCAACAACGATTCCTAAACCAAGCATTGGGGTGTTAACAGAACCTCCAAACATTCCTTCAATAAGGGTACCAATAATTTCAGCCTGAGGTGCTTCTAATACATTTGAACAACCAGATACAGGATGGGGATTTGCGGCACAATAAGTTGGTGTAATACGAAATGCACTATTTAGAATTGTTAGAGTAAATGGTGCTACAACAGCTCCAACAAGGACACCAATAAGTTCAGCAATTTGTTGTTTCCAAGGGGTTGCCCCAACAAGATGCCCAGTTTTCAGATCCTGCATTACATCACCAGCAATGGCAGCGTTCACTGCTACGACTGAGGCGATAATCAGAGTTGCATACATCAAATCCGTTTGGCTCATGTTTAGGATAACACCACCTACTAACCAAACTACAACAGTGGTGGCCATTAGTGTGGCAATTGTCATTCCAGAAACAGGTGAGTTCGATGAACCAACTACTCCAGCAATATATCCTGCAACCGCTGAAAAGAAGAAGGCTGTAATTGCCAAGAATATAGCCCCAACTAATGCAAGCAAAAATGAACCTGTTTTCCACCAATAAAAGAGGAATGTTAGAAACGCAATAACACCTAAGACGATGAAAGCATACTTCATAGGAATATCTTGTTCTGTTCGACTCAAATCTCCTAATTCATCTGTTGTATTGGAATTCAAAGCCTTCTTGAGACCATGTGCAATGGTCTTTCTCATATCTATGAGAGTCCATAATCCCCCAACCACCATACATCCAACNCCAACAAANCGNATATGNGTNGCCCANAGAGTTTTGAANCCNTGTGCAATATCNGCATCAACNGGCCAACCATANGTCAANCCATANATTGGNGTNAATATGAANACNCCNAGTACNGCNCCAAAGAAGATGTANGANGCNATATTGAGGCCNACNATCCANCCAACNGCNATAAGNGATAGGGAGTAATCTAATGAGGAATATAATCGCACCCCCACTACATCAATGGCATGCTCGAATTTAGTTTGAGTCAATTGGAAACCCTTNACCATCCAACCATATANGGCACCGAGNCCTAAAGCATAGAGAATAACTACAAGTTGGGATCCACCTTTTTCTCCGGCAACCAATACTTCCTCACAAGCAATACCTTCAGGATAAAGTAGTGCTTCCTCAACTATGAATACGCGTCTCAGTGTTATAGTAAATATAGTTCCAAGCACACCCCCAAGAACTGCTACGATAAATGTNGTTAAAGTATCCATTTCTCTACCCATNACTANTAGTGCAGGCATAGTAAAAATCACTCCTGCAGCAAGACTTTCACCGGCAGAAGTCATAGTTTGTACAACATTGTTTTCAAGTATACTGACATTTTTGAATCGGAACATTCTCAACAGTAGCATAGACATTACTGCAGCAGGAATTGATGCTGATACNGTCATACCAATATACAGGCCNAGATATGTGTTAGCTGCTGTCATTAGTGCGCCAAGAATAATCCCTAAAATCAAAGCACGTTTAGTCAATTCAGGCAAAGATTTGGATGCTGGCACATACGGCTCAAACCCGCCCATGTAACGCGGAGGAACTACAGGTTCTCAATACTACCCTTGAATAATTGTAAACTATACAACCCGCGTCTTACAAATAGGAGCCTGCCCCCCCTTGAACGGGAGAGCGTATGCCATCTTCTTCTTCAGAGNCTGATTTTCATAGCAGTTCACCCGAACCGCTATGGCATAATCTTCAAATTGAAGAGATATTCAATGAATTAAACACCTCCACCCATGGTTTGTCAACCGACGAAGTTGGTGTGCGCGTAGAAAAGTATGGGTTCAATAAATTGAAAGGCAAAGTACCTAGGCACCCCCTACTCAAATTAATCGATCAATTTCGAGATCCNATGGTCTATCTATTGATGATTGCCGCNACCATAACATTTTTGATNGACCGAAAAGATCTCGGTACACCAATTTTCATTGTNATTGCTTTGTCTCTAAACGCTATTTTTTCCTACATACAAGAGAGGAAAGCCGAGGAAGCAATGGATTCTCTGAAGAAGTTANTAGTTAGTCACTGCATTGTTCTAAGAGATGGCATGGAACATCGGTTATCTACTGAGGAATTAGTCCCTGGTGACGTTGTTTGGTTAGAGGAAGGTCTCAATGTACCTGCTGACATTAGGTTACTAGAAGTGCATCAACTAGCCATTGATGAATCTTCTCTCACTGGCGANTCCGATGTCGTCTACAAAGANNTAGAAGTTTGTTCAATGAATTCCATCTTGCAAGAAATGACCAACATTGCCTTCATGGGTACTGTAGTATCATCTGGTCGCGGACTGGGTGTNGTAGTTAAGACNGGCATGACAACTAAATTGGGCGATATTGCATCTGGACTATCCGAAGTTGACACTCCGAAAACACCATTAGAAATTAAGTTGGAATCATTAGGGAAGTTTCTTGGCTTAATTGCTATAATTACTGCTGTCTCCTTGGTTGGTTTTGAAATTATCATAGCCTTAATTGAAGGAACTGATATGGCTGGATTGAAAGTTGTCGTTGCAGAGCAATTCCTCATTGCAGTTGCCCTTTTCGTAGCAATCGTTCCAGAAGGATTACCCATTATCCTAGTCATTACGTTAGCTTTAGGTATGCAAAATATGTCNGCAAAAAATGCTATTATTTCTCGTATGAAGGTTGTTGAAACTCTTGGTTCTTCAACTATTATTTGTACAGATAAAACAGGNACACTCACACGTAATGAGATGTCTGTTAGGTCATTCTACTGTGGCGATGAGATATACACTGTTACTGGTAGTGGTTTTGATCCCACCTACGGCGTTCTGAAGATTGATGGCGAAGAAATCAGTGAATCTCAAATGGCCACATTGAAAGTTGATAAAGGATTCAAATTAGCCACAGCATGTACTCTGTTATGTCAAAATAGCAATATCCGTGAAATTGAAAACAACTGGAAGGCCATAGGTAATCCTACTGATAGCGCATGTGCTGTTTTTGGATGGAAAATGATGGAATCAGTTGATACTTTCAGAAGAAAACATCCTCGTTTCAGGGAATTCACTTTTGATAGAATTAGGAAGAGAATGACAACTATTCATGAATTCGATGGGGAGAGATGGGTATTTTCTAAAGGTGCAATTGGCCCCTACCTTTCTAGAATNTCTCATGTTGTTGAAAATGGCCGAATCACACCTATTAGTGATAAGCATCGAAATAATATTGGTAAAGTCAACTTGGAAATGGCTACTAGGGCGCTGAGAGTTATTGCCCTCACAGCACGCCCACTTAGTGGCGAGGAAAACATGGAAGATGTTGACTCAGTTGAATCAGGACTCATTTTCTTAGGTCTTGTTGGAATAATGGATCCACCACGCGCCAAGGTGACAGATGCCATCTCAAAATGCCATGATGCAGGTGTGCAGGTGATGATGATTACTGGTGACCAACAGATGACCGCAATGGCCATTGGCAAGGAAATAGGTATTATTCAAGATGATTCACAATTTGTGACTGGGAAACAACTTCATGAATTAACAGACGAGGAATTAGATGAACGGATTGACAAGATTGTCATGTTCTCGCGTGTAACACCTGATCAAAAGTTACGTATCGTCACACGATTACAAAAGGCTGGGCATGTAGTTGCAATGACTGGGGATGGAGATAATGATGCTCCAGCATTATCACAGGCTAACATTGGAATTGCAATGGGTATTGCTGGCACTGATGTTGCCCGAGACGCTGCTGATATGGTATTGAAGGATGATAATTTTTCAACTATTGTTGACTCTATTGAAGAAGGTAGGAAAATTTATCTAAACATCAGAAATTTTGTGAGATATCAAATTTCTACTAATGTTGCCGCTGTTCTTCTCATAATTATTGCTACATTCATTATGGGTTGGAAATTACCCATGACTGCAACCCAACTTCTAGTAATCAATATCCTCATGGATGGGCCACCTGCGTTAGCTTTGGGAATTGAGAAAAGACATGGCGATGTGATGGATGAACCACCACGCGCCTTGCGGGAGCCTCTACCAAACAGTTCTGACAAACGCCTCATTGGCTTCCTTGGCCTTGTTATGGCAATTGGTACTCTTGCAATTTTCTCCTTGGCCGGGGGTGGTCTGTTAACTGGGGAATCGTGCCATGGAGTGACACAAGATTCATCACCAGATCTATTTGATTCACAGGGTGTTTGTGATGAAGTTGCATGGGANGATTATTCAAAGTCGAAATTTGATCATGCTAGAACTGTTGCCTTTGCTGCATTCATAATGTTTCAATTATTCAATGTAGTTAATTGCCGTAGCATTGATAAATCCGCATTTGAACTTGGTTTATTCAGAAATATATTCATTAGCGCTTCATTCATCATTAGTTTATTCTCTCTAGTTTTAATTGTACAAAATTCAAATGCTATTGTTCCATTATTAGGTATTACATTCGGTAGTTTTCTTTCAACTATCCCCTTGAAATTGTCTGATTGGATTATGGTGTTTATTGTAGCTTCAGGTGTCTTTTGGATTGAAGAATTTAGGAAAATTATGTTCAAGATACGACGAAAGAATATATGACAATTGAGAGACATAACTAGGGTGCAGCATAGAGGCGAGAACAATGACTAGCAACTCACCTGATGGTTGGACTAGTACAATAATGGATGCTGGTCAAAACATTGAATGGAAAAACAATATTTCGGCCAACGTTTTACTAAATCCTAAATTATCAAGTAGCGTAACACAAATTATCAAGAAAGCCCTCAAGGGCGATAGAATTTCCATTGATCAAGCACTAACACTTCACGATGAGTGTGACCTACCTACCTTGGGTCGTGTGGCTCATGTCATTAAACTAGCTAGATACGATCATAATATCTTCTTCAACAGAAATTTACACATCAATCATACGAATGTCTGTGTACTAGCATGTAGGTTCTGTGCTTTTCGAAGGGGCCCAAAGGCTGACGATTCATATTCTCTATCAGTCGACGAATATATGACTCGAATCGAGCCATTTTCTGAACTAATTACTGAAGTTCATTCTGTAGGGGGGTTACACCATGAATGGACCATTGAACATTACGAGTCATTGTTCAGAGCAACTAAGAATAAGTACCCAGATATTAGTATCAAGGCATTGACCGCTGTTGAAATCCAACATTTAGCCTCCCTTTCTGATTTGACCATTAAAGAAGTATTGAAGAGATTAAAGTTGGCAGGTCTTGATACCATCCCTGGTGGGGGAGCAGAAATATTGGTTGATGATGTAAGAGAAATTATTTGCAAAGGGAAGGAATCCAGTTCTGAATACTTAGCCATACACCAATCAGCACATGAGTTAGGTATACCTACTAATTGTACCATGTTGTTTGGCACAGTTGAGACAATTAGACAAAGGTTGATTCATCTCGATAAATTGAGAGCCTTACAAGATAAAACAAATGGGTTCCAATGTTTTGTACCCTACCCCTTCTTACCAGATAAATCAAGACTTCCTGAAGCTCAGTTGGCAACAGCAAATGAGATTCTTAGAACCATCGCTATTTCTAGAATCATGCTTGACAATATCCCCCATATTAAGTCGTATAGGATGAATCTAGGCGATAATATCGGAGCCCTCGCACTGTTACATGGAGCAGATGATATTGATGGCACAGTAGGTAACGAAGAAATAATGCATCTTGCCGGTTCTTCTACCCCTCTTAATCAATTTGATGATGATCTGGCTAAACTCATTGAAGGGGTAGGAGGAATCCCTGTGGAAAGAAATACCAACTATACAATATTCAGTATATATGGGAGGCAACCTCCTTCAGACAACAGGGGTCTGCCACTAGCCCATAGTTAGAGGTGAAATATATGTCAAACTGGTCAAATGTACTAGGGAGGGTCTCCTTNGTNAATTGCGACCCNCTNTTCCACGGTTTACCTAATGATTGGGACNTANTNCCNGCCCCCCCTGCATGGTTAACTGGTCATCTACTACGGAAGGACTGCCTAGTAGCGCCAATCCCTGCTGCTGATTATGCTAAACATCACTCTGAACTGATGTTATTACCCAATATAGGTATTGCATCTGACGGTAACGTAGGTAGCGTTCTTCTATTCAGTAAAAGGGAATTAGATAGTATTCGTGACATTGCTCTACCCACTGATTCTTCTACATCGCGTAAACTTGTGATGTATATATTAGAACACCATGGGCTTGATCCAAAAGCAACAGAGATGGGGCCCGATTTAGACCACATGTTAAACCAATGTGATGCAGCATTATTGATTGGTGACCGCGCACTAGATGAGGCTCACAGACATCCCGAACTAGTCAAACTCGATTTAGGTGCTGAATGGAAGAATATTACGGGTTTACCTATGGTATTTGCAGTATTTGCGGCGCCCATTGATTCTGATAAGGAAATATTGAGGAGAGCGCACAAAGATCTGTTATCTAATGCCCGTAACTTCAATGAAGACATGACATTCAAAGAAGACGTCATNATTTCAACATCAAATAGAAGTGGATTTAGTAATGATAGAGTAAAGCAGTATTTTTCTGAGGTCACTAATATTCTTGATGACACTGCAGTAAATGGATTGGAATTATTTCTTCAAGATGTTTGTGAAATGGATTTACCAATTAATTGGCTTGATGTGTAATTACTTCTTTCGTCGCTTTACCTTGCGCCTCTTCTTATTCGCATCGGATTTCTTAGTGTCACTACCGCCGCCATCAATAGGTGGTTCTGCATCTGTGATTTTTGTTAATGCCGCTTTCATAGCATCCTCTACAAAAGAGTCCGCATCATCATCAACATCAGATTCATTGACCTGATTCTCAGCTGATACNTGCTTGGCAATATCTTTCATCATATTCCCATCTACGCGTAAATCCGGCTGGGAGTCATGCGCTTCATTGTCCAAATCCTCTACTACTGGGTCATCATCGATTAGTGTTTCAGTGCTCCTAACCTTTTTCACTGGTCTATCTTGGGGTTTAGTTTCACGCTTCACCTTTCTCTTTTTGGCTACATAAGAGGGNTGGATTGGTTGAGGGCGACCCGTTGTAGAGGTGCTATCTTGAGGGTGAGATGTTGGTTGAGGTCTAGCCTTAGGCTGCGGCCTAAACTCATCACGTTGTACAGGCGGCCCTCTGGGTTGTTGGCGCCTAGTTGATGTTCTTCTAGTTGTAACTACTTCCTCATCATCTTCATAATCAAATAAAATCCGGTTACGCCTTCTTACTACAATTAATGTAAAACCAACCAAAAACAGAGTAGTTATGAGGGGAATCCAGTAATTTTCCAATAACCAATTAACCGCTAAATCAACTANAGTNGGGCTTGGTTCGGGTAAATCATCAATATTAATTTCTATTACAGCATCAACTTCATAGAGAGGGAAATCATAATGCACACCATTGTTATCATGAGTAATTGTCAGTGAGAACGGTGAGTTGGGAACGATCTGAGAAACGGTATGCTTTGGAGCAGAGATTGAGGGGTCAAAGGTTATGGTCAAAGGGCGTTGGACTTGATTTGAAAGAACTATTTCTACAAACCATCTTAATTGAATACGTGTTTTTGAATCGAATTTTTCTGTTCCTGAAAGTCCCATCTTAGCATCGCATCGTACAGTACCTGAAACGTAGACTGAATTATTGAGATGAATGGCATCTCGCCAATCAGAAAGAATTTCGTTATTATCTGTACCACTACACAACATATTCTGTATTTTTAGTGCCTCACCCTCATCAACTAAACCATCTGTAGTGACAGTAGCGGCAGCTAATTCCCTAATAGGGGAACTTTGGGTAGAATTAAGTTCAAGTTTATCCAATATGGTAATTTTGTTGTCTGAAATAGATATTGAAATCTGTCGAACTAATGAGGGGTCAGGGTGCAACGAACATTCACTACCTTCAGAGCAGACGAATTCATAATCATCTCCAACACCATCACCATCGTCATCGCTGTCATAATTATTTGGGGTGCCATCGCCATCTGAATCTAAACCAACCATTCCGGCATAAGGAGCCCATTGATTCTTCCTAAATACAGTTAAGTGGGCAGAGTTAGAACTGGCCACAAACTCGTCCTCAACAGGTGAAAGAGCAAATTCAGCTACTCTGTGACCCATATCAAAATTATTTACTGCATCAAAGTTATTTGTATCCAAAACTAGAATTTGAGCTGATGAAGATTGAGTGAGTATCCAAAGTTCATCAGCAGAACGGCTCCACTCAAGTTGTTCGGCATACCCCCCTAGAACGATAGAAGTAACATAATTCCCCTCAGGAATTGTCCGAACTTGCAATAGGGTGTTAGCAGTCCAGGCAAATAGTGAGCCATCGGGGGAAACAGCACAATCAGTAATCTGGAATTCGGTAGGCCAAATAAGGGGATTACCTTGAAATTCTGCGACGTTTTGATTTGTTCTATTCCAAATAACAACTGAGCCATCAGCACTTCCTGTAATTAGATAATTACCATCTGGAGTATGGTCGAGACAAGTTACAGCGTCAGTATGTTCACCTTCATAAGTGAATATTTTGTTTGAAGAGTCTTCAAAAGTATACTCGTTAGCACCAAACTCTTCATTGGATGATGCAAATATTTCTGTGCTAGGCAGTACACTGATATCATTTACTTCCTTTCCATCTTCATTTACTCCGATTCTAACCCAGTCTGTTGTTTCATACAAGGCCATGGCAAGGGTGCTCATGTAGGGACTTTCTAGGCCGACTAATAGAATAGCATCATCATCAGAGAATGCCACATCCATAACTTTGTTTCCTACATTTATTTCTTTGATAAAAGTCCGATAATGAGAGTCAATAATAACAACGCTTTGATAATAGGCAACTGCGATAATTGATCCATCATTGGAATATGCGACTGCAGTAGAACCGGATAGTGAGTAGGGATTTGAGAGAACATCACTCAAGGGGTAATTTTCTGAGGCATCACCACTAACGGTGGGGAGGAAAGAAGAGGATAACGCGCTTAGAATAATGATGGCAACTGAAAATATAATGAGTGGAAATTTCGTTGCCATCCTGCTAACCGAACAGGACGTTAGCCAAAGAAGTTCCCTACGTTATGCATCAAATTGATGAATATTCTAAGGTGTCACTGTTCACCCAATTGAGTAAGTCAATCGCGACTTCACATGATTGAGAGACAACATTAGATTCATCTTCAAGAAATTTCATCAAGGTTGGTATGCAACGAATATCACCTATTGCCCCTAGCGCCTCGGCTGCTTCATGGCGTACAATATCATCCTCATCTTCATCAGACAAGCGTGAAATCAAGGCATCAACAGCGTATGAATCTTGCATCTGGCCAAGAACATAAGCAATTTCATGCTTCAGTAGTGCTGAAGAACTAGAAAACCCAGCAACTAATCCATCTATTGCTTCTGGGCCCCCAATATTTCTGAGAGAGAATAGTGCACGCATACGAATGAACATTCGCTCCGATTCATCACACAATAAGTGACGTGATTTTTCAGTTGATAATTCAATGCTAGCTGGGGCTGGATCTACAGAACCAAATGAACTTGGCACAGGTCTTTTGCGATTAATATCAGTCATTTTATACACCTATGAACTCGATATCATGGGGTGAGAAACTAGCATCAATCATGCCTATTTCCTTGCCTTCAGTAAGAAAGCGAACAATGCTACTGCGCCCCTCATCTTGATAATCAATGGTTCTTGAATTAACATACATCTGAACAAACTTGGAGTTTGTATCTTCATCTATTCCACGACCCCATTGTCGAGCAAATTCTAATGCCCCATCTGGATTTTCTATTGCTATTTCTATACTCTGTTTTACCCATTCAGTAATCTGGGCGCATAATTCGCTTCCGAGATCATTTCGTACTACATTGCCACCCAAAGGTAGAGGGAGTCCACCAGTTCTGTCGTTCCACCAGATGCCCAAATCAAGAATCAGGTTCATTCCATGTGATTCCCACGTCAATTGTCCTTCGTGTATGATGACGCCGCTAGAAAACTCCCCACTCTGAACACGCGGCATGATTTCATCAAATGGTACAATTACGGTATCAATATCTCCACATGCTAATTTCAATGCCAAATGGGCAGACGTTTTCTCACCAGGTATGGCAATAGGTTTAGCACAAGCCTGTTCTAATGTCAATGAATCCATGCTCACCAACATTGGGCCGTATCCTTCACCCATACTTGCTCCACAATTCATGAGAGTATATTTGTCAGAAATCTCAGGAAACGCATGAATACTAACCGCGCTCACTTCATATTCACCGATTTTTGCTTTTTCATTCAGCGTTTCAATATCTAGAAGCACATGTTCAAAGTTGTACCCAGGGGTATCAATTAGACCAGTTGTTAATGCGTGAAACATGAAAGCATCATCTGGATCAGGTGAATGGCCAATTTTAACCAAGCGCGGGCTATCGTGCATGAATTGTGCCACGACAATTCGGTAGTGAATGTTACGGATGAACTATCTGACAATCCAGACCCATAAAGGGGCATCCTCAAAGACTGCTTTCCCTCAGCCCAAGCCAGTGGTAACATGCCTGACGTGTCGAGACTTGGAATCCATCAAGGTGAAATTGGGCCTATTTGTGATTATTGCGGAGAAAGATTGACTTTTGGGCAATCAATTCCTATTGATTCAAAATATGCTTGTTACGATTGCTACCAGAAAGTTACTGGTGTCGAAGCATCTACTGATGGCAAATCGGTTACCGGTTTGTCTATGGATTAAGCGCGCCGTTCAAGTGCTGTGGCTATTTAGGGTGCTTGAGCGAGATGGTAGAGAGTAATTGGGCTAGGGCAGCCCACCGTTTTGGTAAGTGGTATTCTTCGGCCAGTATCGATGATATTTGGATGCCACCAAGACTTAGGTCGCGTGAGTGTATGTTTGAACAGTGGACTGCCGGGAAATATGATCGTCATATCAGTTTTGAAACTCCCAATCAAGTTCTCGAATATTTTCAATCTCGTATGCCCAAAAGTTGCTTCTATTCCACTGCATATTATGGCAAGCCAAATGAATGGAAAATGATTAACAAGGATTGGAAAGGTGCTGATTTAATCTTTGATTTAGATGGAGATCATTTGGAACAAGTAGACCCATTTAACTTCCCTGAAATGTTAGAGATAATACAACTACAAACATGGAAATTATGGGAAGAATTTCTACATCCCGAATTTGGATTCACGGAGGAATATTTGCATATCACATTCTCTGGTCACCGAGGATTCCATTTACATTATAGAGACCCTTCAGTACTAGGTCTTGACAGCTCAGCCAGAAGGGAATTAGTCAGCCATATTAGGGGGGTGGGCATCGAAGTTAGTGCATTGATGAATAATGATGTATCTCACGGATGGAAACAACGGTTAGAACAAGGTACAGAAACGATACTTGCTAAACTCGATATGGTACATGCTGATGACCGAGAAGGAAAAGAAATGACCAAGGAATTGTGTGCTATTATCAAGGAACGATCAAATTCACCTGATACCAAAGTGAAAGGGTGTTCAGCGCCTAGGATGAAAACTTTGGCAGAATCAGTGCAACATCCAAGGCGTCGTGAAAATGTAATAAATGGAAATTACAAAGGTCTAGGTAAAAACGATCACATATTTTTCGAACTCGTTAAAGGAGATAAATCACTGATTCTTGGCCAGGCCGGAGAAACTGATGATGCTGTGACTGTTGATGTAAAGAGACAGATAAGATGGCCGACTAGTCTGAACGGTAAATGTGGCATGCAAGTCACAACATTCCCACTTGAACGTTTACATCCCGATGGTTCCAATTCTTTTGATGCCTTGAATGAGGCTTTGCCTCACTATGATAATAATACTAGAGAATTACAAATTACAGTAGATAGATGCGTTCTAAGAATCAATGGAGAGGAGATTGAATACTCACAAGGGGACACATTACTCGCTGACGCAAACATGGATACATTCCTAACACTCAAAGGATGGGCAACACCTGTTTAGGCCTAACAATCAATGTCATTTACAACATTCACATCAAGCCAATGTTAAAGGCATATTGACTGTCACCACGCATCATAAGGTGACTGCATGGCGTTGCGCAAGAAGAAGAAGAACGAGGTGCCACCACCTCTAGGCTCACTTCCACCACCACCACCACCAGGAGATTTGCCCCCCCCACCAGGATTGGCGGATTTGCCCCTCCCACCACCTTTACCTTCCCCTGAAGAAGCAGAATTACCGCCACCACCTATGCTGCCATCAGAACCATTACCGCCACCTCTACCAATAAATGATGAAGAATCAACGCCTATATCCGAGGACTTGGATATTGAAGATGAAATTGTTCTTGTTGAAGAGGATGAAGATGATAAATCTAATTATTCTGAACTATGGACAAACAGAACTGATAAATCACTACAACAGATGTATGGTCACATAGATCGCTTAGGTAGCGATGATGTTGGTAGTTTGTTAGAGAGATATGCTGACCGCTTCGGTCATGATCTTGATCGTGAAATCATTGTCATGCGTAAGGCAGAGAAGGAATCCGTTCGCGATACTGCTCCAGTAGTGGAATTGATTTCAGTTCCCGATGAAGAATCAGAAGATGATGATGATGTCGAAGAGGGTGAGTCTGATTTGCAGACTCGACTAGATTCCCTCGAATCCGAAATGCGCCCATTGAAGAAGAAATTTGATGCTGCCAAAGCTAAGAAGAATCAGTCGGCTATCGCTAAGTTCGGTAATCTTTTGAAGCCAATGGTTGACGAGAGAAAATTACTGAAAGGCGTCATATCTGGTGATATACCCCAGAGCGCTCTCGATGATTTCGATTCTGAAGAGGAAGATGAACAAGACGATGAGGATGTTGATTACTTTGAAGAATTCTTCAATGTCGTCAATAATCTATTGGGCGATATGCCAGAATCATTCATAAATGATTTTATCAATTCAAAAAATTTCAAACTCTTTGAAAAAATTGGTGCTGATCCCAAAGGTGCCAGTCAACCAAACAGGAAGAAATTTTTCAAGATGGTCAATCAAGAGTTGGGCACCATTCCTGATGACAAATTATCTGCCTTCATGGCTACAGATGATTTCCAACTATTCATCAAAATGAGTGAGATATACGGGTGAGTGAAAATATGGGACTACTAGAAAAGGCAGGCCAAATGCAGGACGAGGGAAAAGCAAAACCAGCTAAAGCAACTAAGCCTAAACCCGCAAAGAAGGAAAAGCAGGCGAAGAAACCAGCACGGCGCGCAAAGAAGGCAAAGGTTGTCGATGATTTAGATGACTTTGAAGTTAAAGAGAGAGTTGCTAAAACTCTACCTACGGAATACGAACTTGCCAAGAAACCTGCGCGTTTTGCTCGTAGTCTAGTTGATTTCATTGTCACCTATGGAGCGTTCTTGGGAGTTCTCGGTGCTTTTGCCATGGTTGATAGTGATTTCACTTATTTTTGGATTCTCGCAATTCTTGTTATGATTTTCAATATGATTGCAATGCCAATAATGACACGTAGAACTGTAGGCAATTATGCTTCGTTAACCAAATATATTACTTACAAAGGTAAACCACCATTATTTCTGCATCAAACATTCAAATCCTTGACTATTCTATTTATTGTAGTCGGCCTAATATTAATTCTTTCTTCCCAGAGTAGTGATGGCACTAACTCTGTAAATCTTGGTATTGGCTTGGCAGTGCTATTAATACCAATTTCTGATTGGGTTGTGTCTAAAATCCGACATGAGACAAAACAGGGTTTGTGGGATTCAATTTTCTTTGCATACATGGTAAGCCACTCACGAATGGCCGATGAAGAAGCAACAGGATTCTTTGGCAGATTAGAATCTTCAGGAGACTGGCTCAAAGATAAGGGCTGGCTTGGAAAAGATGATGAAGAACAATCCTAGATTGTTAATCCATCTGGCCTTGAAGTTGTGACTCGCACTAATCTTCATTGTCACCGTTTTCTTCTATACGTTGTTTTGCGAATTCACGCATATCTTCTGCTACCATACCCTCATCAATTCCTTCTTGATCGGATTCGTCAACTATTTCCCTACCAAGTAAGGTCTCGATGATATCCTCCATAGTAATGATACCAGTAGTACCTCCAAATTCATCCTTAACGATGAGTAATTGCTCCTTATGATCTAACAGTATATCTAGAGCCTCATCTACAGATTGGTCTGGCCTAACTGGATGAATAGAACGCATTAATTCCCCCATAGTAAGATTATCTTCATCTTTAGCCGCTCTTCTAAGTATATCACTCCTAAGAACTAATCCGAGAACATCATCAATTGATTCCCCTTCCACGGGCATTCTACCATGCACCATAATGGGTTTTTCTTCCATGACCTCCTGAACAGTGCAGGTTGCAGAGACAGATGATAGAACAACTCTAGGTGTCATCACGTCACGAACTTTCATATCTCTCAATTTCAGGAGATTATGGATCACTTCTTCCTCATCAGCTTCAATACTCTTTTCTTCTTCAGCGACATCAACTAGAGCGACTAGTTCTTCGCGCGAAACTGTTTCTTGCTCAGGTACTGGAAATAACTTCCTAGTCCATTCAATAGGGGCAACAATCCAAATGAGAGTATAGATGAGTACTTGCAAAATAAATGCGGAAGGAACAGCCAATTTTTTGGAATATATTGTTCCGACAGTTTTTGGAAGTATTTCCGAGAAGAGTAATACGCCCAAGGTCAGAACTGCAGAAGCAATTCCCATTATCATGTCTAGTTTGGGACTTCCAGCATACAATTTTGCTACCTCAGTACCAACTCCAAGAGCACCTACGGTGTGAGCAATTGTATTTAGGGTCAATATAGCAGTCAGGGGTCTTTCAGGCTCAGTCTTGTATTGACGCCATAGATGCGCAAATCTCTTTTTCTCTGATTCCATTATTGCAACATTTGAAAGTGAAGTGGAAAGTAATACNGCCTCAAGAATACTACATAGAAAGGATACGCCAATCGCCACGCAGGCAAATGTGATTAGGAGCGTGTAACTCATTTAGGGTCGTATCTCCATCGCCGAATNCTTCGCACGACAGCATAGGCAGTCATGCTTAGCCTTTGAAATTAACTAACGAATGTCTTAATATTTCAGCCCACTGGGTGTTTTTCCCCCACTAGTCAAGGTAATTGCCATTAACAACCTCATATGCCGGCAACTTGTGGAAGAACCAGAGCATGTCCTCATCTGCGTTGCTTGGCCCTACGCAAATGGCCCATTGCACCTCGGNCATGTTGCGGGTTGTTATCTCCCGCCCGATATCCAATTGAGATTCGAAAGAGCCTTGGGCAATAGAGTATTGCTGGTAAGTGGTAGTGATGAGCATGGCACCCCAATTACTGTCACAGCTGAACAACAAGGCGTGGAGCCTCAAGAAATCGTTGATAAGTTTCATGCTATTAATAAGCAGGCATTGCTCGATTTAGGGTGTGCATGGGAACCAAATATTGACCCGCGGGGAATTGAATTCGGTGGTGCTCTATTCAACAGAACCTCAGATCCTAGACATAAAGAACTCGTACAGGAAAATTTCCTAGCATTACTCGATGCTGGGATGTTTGAACAGAAAACCATGCAGCAATACTACGAATTGAGAGAAGACGGGGGCGGCAGATTTCTCCCCGATAGATATATCGAAGGTACCTGCCCAAGTTGTGGTTTTGACGCTGCACGAGGAGATCAGTGTGATGAGTGCGGAACTACTTACGAAACTTCTGAATTGACTTCACCTCGTTCTAAAATGAATCCCGAAACCGAAATTGAAGTTAGGGATACCGAGCATTTTTTCTTCCGATTAGACTTATTTCAAAANTCTCTTGAACTACATGCTGAAGATAACTGGCCTGTTTGGAAAACAAATGTCCGTTCAATGACAAAAAACTGGCTAGATATGGGTTTACGACCTCGCGCTGTAACCCGCGACTTAGATTGGGGAATTCAATTACCACTATCTGGTGATGAATGGGTAGGCAAATGTGTCTATGTCTGGTTTGAAGCAGTTCAAGGATACTATACCTGTGCCCGAATCTGGTCTGCTGAGCATGCCATTTCTAGCCACCCTGATGGTGAAGATGCCTGGATGAAATGGTGGAAGAATTCAGAAAATGGCCCTCAGCCTCGCCATCTATATTTCTTAGGTAAGGACAATATTCCATTCCACACAGTTATTTGGCCTTCAATTATCATGGCATTGAACCACACTGATTCTGAAATATCAAAAGATGACGATTTGAGACCTAGACCCGGTGATTTACACCTAGAAGACAATGTTCCTGCTATGGAATATCTGATGTTATCTGGTGGGCAGTTCTCCAAGAGTCGAAAACANGCGGTATGGTTGCCATCATTTTTGGAAAGATTTGATCCAGATACCTTACGATACTATTTGTCCATCAATATGCCTGAAAATCATGACACCGATTTCAATTGGCCTGATTTTGTCGAGAAAATAAATAATGAATTGATTGGTACTTATGGAAACTTTGTTCACCGAGTCATGACCCTTGCAGAAAGACTAGATGAAGGTACAGGAAATAATCCTCTGCAAACCTATGATGATGTATCCGTACAAGGTACATTGATATCTAAAATCGATAAATTTCATGATGATATCACATCTAGTTTACAACGTCATAGATACAAAGAGGCGTTGCGTAGCGCAATGAACATCGCTCAACTAGGTAATCAAATGCTCCAAGAAGCAACACCTTGGAAATTTTTGTCCGCCCCTACTGATGTTGATGAACAATGGGAAGAGGCAAGAAATCAGTCTCTAGGTAAACTAGCGTTCGCTTGGCGAATTGTTCGTTGTCTTTCTATTGTCACCCAACCATTCCTACCATTTAGTTCGCAACGATTGTGGGAGAATCTAGGGGAATCTGGTAATGTTGCATTACTTGGTTGGAGCGAGGCTTTGAACTGGAACTCAGAAATGACCTGGGTCGACCAACCGCCCTCCCCATTATTTACTAAATTAGACTTAGATGAAATTATCGCCCATGAGACTCTCCTAGCAGGAGATAAGACAACACAAGATAGCAATGACCCGACTCACGGGGTGAAAGGTGGGAAAAAAACGGAGACTGAAGCAATGACTGAAGCACCAGAAGGAACAACATACCTGAATTTTGAAACATTCATGGAAGTTGAGATTAGAACCGGAACAATAACTGAAGTAAGGGACCATCCTGATNCTGACAAACTGTATGTAGTGTCAATAGATGATGGTACAGAAGANGGAAGAACTGTTTGCGCTGGATTGAAGCCATACTATTCAATCGATGAAATGAATGGTAAAAGTGTCGTTTTTGTCGCTAATCTTGAACCTCGCAAACTTAGAGGTGTTATGAGTGAAGGAATGTTGCTAGCTGCTGATGACAGCAATGGGAATGTACGGTTAATTTCAATAGATGGTGACATAGCCAATGGCTCTCTTGTCAGGTGATATATTGAAACTCTATCACAACCCTCGATGCTCAAAGAGTCGTATGACCCTAGAAATTACTAAATCTGCTTCTCCAGAAATAATTCTCTATAAAAAAGATCATCTAAGTCGTAAACAATTGACTGCTCTAGTTAATCGACTTCAAGACCCTATTGAAACATTAGTTAGATGGAAAGATGCCAATGCTCCTAAGAAACCTGATATTATCGATATGGGGGTTATTATTGATATTCTTATTTCAAACCCTGAAATAATGGAACGCCCAATTATTGATGATGGTGAGAGGGCACAAATCTGCCGACCACCAGAGATAGCACTATCTTTTCTTTGATTATCCTGATGCTCCATCGGGCTTATCAAAAAATTCCCACTGTAGTTCAACCAATTCTACATTAGATTTGGCTTCAGAATAGGCGGCTAAAGGCTCTGAATTCAGTTCAAGGAATTGCTCTCCAAATCTAAAGGGTGCTAAGATTTTCTCTGCCTGTTCTCTCTCGCCCATTAGAATCAAACACACAGCAAGTGCCTCGACTGTAGATAGACGCCCCAAATTACCCCATGATACTTCATTTGCTGCTAAGACTAGTGGCAGGGTTCGAGGAAATAATTTGGGTGATTTGCGCTTTACATCTTCAAAAGAAGCATCGCACTTTTTCCATGAGCAATCAAGAGCTACTAGTGAACCACCTCTTTTCATTTCCTGTAAATCATCGGGGCCAAGAATTTGACCAGCCAATGGATCCAGCAAAACCCCTCTTCTTGGAAGCCTTCTCATGTTTTCATGAATTATTGCTAATCCTAATCGCTCTAATTTCCTAGCAGTGCATTTCTTGGGGTCGTCTTGAGACAGATGAATAATGTGAAGTGGTATTTGAGTGATACTCAGTCCCCCTCTTCCCTTGCCATTTTGATGTAATCACCTAAACTCAATGTGCGGGCGTTTTTATTGCCTACGATTTGATCAACTGGAATATCAGTAGCGTCAATTAATAGAGTGATGTCAAGAGTACGTTCGAATTTTTTTATCAATTCATCTGCTGGCCTTTGTCCTGCTTCAGTCCTTTGAATAATATTGATCTTTTCCTTCATTCTATGTGCTAAAGTTCNTTGATCCCATCCNCTTGATTCNCTAGAATTACGAATTAAAGTAGAGAAATCAGAAATCAATTCCTTGGAATCTCTTACCATGATATCTTTTCCAGCGGTCCCCAGCCCACCATATCCACCGGAAGTAACTTTAGAAGATCTATTTGCGGCCTGTTGAACATTTTGAACACTCGTATCAGTTTCTATATTGTGCCCCATTTTTACTTGGCACTGTTTACAACTTTGAACCATTGCCCCATGGACTGAAATTGTCCTAGTAGAGATGCCCTCCGCACCACATATTTCGCAACTTGGCATGGCCTTCGACAAGTGATGAGGGCGGCACTATTTTAGTTATCTTCCCAGTATGTTAATTTTGGTTACAAATTCATCTATGAATATTATTCCAAGTAATACATTAATGAAGGTTAGCATTCCGGATTTACATTAGGATTTGCCATGGCCTCCGACTCCGACTCCATTCAGCCGCCGGATGATGACCCCTCATCCCATAAGGTTGGATCTATTGCTGAACGTACTTTGCAGGATATCGAACATGAGTTTGAGATACTTAGAGAACAGGCACAACAACTCCTTTCTGAAAAGTTGGATATGGAGAATAAAGTTGCCAAACAAAAGCAGAAAGTTAAGCGGTTGGAGGAAGAGGTGCGTCTAATGAGGATGCCACCTCATGTCGTTGGCAATATTCAGGATGTTCTTGATGACGAAAGGGCCGTTGTACGTTCAAGTAATGGAACTGTGTTCCTTGTTACATACAATAGGGGAATTGAGAGTGAAATGATGAAGCCTGGTGCGCGTGTAGCGCTCAACCAAGACACCCTCTCAATCATTGATGTATTACACGATGCATGGGACCCTCTCGTGATGGGTGCTGAGATGTTTGAGAAGCCAGTCACTACTTTTTCAGACCTTGGCGGCCTTGATGAACAGATTTCTCTAATCAAGGAATCTATCGAACTCCCACTCAAAAAACCCGAAGCATTCCTTGATTTTGGAATTGAACCACCTGCTGGCGTCATTTTAGTTGGACCACCTGGTTGTGGAAAGACAATGCTTGCTAAGGCTGTGGCAAACTCAACTGATTGTACATTTATTCGCCTAGTAGCAAGTGAACTCGCACAGAAATATATTGGTGAAGGAGGTAGAATGGTTAGAGAATTATTTGATCTTGCCCGCGAACGTTCTCCTTCGATTGTTTTTATTGATGAAATAGATGCAATTGGCGCCAAACGCTTGGATTCAGCAACTAGCGGCGACCGTGAAGTGCAACGTACATTGATGCAATTACTTGCTGAACTTGACGGATTTGACTCCCTTTGTGATGTCAAATTCATTGCTGCCACAAATCGCCCAGATATTCTAGATGAAGCCCTATTGAGACCTGGTAGATTTGACCGCGTCATAGAAATTCCCATTCCAAATGAAGAGGCTAGGGCTTCAATTCTCAAGATCCACATGACTAAGATGCCCATTACCAAAGGTGTATCAATCGATAATCTAGTGTTAGGAACCGAAGGCTTCTCCGGTGCTGAATTGAAAGCTCTTACTGTTGAGGCTGGTATGTGTGCCATTAGAGATGAACGAAAAAAGGCCACAAAGGCTGACTTCACTGCAGCCCTAAAGTCTGTAGTTAAGAAGAGAGCCGAAAAGAGAGGCGAGGCACCCAACTCATTGTGGTCTTAGTGCCGCAATAGATTTCACCCCCTCTCATCTCGGCGTGATAATGGCAAGGCCTCTAGTAGAATGTGTTCCAAATTTTTCCGAAGGGAAAGATGCTGGAATTATTGATTCAATTACTGCTGCCATGTTAACTGTTGATCAAGTTAGACTTCTAGATGTTGACATGGGTTATGACTTTCACAGAACTGTAGTTACTATAGTCGGTCCCCCAGAACAGATATTAGAATCAGTTTTGAGAGGTACCGCCGTAGCCCTCGACTCTATAGATATGAGGGGGCATTCTGGTGAACATGCACGTATGGGTGCTGTTGATGTCGTTCCCTTCATACCCGTTCAAGATGTAACTATGGATGATTGTGTCAAATTGGCTGAAAGATATGGACAAGCAGTTGCTGAAAAATTTGGCTTATCCGTATATCTGTATGCTGAAGCAGCCAGAGATAGTTCACGAGTGAAACTTCCTGACATTCGGCGTGGAGAATATGAAGGATTGGCGAATAAACTAGCTGACCCCAATTGGCAACCTGATTTTGGCCCATCACAATTCAATCCATTATTCGGAGTAACCGCGACGGGCGCACGCCCCATTCTTATCGCATACAATGTTAATCTCGACACTAATGACAAGACTATTACTAACAGAATTGCTGGAAAACTCCGTACTAGCGGNGTCCTCATGAAAGATGAAAATGGTAACAAGATTATCGGTGGAGATGGCAAACCTAAGAGNATTAATGGACGATTTCTGGCATTACAAGGTGCCGGTTGGATGTATGATGACACTACTGCTCAAGTTTCTATGAATCTTCTTGACTATACTGTTACTGGATTGCATGACGTGACTGAAGCAATTAGGGAATTAGCAGCGGAATCTGGACATAATACCACAGCAGGGGAATTAGTGGGATTAGTTCCATTGCGTGCCATAGTTGATGCTGGAATGCATTATCATGGCGGTGATGGGTCCGAAGAGGATCTCATTGCTGCAGCCATAGATGGATTGCAATTAGCGGAATTGGGAGATTTCATAATCGAGAAGCGTATCATAGAATTTGCTGCAGGTGTTTGATATGACCAATTTTGGTGACATGACTCAAAGAGAATTCTCCGATGCATTGGCGTCCTCAAATCCTACACCAGGTGGAGGTTCAGCCGCGGCAGTTGCTTTATCTCAATCAGCAGCATTGACCATTATGGTTGCCGATATCACCATTGGTCGTGATAAATGGCAAAATGGGTGGGATATTGCAGAATCGGCTAAAACTGTCGCTACACCCCTTCTAGAGGAGGGATTTATTTTAGCAAACAAAGATACCGATTCATTCCTTCAGGTCATGGATTCATTCAAACTACCAAAAGGTAATGATGATGAAAAGTCTAGTCGAAAACAAGCAATCACTGATGCTACACATCAAGCATCACTAGTGCCACTACAAACGGCTAAGGTTGCTCTAGAATTACTTCTCACTCATGAACAACTTGCCACATATGGTAATGGCAATGCTGTCACCGATGTTGCTGTGGCATCGTTACTTGCAAGTGCAGCATGTAAAGGTGCATTATTCAATGTTGAAATCAATGCAAACTCTCTGCCAGATGAAATAGGTGNAGATCTATTATCCACTGTAGAGGATATCAGAAACCAAGCNAGGGATGCTAGTAGAGCAGTGATGAAGGCAGTCTATGCTAGGTTGGATAGCAATTGATTACATTAATTTGGCCNTAAGNGCNGACTCAAGGCGTTCCATGGCTGCTGAGACTTCATTTACAGATACTGCGCCAATCGAAATACGGAACCATCCACTGTCCTCCATCAATCCAAATGCTTGGAAGGGCACAACTGCAATTCCAGGCACATCAAGTAACCATTGTCTAATTTCCTCATTGGTATCTACACCGAGTAATTCGAATAGATTGAATCTAGTAGAAAGATAAATCCCTCCTTGAGGGGGTATGAAATCCACTGGTAGCCCTGCATCTTTCATTGCGGATAAGCGAGTAAATAGAATGTTCATGCGATTCTCTATTTTTTCATCAAGTTTGGAGAAGAAGTTCACTAAGTTTTCTGGTGAGGAATAGGTTTTTGTCGCGGCAATTTGAATCGGTCTTGCAGGCCACGCACCCATATGGCCTATCAAAGCAACAACAGGTGGGGCAAGTTTAGGTGGCAATGTCATCCAACCTAGGCGAAGTCCTGTCGCATTGAGTGATTTAGTAATGGCATCTAAAGTAATAGTGAAATCAAACATTTCAGGCCTCAATGCTACAGGATGGACATGGTCAACGCCCTTTGCAGTCATCGTGGAATATACTTGATCATAGACGAGCATCACTGGTTTTTTACCAGCATCATAGCGTAGAAGGTTTTCTTCAAGGATAACATCGCAAATATCCCCTAATTCTTGTGCTGTGAAGCAGGTACCGGTGGGATTCAATGGACTATTCAAAACTAAAACTCTAATTTCTGAAATTCTCTCCTTTATGGCTGAAGCTGTTGGCAGGAATCTAGTATCAGAAGTTCCGTTTATCGGTATGTCTTTTGCATCATTCAAGTGCACATAGTAATGATTATTCCATGCTGGCACACCATGTGCTAAACCGTCCCCTGGGCCAAGAAAAAGTCGAAAAGATGCGTATAACACGGGCCTAGCGCCACTGCCAACGATTACACCTTCTGGTTTGACGTCATACTGATATCGGTTTGTCATCCATTCCGCTATTTGTTGGCGTAATTCAGGTAATCCAGCAGCAGGTGGATAATTTGTCTGATTAGATGTAACCGCGGTAGTTAATTCTTCAATGAAAATAGATGGCACCGGAAATTGTTCGGGAGAAAAATCACCTACTGTAAATGCTGCAACTTCCTTACCTGCTGCCTTCATATTGCGGACATCTGCTGCGATTGAGAGTATCCTACTTCTCTCAATACCATTAGCCATATCAGAGAGGTACCAATCGCCTCCCGCCCCCACCATATCTCTCTTGGAGCGGACGAAGTCCTTAGACTACACCATTAGTAATACTGAAAACAGACCTACTCCCCCTACCAATTCAATGGATGATTCACCATCATTACGTGCCTGCATCCTTGAAGGTATACCTAATGATATCCCATCACATCCTGGCATCGATTCAAATATCGATCATGCGCCTGCTAGAAGACAGGTTTTGACTAATGAAGAAAAGAGGCTCGCATTAAGGAACGCTCTCCGATATTTCCCTAACAACCATCATGCACAACTGGCTACAGAGTTTGCTGATGAATTGGAAACATATGGGCGTATTTACATGCATCGTTTTCGCCCCACTAAATACGAAATGAAGGCACATCCAATAGATGCTTACCCTGCTCAATCTAAACAAGCAGCAGCAATCATGTTGATGATTCAAAACAACCTCGATCCGGCCGTTGCTCAATTTCCTCATGAATTGATTACCTATGGAGGCAATGGCGCTGTTTTCCAAAACTGGGCCCAATACCTATTGACCATGAAGTATCTAGCGACTATGAACGATGACCAGACTCTTGTCATCTACTCAGGTCACCCTCTAGGCCTATTCCCTTCTAATTCTGAGGCACCTCGTGTTGTGGTGACAAATGGCATGGTTGTCCCAAACTACTCTACACAGGATGATTATGAGAGGTTCAATGCACTAGGAGTTAGTCAATACGGTCAAATGACTGCTGGCTCATACATGTATATCGGGCCACAAGGGATTGTACATGGCACTACTATCACACTGTTGAACGCCGCAAGAAAATACCTAGGTCGAAATGACCTCAAAGGCGTAACATTCGTCACTTCTGGTCTAGGTGGTATGTCAGGAGCTCAGCCAAAGGCTGCAGTAATTGCTGGAGCAACATGTCTTGTTGCTGAAATCAATCCTGCAGCCGCACATAAGAGACATCAGCAGGGATGGGTGGATGAACTCTACGAGGATATTGATGGTGCAATAGACCGATTGATTGTTGCACAGGAAAATTCAGAAGCAGTTTCAATTGCATATATTGGCAATGTCGTTGACCTTTGGCAACGACTAGTAGAAAGAGATGTGAAGGTTGACCTCGGCAGTGATCAGACTAGCCTTCACAATCCTTGGCAGGGTGGATATTTTCCTGTTGGCATTACATTTGAAGATGCTAAAAAGCATTGTGATTATTTTATAGTATTTTTGCAACGAGACCCATCTCTAACTAGATACAGTAAATACAAGCCAGTAATACCTTTGTATGAAAGATATAGAGCATTAATGGCAAT
>NYYK01000052.1 GCA_002685895.1 Methanobacteriota archaeon
GGCCGAGGAAATCCAAAGCGAACCTTTCTCTTTGTTTTCTTGGGGCCACACGATTTATTGCTCCGTCTCAACACTCAGACTAGTGATGGGCAACCAGCAGTCGGTATGCTAAATCTAAGATTAAGTATCACTCGTGAGCAAGCACCAAAATTGCTTCAACTTCCTGCAAAAGGGCAGATGGAGATAACGACAGGTACCCTTGTTGAGGCTTTAGAAAAAGAAATCCAGGCCAATTTGAATCCGATGATTCAAGGGCACTCACTTGAGACACTTAGGACTCCAGAAGTAACTGATGATTTGTTGGCGGAGTTGCGAGTTTCAATGCAAGCAACGGTATCGTCATTTGGATTGACATTTGACAATGTATTTGTCAGTTGGAATCAGACAGAAGCTGAACATTTGTTGAAGATGCGTGCAGATCTTGAGAATCTCGTAATGAGAAATTCCATTATCGAAGAAAAGGAATCTTCTGAAATGGAAAGAATATTGTCACACAATATGCGCAAAGCAGAACTTCAAGCCCGTCTAAACATGGCAGGGGTTGTTGCAGAGGAGCGAGCAAAGGTTGAGTTGGAATTAGCCAAAGTGAAATCTTCCGGCGAACTTGATATGGCTCGTTGGAATCAAATCAATCAGTTGCAATCCACACAACAGGACGCACGACGCGGCCAAGAGTTGACAGAGGCTCATCATGAAGCAGAATTGACAAGAGTGAAACTCGANNCNGAGCGNGAAGTNAGTCAATTNNAAGNNNANAAAGCNGATGCNGANATNGANCGNAACCTCGCNGANGAGAGNGGCCANGCAGAGATNGCNATGGATCTATTTGCACAAGTTCAAGATCGTAAGGAACGCCGCCTAGCAAAAGAAGCGGAGCGTGAACAGGNACGGCTTGAATCATCTCGAACCGGTTCAGAAAAAATCGTTGAAACCATGGCTGATATAGCGAAGTCAAGCAAAGATAGTGAGGTCCACAAGGAGACAGTCAAGCAACTTGGTGAAATGAGAAAATCCGATGTAGATGCTGAAGGTCAAGCATACATTGATTCTGATGATTGATTTCACAAATTATTCTTCTTCAGGAATTCCTGTTGCATCGGGTGGCAGAATAAATGAGAGTCCTATTGTTACAATCCCTGAGCCGATGAGTGCGCTGAGGAAGACATTGAGGTTAGCTAGACCATATTCATTTGTCGGTGAAGTCAGATATCCTATTCCAACAGATAGGTCGGCGGTATAGACCCCGTATGTCACTACAGCCAAAAGACCACAGATTGCGCCAGCAAGTGATGCGCGTGAGTCGATTTTGTNCCACAAAGTAAGNAGCACTGGTAATACTGTNGCAGTAGCCAACAAATCTGCAAACAGGAAGATTCCGAATACGCTTAGTGCATCCATTGTGTAGGCGAGGTAGATTGCTATTGGAATCATAGCAATGGTGACTATTCTAGCNTGGGATAATTCCATCTTNCCATCAGAAAGGTCTCGGGATATTGAAGCCACGACGGCATTCTGTAGTGTATCAGCACTTGAACACACAAGCGCTACCCCGAGTACAATGAAGGCTGAAATCAACAAGATGCCTGCATCATCAATTAGGTAAAAGAATGCGGCAGACGGATCGTCCACAGCACCTTGTCCGGCAACCACCGTTCCAAGCACCCCCATCACAAATACGAGAGGCAGAACCATTCCTGCTGCTAGAAGTGAACCTTTCTTGAGCGCCTCATTATCTTCGGACGCCCAGGCACGTTGCCAGTTACCTTGTGAGAACATTTCCGCGGCAGTGATTGCAATAACCAATGCTAATCCCGAGGCGAAAGAATCCATGTATGACATACTTCCAATACTCCAAGCATCTTCTGGGTTGTACGACTTCGCATCGCTAATCAGTGAGCCAATATCAGCACCAAACAATATCAGAAGTAGTGCAATAATCAGCCAAATGATGACCCATGCCTGCCATCTGTCGGTCTGTAGTGAGGCTGGAAGCCCACCATAAGCGGTGTATGATGCAGTTACTACTGCGACAGCAATCATTGGGAGAAGTGGATTCATTCCTACTAAAGTGTCCATTGCTTTTCCTATTGCTGTGAACTCAGCAAATAGGAAGGTGAACATGTAAATAACTGAGATTAGACCGACATAGATTTGCATCGGCCTTCCAATTCGCATTCGCACGTAGTCCGCTAGAGTAACACCATCTGGTAGTCGTTCACGTATCATAGGCCCGACATAAGCCAGTAGAAGGAAGGGGGTAGAGGCTGATAGGGCATATCCCACCACATCCCAAAAGCCACCGTAGTAACCTACTTCAGAAGGTCCAAAGAGAATCCAGATTCCCATGCCGGAAGCGAACAGACTAAGTCCGATTCTAACCCAATTCTGGGTTCCACGAGCAGAGAGATAGGTATCTGAATCCATATCCCGATTAGCGGCAGTATAGCCGACATATCCGAAAAATCCCAATGTTCCAATTATCAATAAATAAGCAATATTTGTGTTCATACATCTTCCTCCGCTGGCATTACCCAGTTCAGGTCGGTGGGTCGTCACTAGAAAGTGACCTCTCAGCAATAACGCTCCCCAGTAATCAATTGGTAACAGGCTAAATTAATGAACATTATCCAATCCATTTCACTCATTTTGCATGAATGGGTAATCCCATGTTTGAGGGATTTCTAGTGTNTGCTTGANNGAGCGAGGTGAAATCCAGCGTAGTAGGTTCAGTGGCCCTCCTGCTTTGTCGTTAGTCCCACTTGCTCGAGCNCCNCCGAATGGCTGTTGAGCAACAACAGCACCTGTCGGTTTGTCATTGATGTAGAAATTACCAGCAGTAAATCTAAGCGCATTGAATGCAGTCTGAACATCTGCATCATTGCTAGCAAAGATAGAGCCAGTNAGTGCGTATGGGCTCGACTCATCACAGAGCGAAAGAACACCCTCGAAGTCTTCATCGTCGTATAGATAAATGGTCAGGACAGGCCCGAAAATTTCCTCGACCATACTCTCAGATTTTGGATCACTTGTGACAATGATGGTTGGCTCAATAAACCAGCCCACACTATCGTCACTTCCCCCNCCTACAACGATTTCACAGTTAGGATTNGCGTTGGCTCGCTCGATGTATCCTGTGATTTTGTCGAACGACCTCTGATCAATTACAGCAGTCATGAAATTGGTGAAGTCACGAGCATCACCCATGGTGATTTTTCCAACTTCATCAATCAGNCCTTGGCCAATTCTCCCCCAGACCGATTTAGGGATATAGGCACGACTAGCGGCTGAACACTTTTGGCCCTGATACTCGAAAGAGCCNCGTAGTAGTGCGACCAAGAGNCCTTGTTCGTCACAGTTGGGGTGAGCGACAACGAAGTCTTTGCCACCCGTTTCTCCAACTATTCTAGGGTACGATTTGAGATTGTGAAGATTTTCCCCAATTCTCTGCCACAATCCTTGGAAAGTTGCAGTCGAACCAGTAAAATGGACTCCTGCAAAGTTTGGATTTTTCAAACAAACCTCTGAAATATCGGGGCCAGATGATGGTACGAAATTGATAACTCCTGCAGGTAATCCTGCTTCCATCATCAGTTCCATCAATACATAGTTTGAGTGGTATGAATTTCGAGATGGTTTCCAGACAGCAGTGTTTCCCAATAGGGCCGGAGCGCTTGCTAGATTAGCAGAGATACTTGAGAAATTGAATGGAGTGATTGCCAAGATAAATCCTTCTAGAGGTCTGATTTCTGTTGAGTTCTCAACCCCTTGAGGGGAGACGAGCGGCTGGTAAAGGTCGTGAAAGCCTNTCGCATAATGGCAGTTGAAGTTCCAGAAGTCAATCAGTTCACACGCCGCATCAATTTCTGCTTGGAAGCAGGTTTTACTTTGATTCAACATGGTGGCAGCATTCGATTTCATTCGCCAATCTCCTATCAAAAGTTCTGCACACTTCTCAAAGATTGCACAACGAGCCTCCAAACCAATGTCCATCCACGCCTGTTGTGCGGCAACAGCAGCATCACAAGCAGCTGCAATTTCTGCTTTTCCAGCGATATGGACATTTGCCAATATATGGCCATGGTTGTGAGGTATGACTTGGGTGGTGGTGTTCCCAGTGAACACCTTCTTGCCATTGATGATACAGGGTATTTCAACAACTTCCGCCATTTGCCGGTCCAACTCTACTTGGAGCGCACTTCGCTCTTCACTTCCTGGTGCGTACCCTAGAATTGGCTCATTGACGGGTTGTTCCGACATATACCGCCCCCATCGGGGGCGCTCTTTGATGATTGCTCTGGGAAATTACCTGATGTATTGGCACTATTATTGAAAGCCGAGATTGATTCCGCCCACATGATGACGCCACTTATTTTCAGAACCGCGTTGTATGAAGCGCACGTGAGATGGGGCGGGAATATCGTTGATTTCCACGGTTTTGAATTACCCATTTGGTATTCTTCAATGATGGAAGAACACCTCAACACAAGAGAGAATGCAGGCCTATTTGATGTCTCACACATGGGTTTCTTTCGCTTTTCTGGTGATGGCGTTAGAGAGTGGTTGCAGACCCTTGCAACCCAGCGCATAGAACATCTTGAGGCGGGTCGTTGTGCCTACACTCATTTTCTTGATAGTGATGGCTTCATAATCGATGATATGATATTCGCCGTCACAGATAACCAAACCATTATCGATACTGGATGTGGGGAATGGGACAATTCCTCTGAAATAGTCATACTAGGTGTACCAAATGCGAGCATGGTTCCGATAATGGCTGATTGGTTCGATTCACATATACCAGAGGGCGGCTCAATTATCTTTGAAGACTTATCAGAAGAGACCTCTATATTAGCTCTCCAAGGCCCTAAGTCTGCTTCTATTCTTGAGGAAGTTCTTGGTTCTGATAATGTAGTAAAGCATTTCCGTGGTCAAGCGATTTCAAGCAATGAACATGGCATCACAGGATGGATCCAAGGAACTGGGTATACGGGGGAGCGAGGTGTTGAGATATTTATCCCGAACAGTCAGGCAGAAATACTCTGGGAGGCACTTCTCTTAGGTGGCAAAAAGTACGGCATTTGTCCGGTCGGTCTAGGGGCGCGTGACACTCTTCGCATGGAGAAAGGTTTTCTCTTATCTGGACAAGATTTCCGATGGCCCAATATTAATGATAAATACTCAGAAGTTGACCCCGCCCTGCTTGCTCGCGACTCATGGGAAACCAATGTTCCATTCGGTTTGCACCTAGAGCACGATTTTATGGGCAAACAAAGGGTTCTGAATAGTTCCGAGAATGGTGTAGAGCGCTGGTGGGGTATCAAGTACCTCGAAAAAGGTCCGTTTCCACGCACTGGTTCACTTGTTCTCAACAGTAATGGGGAGCAAATTGGTGTGATTACCTCTGGCGGCCCATCTCCTTCGCTGGGGAAGGTGGGAATTGGAATCGGTTACATCTCCAGCGTAACAGAGGGCGATGAGGTATTTATTGCCCCTAATCCACGAAAACAGGTGGCCGCAGTTGTTGTGCGGCCCCCCTTTGTCTGATAGTCAGCCCATCGCGAACTTGAAGAAAGGCCGCCCCAAGGGGCGGCTATGTCTGAACGTACGGTGCGACTGAATCTGGTACTTTTTTTGTCCGCATTGCTACTTCTCTCTACAATCTCCCTTCAATCAGAACCACCGATGGTCCCTTCTGCAGATGATGAGCAACAAAATGGAACCGGAGTAGTCATTTTGACTCCTGCCCAAGAGGTTGCTTTACAACTAGTAGTGGGACGTAGTAGTTCCACGAACTGGGTCCAGACAGCCACTCCTGCATCTGGTTCAACAAACGATGTCAACAATATCAATGGAGTTGAGATAGATTCCCTAGTGATGGATCACACAAATACCAATATCATCGTTGGTGGGACACTCATAGGTTCAGTTCAATTCGGTTCAGTTATGCCTTCCTATCAATCTAGCCAAAGGGCATTCATCGGTTCTTTGTCAAAGGCCGGCGTATGGGATTGGGTAACCGTGACAGGCCTTATTCAAGGGCATGCTGGGGGGTCACAGTTTGGTTCGGTTGCAGTAGCCTCAAATGGCACCATTTGGGTTACTGGTATTTTTTGGGGTGAAATTGAGTGGGGTACTGATTTTGATATCTCAGATGGGGGAAGTATCGACGGCTTCGTTGCTACCATGTCCTCTTCGGGAACATGGTATTGGGGCAATTCAATGCACGGTATATCTAATGATGATACAGTACATGGCATTGTACTTGATTCTAATGACGATGCATATGTTGTAGGTTCATTCTCAGACCATGTATACTTTGACAATACGAGTTACAATATTCAAAATGGGCAAGATGGTTTTATCTCCAAGGTTAACAAGACCAATGGCACATACGAATGGGTCGAGATTGTTGGCGGTTCTCAAGACGACAACATCACAGCCATTGCAATGGATTCAAATGGCCAATTATTTGTCACCGGTTACTACTCGGGAAACATCAATTTTGGGTTGACTACATTAGCGAATACTGGTTACTATAGCGTCTTCGTTGCAGAGATTAATACTCTGGGTGTATGGCAGTGGGCTAATGAAGCGAAGGCAGTTTTCGGTGGAATAATTCCTTATGATATTGAAATTGATTCAAGTGGCATTTACATCGGCGGTGATGTGGTTGGAAAGATTGACTTGGATGGAGTAACTTGGTGGTCCAACGGAACTGTACAGAATGTCTTTGTTGCAAAACTCTCTATGTCAGGGACATGGATTTGGGCAACCAACAGTAGCGGACATACTCAGCATCTGAACGACTTAGCAATCAATCCATTGGGGGGCGTGGCAGCAGTAGGTTGGTTCGATATGGATAGCCCCAATTATGCTAACGTGACATTTGGTAGTTTTAATTTCACTGAAATTCCCCCATTTGCCACTTTCTTTGCTGGCGTCTCTCCTACAGGGCAATGGTTGTGGGCTGAGGTTGGTGGTGGCATTTTGTTTGATTCAGCAAATAGTGCCCTGTTCACCGGAGTGGGCGAACTTGTCACAGCAGGAAAATACTGCGTGAATCTTGACATTGGTGGATGTACTGCACATATCGGCACTACAAATTACTCATCTGATTCTATCTATTATAGTAGTGGATTTGTATGGTCATTGAATGTTGACTCCGATACGGATTCAATCATGGATCTCAGTGACAACTGCCCTCTTGATTACAATCCTAATCAAGAGAACACAGATCAAGACTTACTTGGTAATGCATGTGATTCAGACATGGATGGTGATGGCAGGGATAATAGTCAGGACGACTGTACCAATGGTCCCGCGGTGAATTGGGACTCATTTGATTGGACAATCGACTCAGATGCTGACGGGTGCCGTGATTCAGATGAAGATGATGATGACGACTCTGATGGTGTTCTTGATATCGATGACTCTTGTTCAACATTGTTGACTCATAAGAATTGGACAGCAAATGACGCCAATGACTACGATAGAGATGGCTGTCATGATCTTATCGAGGATGATGATGACGATGGCGACGGGGTTGATGATTCCGTTGATGATTGTGCTTTTGCTCCTCATGATAGGTATTGGGTATCTTCTCCTTCAACTGACTATGATGGTGATGGTTGCAGAGATGAAGGTGAAGAGGAGACAGATCGCGATAATGATGGCGTGTTAGACTTAGATGACTCATGCATGACCGGTCAACTCAATTGGACCAGTGGAGCAGCAAACGACCATGATGGTGATGGTTGCCGTGATGTAGATGAAGACGATGATGACGATGGCGATGGAATTATTGATTTCTACGATGATTGTACCCCTATGGCTACTAATTGGGATTCTAGCGGTGAACAAGATTTGGATAATGATGGTTGCCGTGATGTAGATGAAGACGATGATGACGATGGCGATGGAATCAACGATGATGTCGACACATGTCCGCGTGGCTCAATTGGTTGGACCTCTGGAAACATTACGGACAACGATGGTGATGGCTGTCGAGATGCTGGTGAGGACCTAGATGATGATGGTGATTTGATTCCAGACCTTGAAGATGATTGTTCTAAGGGTATTACTGGCTGGATATCTACTTCTGATATCGATGCAGACCGAGATGGTTGCCGTGATGCCGATGAAGATTGGGACGATGATGGCGATGGTCTTTGGGAATTCGATTTGCAGGGTAATGTCATTGACCATTGCCCTGGAACTCCACTGTTACAAATTCAATTTATTGATAACTTTGGATGTAGCCCATCTCAAGCTGATGATGATGGTGATGGCATACAGAATGCTGATGATGAATGCCCAAGTGAAGCTCCTCCTGAGGGGATGGATCGAGATGAAAATGGTTGCACAGATGATTTTGACCAAGATGGTGTCAAAGACGATGTAGATGCTTTCCCCAATGACTCTACACAGACAATTGATAGTGATGGTGACGGATTTGGTGACAATCTTGGAGGTACTAATCCAGATGCTTGCCCCAATACACCAACTCAATGGATTGAGAATATCTCCTCTTATGGTTGTGCATGGGAAGAGTCTGATGATGACGAAGACACTCTTCTAAATGGCTACGATGATTGTCCTGATACACCCTCTGATGAGATAGATGACATTGACAATTCTGGTTGTGGCATTTCTGAACGGGATATTGATGGTGATGGAACAGTGGATGCTGATGATCAATGTCCTGAAACAAAAGAGGGTGCAGAAATGGTCGAATCGGGATGTTCCAAGGAACAACTTTCCTACTCTTCAGGCCAAGACAGTTCTGGTATCAATATACTAGTTGTTGGACTATTTGCTCTTGTAGTCATGATAGTAGCGGGTGGAGGGGCTGCTTTCTTCCTTCTCAACCGAGATGATGGAGATGAAGATGACGTAGAGGGTCATACTGAGGCCGCTACTGCGTTTGAATCGCTGGAGGAACCTTCCACTGAGGTGGCAACAGATACCAGTACACAGTCAGTATCTGATGATTCTGGAATTACAGTGGATGAAGATGGCACTGAATGGTGGGAGGATGAAGCTGGAGTTTGGTGGTATCGCTCGGTTAGTATGGATGATTGGGCCATATTTGAGCGGTGAAAACGACATCATTGACTAATTGTGGTCCTATGGACCATTAATGGTAGGATTCAAGAGGGAGGCTTTGGCGTCAGAGTTCCATGAATAGATTTGAGAACGGCTCAGGTTCGCTATCCGGCGGACCAGTTTTGATGATTATTGCCATAATGTTGTGTTCTGTACTTAGTGCAGGAATCAGCGTTTTTGCTACTCCAGCTGCAGGTGAACTTGACGATACGCCAAGTTTTGCAGGTGCAAAGGCTGCGGGTGATTGGGTAAAGGCTGGTGTTAGTGACAGTAGCACACAAAATGGTGGTGTGCCGGCTACATCCGCATCTTATACCGATTCTAATGGTAACACCTTTCTAACAGGATGGGCGTTGGCAGACGTTGCTTTTGGTTCTAACAAGGTTTCCACTACTGCACAACTTGTTTATGTCGCTAAAATCGACTCTTCTGGTAATTGGGTGATGGCAGAATCTGGCGGTAACTATGGGGGGGGAGGTTTCTCTCTTGGGACGGACATCGTGGCTGATAATTCTGGCTCGATATTCATTACTGGCGTTTACTACGGAAATGCCTCTTTTGGTTCACATCAAATACGCAGCAACGCAGACTCCAACGGAGATGATACCGGTGATATTTTTGTTGCCAAAATGAGTAGTTCTGGAAGTTGGTTGTGGGCCGCAACTGCTGGTGGTAACTATGAAGGTGATTCGGGCAACAGTATTTGGTATGATGGAAATGGTGGTGCTTATGTTGCTGGCGAATTTAATATCAGCGGCACTTTTGGCGCCAATGGATATGGGACAAATGGATACTCTGATGCTTTTATTGCTCACATTAGTTCTACTGGCACTTGGGATTGGGTTGCTAAAGGCGGTGGTCCAGGGTCTGATTCAGCAGATCATGTTACTACTGACAGTGCAGGCGATCTAAGAGTCGCGGGTACATTCCAAGGAGGCAGTACTCAAGGAGCGCAGTTTGGTTCATCTTCCTTCAATGCTGTAGGGGCACCAGACCTATTCGTTTCCAAGATNTCNAGTTCAGGTNCATGGGTCTGGACNAAGACNGCAGGNGCNCCTAGNGGCATGACCNTNCCNTGGGGATTNGANACTGAAGGAACNGATTCCTATGTGGGTGGTCTNTTTGCTGGNACTGCAAANTTCGGCTCCCACTCNATCACNNCTGGNTCCCAAGACAACAACGCNTTCATCGCNAAGATTGACGGTTCAGGNNCATGGNAGTGGGCCGANGCATCGAGCGGNNCNGGANTCCAATANATCGGTTCAATNGATGCNAGTTCATCTGGNNTTGCNGTNTCTGGTGGNTTCAGTAGTGGNTCTTCCACTTCTGCGACNTTTGGTAGNACNACCCTNACNGGNACCTNNTTNGAGATGCTCGNNGNAGTATTGGATTCNAACGGCAATTGGTTGTGGGCCAATAGTGGTGGTAGTGCTGGCGATGATGGATACTATGGTTATGGTACAGGTGGAGTNGGNTGGACTCCATCCGGTGATGTAATCGCCGTTGGTCACTTCTGTGAAGGGATGGGTAGTGCTTGCACTTCTACATATGGTGGCAATTCAGTATCTGTAACTCCAGGTGCATATTCTACATCTTATGGGCTACCTGCTGGGGTAGTAGTGTGGCTNCAGGCATCTGATTCTGATGGTGATGGGATTTCTGATTCCTCAGATAATTGTCCTACAGTATCAAATGCAAATCAAGATGATATTGATTCAGATTCAATTGGTGATGCATGCGATCCAGACATCGATGGAGATGGAATCCTTAACGATGATGATGGATGTGATGGTCCAGCAGTCAACTGGGATTCATCCAATTGGGCTAATGACATCGACATGGATGGTTGTCGAGATATTGATGAGGATGACGATGATGATGCAGATGGTGTGTTAGATGTCAATGACCCGTGTACTGGTACTTCTTTCAAGTTGAATTGGACTTCCAATGTTGTAAACGACAACGATGTTGACGGTTGTCATGATAGCGAGGAAGATGACGATGATGACAATGATGGGATTGATGATACCGCTGGAGATGCTTGTCCTCGTGACTTTGCAAATTGGGGATTGCCNGATGGAAGTGGNGGATTCAANCACAANGCTTCAGCTGACTATGATGCCGATGGATGTAATGATGAAGTTGAAGACGAAGATGATGACAACGATGGTGTAAATGATTTGGACTCTCAATCGGCGATTCTAGATCGCTGTTCAAAAGGTATGCTCAATTGGATTAGCGATTCGACCCTAGACCATGATGGTGATGGTTGCCGAGACTCTGATGAGGACTGGGATGATGACAACGATGCGGTNAACGACGTTGACTCCCTTGGTGATACTCTCGACCTCTGTAGTCCTGGTGCTACGGGGTGGCTCTCTGACGAGACTACCGACCGCGATGGTGACGGTTGCCGTGACCTAGACGAGGATGACGATGACGATGGTGATGGAATAGATGATTCTGTAGATGGTTGCTTCGTTCAAGCCGGATGGACTTCAGATCCACTGACTGACCACGATGGCGATGGTTGCCGCGACATGGATGAAGATGACAATGATGACAATGACCCTGTATACGATGTCTCAGACTACTGTGACAAGGGTGAAATTGGTTGGACTGAAACTGATTTCGATGGCGATGGATGCCGCGATGAATCTGAGGACAATGATGATGACAACGATGGAGTTTGTGATGGTGCAACATCGACTAGTGGTGTATGTACTAGCGGTCCTGATGTGTGCCCCAATACCCCTCTAGAAGAGAATATCAACGCTGATGGTTGCGGTCTTGCTACCCAAGTTGATACTGATGGCGATGGAATTTACGATGCTGCTGATAATTGTGTCAATGAGAATTCAACCGGCTACGATGTAGATGGTGATGGTTGTATTGACGATACCGATGGTGATGCAATCAAGGATAATATCGATGCTTTCCCTACTGATGCAACACAGCAGACTGATATCGATGGCGATGGCTGGGGTGACAATACTGGACAATTGAATTCAGATGTTTGTCCAACAACTCCAAGTGAGTGGGTTTGGAACGTCTCAAATGGAACATTCGGATGTGCCTGGGAAGAGTTAGATGACGACAACGATGGGGTACTAAATGGTCTAGATCATTGTCCGGGAAGCAATCCTGGAAATGAAGGTCGCTTAGTAGATTCTAACGGATGCACTGACTGGCAGAAGGATGCCGATGGTGATGGCATCGTTGATGGCGATGACACATGCTCGGATACGAGTGACGCTGATACACTAATCGAGGAAACAGGTTGTTCTCACGAACAACGTTTGGCCGCAGGTGATGTCAATGCTATGCTCAAGCAGTATGGCTTGATTCTTGGTGGCGTTGGTGGTTTCCTCGTTCTTCTGATTATTGGAATGCTACTGATGCTAGGTCGCCGCAAGAAAGGTGGCAAGAAGATGGATGCTTGGGATTCAGATTCAGCACAACTTGCAGCAGGTGGTTACGTTGCTGGTCAACCGGCAGCACCTGCTCCTNCAATNCCAATGGCTCAAGCAGGTCTACAACGGGCCGCTTCCTACGCTGATCTTCCTGTTGGTGGCAATTATGTCACTGATGCAGCAGGTGGAACTTGGTACAATGCACCTGATGGTGGCCAATGGGCCATGCAGGGTGACGGCTCTTTCATCAAGAATTGAGTTAAACTACCCAATATGAATTGCACATTGCTTGAGATGTAATTAGATATTCTCGATAGCCTCTTGGATAATTTCCTGGATGGACACTTCGGGTTTAATTTCAACACGTTGTGACATCTCCCACCCATCTACAATTCCCCAAACTTCATCGCCTGGTCTACTATTATATTGCGGGGCTGCACCAGTTTCTCCAGAAATAATTTCAGCTAACTCGTTCATTCTGACACCTTGACCCCGGCCTACAGCGAGCATCTCTCGAGTTGGAGGTGGTTTTTGCATGACGCATTCAATAATTCTAACTAAGTCAGTAACATGAATCATATCTTTGACTTCTTCACCAGTCCCTGGTACATTGAAGAATCCGAAACTAGCTTCACGACAAAGATGGTGGACCACGCCGTGACCTTCACTATCATTGGGTGATACTCCCTGAACATTTGCCGTCCTCAGAATTGTCACTGGATGTGTGTCCATTGCGTGCTCTAGTGCGCTCTCTTCTACCCACAATTGACCTTCTGCGGCTACATCTCTTGGAGTAAGTGATGATTCAGAAGAATAGAATTCATCTTCTCTTCGTGGGTTAGGGTGCACCCTTAGTGAACCAACTAAAATTAAGTGAATGCCTTGATGTGCTTGTACTGATTTGAGAATTACCCTTGCATTATCCCTCATTAATCGTAACACTTCTTGGTCGGATCTAGCCATACTCTGGTCTGGAGGATGGCCGTTGAGGTGAACAATTGTATTGCATGAGGCAAGAATGGCCGGTAACATATCGCTATCGTTGATTATTTCAGGGGTGAGGATTTGGCAATCATCTCCCAATTGGTCCTTCAGGTAGTGGGCAATGAAGCCTTCATCCCCACTGACCGCTACTCGCATGTCATCTCCCTCGGACTTCACAATATTCGCCACCATCTATCATTATGTCGGTTCTAATAATGCAAGTATTCATCACGCGGTAACGGTGATTCTAATGTTGCGTGAAAGTTGAATCATGCCAATAATTGATGTTACACTTTAGCAGGGTTCAAGTGCTTAATCAGTGGGGCGTTAATCAATGGGTTGGGATGACACATTCGCTAGCCGGCTCATCAACCGAGATTTGACAATTGGNGTNATTGGNCTNGGNTATGTCGGCTTGCCAACTGCACTCGGTTTTCTAGATGCAGGATTTCGAGTGCGGGGTGTTGACGTCACACAGAGAGTCATCGATGCTCTTTCAGCTGGAAAGAATCCAGGTGATGACCCTCAACATGATGACATAATCCCTCAATCTCAGGGTGAGAACTGGCTAGTTTCAACCAATTCAGCTGATTTAGTTCCACAATGCGATGTGGTTCTTGTGACTGTACCAACTCCAGTTACAGAAGAGCGCCTGCCTGACCTCTCATATGTTTCAGCGGCCGGCGCTGCTGTCTTCTCATCGATTTCTTCCAATAGTGGAACCGTGGTAGTTCTAGAATCGACTGTTTATCCTGGAGTCACACAAGAGATTTGGTCACCCTTGCTTGAGCAAGCAGGTTTAGTTGAGGGGGTTGATGTTCATTTGGCCTATTGCCCTGAGAGGTTTGTTCCTGGTGATGAGGAGCATGGCGTAAGACAAGTGGCCCGCGTGGTAGGTGCCGCCAACGAAAATGTTGGCAATGACTTACGAGACTTGTATGATACTCTGACCAGCGGTGGTGTGACCTATGTTGGAGCGATTGAGGTGGCTGAAGCCTCAAAAGTGGTTGAGAATGTGCAGCGCGATCTCAACATCGCCTTGGTCAATGAGTTGGCTAGAATTTTTCCGGTCTTGGGAATCGATGTTGAAGATGTTCTTGATGCTGCTGCAACTAAATGGAATTTCCA
>NYYK01000053.1 GCA_002685895.1 Methanobacteriota archaeon
ATTCCACTTGTTGCTGATTTGGACGGTTCCATAGTGCTGTTAGATGATAGAGGTGCGTAAATTATGCAGAAAAAATCTTTGTTCATCGTTTTCTTGTTGACTATTAGCCTCTTTTCAATGCCTCAAGAAATTGAACTTGAATCACATACTGGAAAGAAATTAACAAATCTACTTGGAAATCTTGAAATGGTTGTCCTTACAGAAAATGGCAGTGATATCATTGGAGCAGAAGTCACTCTTATCGATGCATGGACAGATTTGTCAATCGTTGAACCATTCACCATGTCACAAAGCAGAGAAATGGTCAGCAATCTTTCGATAGGTCCTGCGAGAGTCATTGTGACTCACCCAGATTACGCCAGTGGGGGCATTGTCGCCAATATATCTAATGATGAAATACCGGTTGAAGCCATAGTTACACTCACTCTCATTGATTCAACTTTGAATCTGAGCGGGCCACCATTAGCCACCGCTTCTCTCACTCTATTAGGAGACTTGAAAGAACTGGATACGACATTAAACACATCAGGAAACAGCACACTCTTGGTCCCCTATTCCGGAGAAGGGTGGATTACTTCATCATCGGGCACAAATAAATCTCTAACCCACTGGGATGGAGAAGGAAATCTCTCCCTACAAGACAATGGAACAATGCACATCTCTGGCCTGGCTGCAGATACAAATGAAAGTGGCACCCTGAGAGTTGAACATCATCCCTCTGGATACTGGGAATTGCTAGAATGGGATGGTGAAGCCAATGGAAATTATCCTCGTACTAGTGAGGGCGAGTGGCACATATTCAATATTGAAAATGGTTTGAGAATTGGTCAACCACTGATTACCAGCGATGCTGCTGAAGTGAATATTTCTGCACTTTTGAACAATCAAAGCGTCTGGCCTACTCCCGAGTGGAGTGGGCATGGTTACCTCAACATGACTACCGCACCTGGAATTGGAGAAGCATTCAATGTCACTTGGGAGGCTGAGTACAATATTCCAATGGATTTTGGTACTTCACTGCTCCACGAGCGTTCTAGAGGTTTGACACAACAGGTAGACTTCATGTTTGGTAATCGCGATGGAACCCTCAATGGAATAGAACTGTCACGCTTTTCTCAATTTCAAGCAGAACATCCGTGGGCTGATAGTGAACACCTCTTCCTGTTTGATGAAACTCCATTGACAGGGGAAGTTGATAGAGAAAACTTTGCGATTACTCAGAATAGTGTAATTGGTGCAGGATACTACAGTTGGTCCGAATCTGCCACACTTAGCGGTCAAGCTACTTTCGGCAGTAGCCGCATGTTTTGGTTCCCAGTGAGAGGAGATGCCATCGAAGCAATTCCAATCACTGTCAATCTACCACCTAATTGGGAAGTGAGATACAGTCCTCAAATAGAACTTATCACAGGAGAGGGGAGGGCTTTCACGCTAAATCGATCACTCTCACCTACTGTTGGTATGTGGACTGTTACTATTGGCCCGAACCAGGCACCGGTTGCTAGTGCCCATCTTGAAGATCGATTTGGGTTAACAATACCACTAGACAGTAATTCAACCATCGTCAGCGATTGTGCTGATTCGGGAGTGGGCGCTCTTAACAATCGTTGGGAATATAGACGCAATGGATATTATCATGGGGAAGGTGAAAATGCTTCTCACACCTTTAAGCCACAAGATCTCAACTTCTACCATGGGGACATTTTGAATGCAACTCTCGTCTGTTCAGACTGGAACGGGGCCATCTCAAAATGGTGGGGAGAATTCTACGTAGACGGGCAACCGCCCTCTGCCACACTGAATGCCTCAGAGGTACCAATTGTTGATTTCCCTACACTTTACTACAACTTAGAGGAGGGAACAGAATTTGCAGTAAGGGCGGGTTCCATGATTACGGTAATTGCCGAACCTAGTGATGATTCTGGTGCTGTTGTACAAGTAATCTGGCGTTCCAATAAATCAGAGGGTTGGCTACATAATGACTACCGCTTTGAAGATCAGTTCAATCAGGGAAATGATGTAAATTGGATGCATATGGCCGTTGAAGATAGATATCTGCAACGTGAATTGACCGTATATTCGCTAGAAATGGAGTTGATAGATGGGGCCGGCAATAGTAACATCTCTCGTTGGAATGTGACAATCCTTGATGCTACACCACCCACCATTACTGCAGAAGTGATGGTTGACGGTTTTCCAATTGGGCCTCTCAATCCAGCCCTACCAAAAAGTGAAATCGACCTTAATCTGAGCCGCTCCTTCGATGACATTGATGCCATCGAAAATATTGTTTGGTCAGTAATACTTGATAATCAATCAATTATTGAAAATGGTACATGGGAGGGTGTGCGCCTCCTTACGCTACCATCACTGGACGTGGGGGTTCACGAACTCAGAATATTTGCACGTGACTCGGCAGGTAATACTCGCGAAGTGTTAACTAATCCAATAGTTGAACCAAAAATTGCAGCAGATGTAAGTGGTGTGGGAATTGATGTAGAGGGTGAGCCCGTCATTGGGGAGCCTGGTATCATTCAAGTTACCCTACAGAACTTCGGATCAACTGATTCCAATTTGACATTATGCTACCGTGAGCAATGTAAAGAGTCATTTTACTCAGGAGTTGCAACCCACCAAGGACCTGCAATCAAAACCTTCCCACTAGAAGTAAGTGAATTTAAGAGCGGCAGAATTACTGTTGAGGTGGTGTGGCATGACCAAGTGACTGGGGATGGTGGAAATTTCACGATGAACAGTGAAATCATACCATTGTCACAATGGGGAGAGGACGCCGACACCATCATTGGAGTTAGTGTGTTTGCAATCTTTGCTTACCTCATTATCCGAAGACGAGGAGACGGAGGGAGTTCTCCCTTCTAATTGACCTTTCAAGTGAACTCCATCAGAAGCCGTTTAGGGGCATATTATTGATACTGGACGGTCCGTGACGGAATAATGTCCGAGGTTGCTGAGGTCGACGCCCTGCTTGCCAAGGCACTTAAAGAACAACGAAATCGTTTGGAAACGCTTGGCATAATGTCTGCTATTGCTCTAGTGGCTGTTGCATCTTGGTACATTTGGCCGGGTATTGAGGGAAGGACAGATTTTCTTTCCCGATTTGGGCCCGGGATTGTACTCGTGGTACTCGCCTTAGCAATGCAGGACTTGATTGACTTTGGACCAAAACATCGCTCAAGGATTGGTGCCCTAGCCGCAGTTGCGTGGGCACCACTTCTGATGCTGGGTATGGCTGCATTCATTACTTCTGATGAAATGACTGTTCGGCTTGGTAATGCTCTGCTTGCAGTAATAGGAATTGTCTGTTATTCTTTAACATCAGGAATATTGACTGGTTCACTCCAAGCAGTTCGTTTCCGTGGCTTGGTACAACTATTAGGGGCAACCTCTGCTACTGCTCTATTACTTTCTAATCCACTGGAAGGGATGGTGTTGTTAGCCTCTACTACAATCTGTTTACTCGCTTTTGCTGTGGCGATTTATGACACCATTGGAAAAGATCCCGATAAAGCTGCTCGCCGGAAATTCAAACAGTTAAGAGAGAAATTGGAGATGAGGATACTTGAATTACGAGCAGAGGGAATTCAAGTTAATCAGGCAGCATCTCTATTGCAGAATGCCAGCGAAACGGGATATGTTGACCCGAAAGAGGGAATGACATTACTCAATCTAGCGCTAGATGAAATTGAGAGAACACTGGCAATGTCAAGTGATATCTCTGACATTCGCGCTGATGCTGCTAATGCCGTAGAAAAAGCAGATGACATTGCTCCAACGGCAAAGCGGGCGAAGCGCATTCTAATTCAGGGTGATCGAGAGATGGAACTCGGTTCACTAAGAGAGGCAGAGATGTTGTTTCGCAAAGCAAAGAAACATGCAAGTGAAATTATAGAATTTTGGAATCAAGCTGAAACTGCAATCGCAGATGCAAAAAGAGCGCTTTCAGGACAGGATGGCGTACAATTTGAACCCTTGAAGAGATCGGTTGAAGGAGCTGAAGAGGCCCTCCTACGTGAAGCACCTGCTGAAGCGATTGGACTTGTCATAACAGTCCCAGAACATGTTGAAAATCTTGCTGATGCAGGAGATGTCGCTGCCGAAACTGTCAGCGAGGCAAAGCGTGCTGTAGAAGCGGCTTCTGGAATAGACGAGGTTGATTTCGCGTTAAGATTGGAAAAGGCTGACAAGGCTTACGAAAATGGAGATTATTCTCTTGCTCGAGGATTAGCAGATTCTGTTCATCGAGAGGTGACTCGCGAGGCCGAAGCGATGGTCGAAGTACAAAAGGCATGGCGGCAAAGGAAGAAACTGATTGCCCGTTGGACTGACTGGGCTAACTCAGACGAGTGGAATGAACGACTGAAGGCAGTGGACAAGGCCCGTAAGAAAAAACAATGGTCACATGCTGCGATGTTACTCGAACAAATGACGAACGAACTTGACTCTGAGGGGGCAGCAAGTACCGAAGCAGGTGAATTGCTTGCCTTCCTACAAGAAGAATGGCGGGGGCTCCGCGACAAATTAGAAGCGGCTGGAATTAAGGTCAGAGATGCAGAGCGTAACGGTTGTGAGGCGGTTGTTGGTGAAGCGGCAGCAGCGCATCAGAAAGGCGATATTGACACCTGCCTCACTAAACTTGGCGAAGCAGATGGACGAATGGAAAAACTCCGACGCCGAATCTAATACCAGTCCATCAACGTGAATGGTGCGAGCACCGAGAATTGAACTCGGGTCGGCAGGTTGGGAACCTGCAGTCATAGCCCCTAGACCATGCTCGCAGCGAACCCTTCGAGACGGAGTTCCTTCTTGAGTCAGACGGTCTTCAAACCAAAGTATCACGACGGCGGTCGTACTCTTCAAGTGCCTCTATCATGGATAGGCGACCTACGGCTACCGCCTGTGCTAATTCAATTGGCAGAGTGAAGCGACCGCCACTCTCGCGTCTACTTCTTCTCTGCACCTCTCTAACTTCACCCGAAGTGGGCTGAATCTTTCTCTTATTGATTACAACCTCACCTGAAATTCTAGCAATTCTTGCCGCAGCAGCGTGATGTTCGTGTCTTCCAACTCCACTTGATGTTCTTCTCTCATCTACCATCTCTACTATCAAACCACGAGCAAGACAAACATTTGCTATGCGTGAACCAATTGTGGGTGCGCCATCACCTATACGAATTACAGCAATGTCGTGAGGTATCGAAGATATGAGTTGACAGATTCTGTCTACCGTCTCATCAACTCCCTCCATCTGTTGGGCCCCGAGCGGTTTATCATCAGAATTCCATGCAAGCCCTGGACGGGGGCCTGGATCTACACCAAATGCAAGAAGGCCCGTGGGATTTTGTTGAGTGGATAGATGGATTGCTTGCTCAATAGAGACGTCGATATCAGATATTGAACAGGCCACACCTATGCCAACATCACTTGCTGAAACCTCTTCAGAAGTTCCAAACCAAACTGATGAATCATGTGGCAAAGATGTTTCTGCTGAAATCTGAAGAAATTCAATTCCTCGTTTACGCAACGCCTTCATCAGCCGATAAGCCAATTTGAAATCAGCAGTCCTGATGAGTAGTACTCCCACAGACAGGTGTGAAGTGTCACCATTAGTCAATCATTGTGGTCAATGGATATGGTGTATTTCCCTTCGAATCGGCCCGCGACTCCGCTATCCATCCGGTATGGTCTTGAATAAAGTGACAACCGTGGGTGATGATGGCTTCGCAGTACGAACGTGAATTACGTGCTGTTCTCATTGGCTCACCTGAGGGAGTCAGAGCCGTTACAAGGAGTTGCAACGCCGCTGAAAAAGCACGGGCAATGCAAGTTATCCGGCGTCCTTTTTTGGTTGTTCGAGCTGCAGGAAGTGGGGTTGCGGGAGCGGGTGATTTATTGGCAGTACGTGGCGATATTTCGCTCCCTATTGAAGTCAAGACTACAAAGGATAAGAAGGTCTATCTTGCAGGGAGAACATGGGAGCAGTACCTCGATTTACAGAAAGAGGGAGAGCGATGCGGTTTGATGCCAATTTACGCCATGAGGCTCAAAGGGGTACGAGGTGACTCTTGGAGAATACTCAAAGTAGATTCAACCAATCTCACAGGCAGTCTTTCCATCATTGCTAGACGGATACCTTCTCTCCCTTTAACAAGAAATAAGAGACCTTACCTAGATTGGGACGTGGGACTCCCATTACACAAATTCCTTGCTTTGCTCTGTAGAGATGAGGATAGTTATTCACAGACAGCTGAGATTCTTCGTTCAAGAACTGATGAATGGGCGGCTCTAGAAGAAGCAAGGGTAACTAAGAATAAAATCCAAGAAAGAAGAAGCGAAGATCCAGTGGAGTGGATGAAGAAATTTCGGCTTTGATGGTTTCATCCTAGAATTGTCGGGATGTATCGCCACCCTACGAAGGCGAATAACGGGCAGAGAATGAAATTGGCTAACATGTAACTCAATGCCGGCATATGTTCACCTGAATCTATGAGTTGTATGGCATCAACGCTGAAGGTAGACATCGTGGTAAACGCACCAAGCGCGCCAGTACCTACAAGAAGAAGGATTTCTGGTGTGACCTGTTCATTTGTTATTCCAACTGCTATCAAGATACCAAGTAGAAATGAGCCTAGGACATTGACTACTAAGGTACCCCATGGAAAATCAGAAGGAATCCACTCTGTTATGGCATAGCGGGCGACCGCTCCACAGGCGCCACCGACTGCTACCAACAGTAGCGCCTTGGGTTCCATGAAGGGTGGCCACCGGCTACTTGCCTTTCACTTTGGCGAATCATTATTCAACGATACACTCAATCACCAGCCCTCTCTGCGAGATGCATGACCCGCCTGCTCTTCTTGACCGGCAATGCTGGTAAATTAGTAGAAGCAACTCAGTTCTTCGCTCCGCTCGGCTATCAGGTAGAGCAGTTTCTAATTGATGGAGAAGTTCCCACTGTGATTGAGCCGCAAGCCGATGATTTACGATATGTAGCCCTATCAAAAATTGAACAGGCAATAGCTCATCTTGACGCATGCGGTCAGAAGGCTGCGGTCTTGGTAGAAGACGCTGGCCTCTTCATCGATGAATTAAATGGATTTCCCGGAGTTTATTCAGCTAGTATACTCGAGCAACTAGGACTTTCAGGAATATTGAAAGTAATGAGCGATATGAATGAGCGAGGGGCTGAATTTCGTGCCTGTGCAGCGCTTTGGGATGGGGGGCAGGTCATCTTTGGCGAAGGGATTTGTCGGGGCACTATAACAAAAGAAACACGGGGAGAAAAGGGGTTTGGTTATGATCCGATTTTCTCACCAGAAGAGGAGGGCACTGCACGCACTTTTGGCGAAATGAGTAGTGCTGAAAAGGGAAAGTACAGCCATCGCGAAAAGGCCCTTAAAAGCCTAAAAAATCAACTTGGTTGAGTTAGCCGCTTATCCGTCATAATGAAAGAGGGGGCACATCTGCTCGCTAATGAGGGGACGGGATGTCATTCGGCCGATTGCTGCTGTATCTTGCTTTACTGTTCGGAATTCTGTTCCAATTTTACCTCTCTGGAGAATGGGGGGAAAATATGTATGGCTACATTTTCGCAGGTGCTTTACTATTACTTGCAGCCTTTTTGGTGATGACTGGGGGTAAGCCGAAAAAGAAGGCAGCGCCAAGGCGGCGCCCTTCAACAAAATCGGTAGTGGATGAGGAGGATTCGTTTGAATTGCCAGAAGCTGTCGTTGAAGAGGAAGACGGGGGAAGCCGACGAGATCGAAAGGTGGCGGCATCAAAAGAATCTAGTTCCTCTGAATCTGATGATTCGGAGGAAGATGATGTCATTCAACTTGATGAGGAAGATATCAAAGAGGAAGTTCACATTGCAGAGGAGTATGTTGTTGACATTGATGCTGAACAAGTTGAAGAGGCTGATATTGAGGAATTCGTTGAAGAGCGCCGTGGTAAACGAGAGGAGATCAAGAAGCGTATTGAGATGCGTCGTCGCGGCCAATTGGCAGATATTCGTGCCTCGGCGGCTCGCATGTGGTCAAAACAGGATGGCGGTGAAGATTTGTTGTCAGTTCTCAGTCAACCGGGACACGGACTTACGGTCCTTAACGAGCCGGAAAATGTTGAGTCGGGACACCCATATGGGGCGACTTATGTTCGAATTGATGATGCCCGTATACTAAAGTTGAGAATACCTCTAGATACAGGATTTATTGCGGCTACAGAATTTGAAGAAGAAGTTGTGGTAGAACTTGACGAATTGCCACCTCCTCCCGATGGCCTTCCATTGCCACCACCACCATCTCAAAGTCAATCAAAATTAGATGCAATGAGAGAGGAAATTGGTGAGTGATATGACTGACTCTCTCTTGATTGAACGAATTGAAGTTGAAAATTCATTCCCTGCTGGTGGCGTTGTGGAAATATGGACCATAAATAGAACTGACAAACTCAACGCACTCAATAGCGAAGTAATGAATGCCCTCAAATCTGCCTGCAATGCGGCAGAGAATGATGACGATGTAAGGGTAATCATCATCCGTGGAGCTTCTCCACCTGCTCCTGATGGTGATGAACGACAGAAACCCGCGGCATTTGTTGCTGGGGCTGATATCAGTGAATTTGTCGAAAAGAATTCGAAACAAATTCGAAATGAATTTGAGGATGATGCTTGGGAGGCAATTTGGAATCTCTCTAAGCCAACCATTGCTTCCATTGATGGCTTTGCTTTGGGGGGGGGTAGTGAAGTAGCCCTCTCATGTGATTTACGAATCGCCACAACTCGTTCAAATTTCGGAACGCCGGAAATCAATCTTGGTTTGATTCCTGGTGGCGGTGGAACCCAGAGACTGACAAAATTACTTGGTTACGGGAAGGCTATGGAAATGGTGATGACTGGAGATATCATTCCCGCCAATGAGGCATATCGCATCGGACTGGTGAATAGACTCTGTGAGCCCGATGACTTGCAACCGATGACGATGGGGCTTGCAATGAATTTGGCGAGTAAATCACCACACACAATCAAAGTAGCCAAGAGGGCTGTTCGAGCTGCATTGGAATTGCCGATGGCTGAAGGAGTAAAATATGAACGCGATGAGTTCTGCGCTCTTTTTGACACTGAGGACAAAGAGATTGGTGTCAATGCATTTCTTAATCGTGAAAGGCCCGAATGGAAGGGAAACTGAGAGGCATCGTGATGTCGAATAGTAGCGAGCCATTGGTAATTACAAAAGACCTAGGCAAGGCNTTTGGGGATTTTGTTGCTTTACATCCACTTGATGTCAAGGTTGCTTCCGGAGAATTCTTTGGAGTTTTCGGACCAAATGGTGCCGGTAAATCAACCTTCATCAAACTCTTGACTGGGCAACTCAGACCAAGCATGGGTGGGGCAAAAGTGCTTGGCATCAATGTTCGAGCAGACCCACGAATGGTTAAGGCGAACGTTGGAATAGTGCCGGAATCAGAAAGTCCTCCTTCTTTCCTTACCGCGGCTGAATACCTTGAGTTCGTAGCTAGATTGCGAAGTCTTGATGACATCGCTGGTAAAGTTGAATATTGGCTAGATTGGTTTGGAATTAATGACAAAAGAAACACTCTCTGTAAAGATCTCTCAAAGGGTCAACGCCAGAAAGTGATGTTGGCTGGAGCATTTATCCATAAACCCAAACTTCTCTTCCTCGATGAGCCATTTGTCAACCTCGACCCNATATACCAACGTAAGTGTCGNGAACTTCTGCTTGAAATAGTGAATGATGGTGGNACTATCTTCCTNTGTACGCATATTCTTGAGGTNGCNGAAAGACTCTGTACTAGGGTTGCAGTAATTGATCGAGGACACGTGCTTGCATCAGGAAGAGTGAATGAACTGAAAGAAAATGAAAATGAAACTCTTGAGGATGTTTTCATTCGATTAGTTGGTACATCGTTTGAAGAAATTGAGGCGCNGGANGGNACTGAGGAGGAGTGAGGATGCTCACAAACTACCAGCCACCTAAGNTATCAGAATCCTTTTGGGTCACATTTNGAATGATGTTCAANGAGGAGTGGAGGCAGAATATTGATTTNGCCAAGAAACGNCATATCGCTCTTTTTCCAGTCATGCTTGCTCTACTTTCCTTGATTATGACTATCGGCTTGCGTTATTTGACTGGCGAGGTTCTTATCGGCGCTAATGAAGAGCAGCAAGCTTTTTCTTGGGAACAATTGAAGTTTTACATGCATGGAGGGATTTTTGCNTTCTCACTTTCAATGGGTTCATTCGCTTTCATAGGTAGNGTNATGGTTTCACANNGAGCNGGTGGCAANAATTACNTGTTAGCATCTCCAGCANNCCAACCTCTCGACCTAGTGACTAATTATTTTGCATACTTCGTCAAGGAAGTCAGTTACTANGTNCTGATGTTACTAACACCNGCTGTNGCTGGNATGGCTTGTGGNATTTTNCTNGAACAATTNGCNTCTCTCTCAACNCCNCTTGAATGGGCNTCNCTNCCCGTTGTTCTTCTAGCCCTAACCACNACGCTTGCTGAGGGNCTTGCTCTCTCATTCATCGCTTCCGCACTATTCAGTAGAGGTGGGCGTTGGTCCTATATCATCCCAATTGTAGGCATTGGATTGGGACTACTTGTGGCATTGCAGATGGTCGATATTCGNCTAATGATTCCAGGAATGTTATATCAATTTTCACACCAACATTGGATACCCATCATCAGCATACCTNNCTCATTTTTCATCGCCTACATAGGNGCNCATCTTGTACCTGATGATTTTGAAATACATGTNACTGCAAAAAGTGAATTGCTCACTCCGGTTTGGNATCGTTTGCCATTCCTTGGNAATGGTATGNTGAGGCTACTGGTTGCAAAAGANTTGGTNGATTTGTGGCGTTCAAANACNTTGNTGAANATGCTCATTTCCTANACTGTTCCACTTCTNTTCCTGTTACTGCTTGCATGGTTGGTAGATTTNGCATCCTTCCCAATTCCATTCAACCTTCTCTCCTATGCACCATTTCTTGGATTCTTTGGATTCCAATTTTATTCATGGCTAAACGGGATGGATTCACCNGACTTCCTCAATGGATTTCCTGTCACCNTGCCACAACTATTGAGAGCAAANATTGTGGTNTACTTCTTGATTACAACTTGGATTTCANTTATNTTCCTCATCGTGATGGCAAAAGTTCTCGACCAGATGTGGGCANTACCNGCGGCCCTCATCGTGATGATTGCAAATTCAATTTATATTGTCAGCCTTACAGCTCTGTTAATGGGNCCNAGGCCNAATAAAGCGATTTTTGANACTTCGATAATGGCTTGGTTTTACATCGGCACNATCGTACCACTACTCTCACTTTTCCTAATTTCATTCACGCANGGCGACATGGCNATNTACGAAAATTGGGGNAGCATGGTTTCAGATCAAGGNCTGAATGCCACCACGGCAGTATTAGTTGAAGAGAATGCTGCAGGAAAGGGTTTGCGGGGCATCCTCTTTGTCAGCCTAATACTCATATTGCTTGGAATATCTTTCCTCATGATGCTAAACAGAAGATGGGGTAGAAAGCCTTTCGAAAACTGAGGAGAACGGTTTGAAGACTGGTTAGAAGAAGGTGCTTCTGACTAACTTACCATATAGTATGCATTTATTCCCCCAATCTATAACCAAAGGTTATAGTGAATTGAGAAAGGTCGCCAATACAGAGCAGGAGGTTTCGACATGGCACGGAAAGGACGTGGACGGCCAAAAAGGCAGCGAAGGCAAAAGCAACAAGCACAGTATGAAGTGCTTGACAAATACCCTGTAGTTCCCCCTCACGCCTTTGCTCGTATTGTTCGTGATTTGAGAACATTGAACATCATGTATCAAGCGATTGAACCTCCTTTGAATAAGAAAGAACAAGCCCAATTTGAAGAACTAATGGACATTTTCGTGAAGGCATTGACTGCTGATATTGATGAGATTGATTCCGATCCCGATGGATATCTGCGAGCAGCTATGGACCAGATTATCAAATCTTATGGGATGAAAATTACCAAGAAATCTCGTTCAAAAATCTTCTATTACCTAAAACGTGATTTGATTGGATATGGGCGTATGGATGTTCTAATGAACGACGCAAACGTCGAAGACGTGTCTTTAGATGGTACGAATATTCCAATTTTCGCTTACCATAGGAAATTTGAATCTGTTGAAACATCAATCGCTTGGCCTACTGATGAAGAATTGGAATCTTTCGTAATCAAATTGGCACAACGTTGTGGAAAGCACATCTCTGTTGCAGAACCATTGCTCGATGCTACCTTGATGGACGGCTCAAGAATTGTAATGAAGTTGGGTTATGAGATTTCAACGAAAGGTTCGACCTTCTGTATTCGTAGATTCAGAGAAGACCCGTTCTCGCCTTGCGACATTGTCGCTTTCCGTACAATGACAAGCCTGATGGTCGCTTACATGTGGATTGCTTTTCAACAAGGAATCTCGATGTTGTTCGTTGGGGGTACTGCATCTGGAAAAACAACCACCCTCAATGCAATGGCACTATTTATCCCA
>NYYK01000054.1 GCA_002685895.1 Methanobacteriota archaeon
AGTTAAACAGAGATATTTGTCCCTCAAATCTAAAGATGCTCCCATAGACCCATGGCTTGCCCAATATCTCACAGGCGTCAGAAATAATGTAGCGAGTTGGTATGTTGTCAACTCCATCAACGATAACGTCGTAGTCTGCTAGGATTTCAAGGGCATTTTCAATGCCAAGCCTACAGTTGTGGATATCAACAGTGATTTCTGGATTGAGTTCAGATATTCTGCGGGCAGCAGATTCAGCTTTTGCTTCTCCAATTGCTGTGTTTGAGTGGATGATTTGGCGTTGGAGGTTTGTTATATCGACCAAATCATCATCTACGATTCCGACTCGACCAATTCCGGCCGCTGCAAGATATAGGAGTGCAGGAGAACCTAAGCCGCCCGCTCCAATAACACAGACACTTGCATCTTTCAATTTCTGCTGACCTTCAATACCAACATCAGGTAGAATGAGATGGCGCGCGTAGCGCCCTCTTTCATCCGCCGTCAACTCAGTCATCAATATGTGCGAGACATAACTCACATATTCGGTTTGCCACTAGTTATCTTCAAGCCACTTTTCTGCATCTATGGCTGCTTGGCATCCCATGCCAGCAGCAGTAATTGCTTGGCGGTATCGTGTATCAACCACATCTCCTGCAGCAAAGACTCCGGGTATTGAGGTCATGGTGTGCTCAGAATGAATGATGTAACCACTATCATCAGTTTCAACTTGTCCTTCAAGGAATGGGGTGTTTGGTTTATGCCCTATTGCTATGAATGCGCCAGTACATGATATTTCGTGCTCTGAACCATCTCGCGGGTCTTCAAGAATTGCTCCCGAAAGGCCAGATTCGTCTGAAAGCCAGCGCTTGACTTGTCGATGTAGTGCAATCTCAATTTTCGGATGGGCAGCAACACGGTCGTACATTGTTCGTGAGGCGCGGAAGTATTCTCTTCGGTGAACAACGGTTACTTTAGAGGCAAACCGAGTAAGGAAGTGCGCCTCTTCCATTGCTGAATCCCCTCCTCCAACCACAATGACTTCTTGTTCTCTGAAGAAGAATCCATCACAGGTTGCACAAGTGCTAACGCCCTTTCCTTTCTGCTCCTGTTCACCTTCTGCATCTAGCCAAATGGCATCAGCCCCAGTAGTGATGATGACGGCTTTAGCAAGGTGTTCTTCTCCCTCGACAGTGATTTTGAATGGGCGTGAAGAAAAATCAACTTTCTCTACATTCTTATCCTCAACTTCCAAGCCGAACCTCTCTGCTTGTTTGCGCAAATCTAGCATCATTTCAGGCCCAGCAATTCCTTCTGGGTAGCCGGGGAAATTCTCGACATCAGAAGTTAGCATTAGTTGGCCACCAGATGCATATCCTGCAAACATTAGCGGCTCAAGCATTGCTCTTGCAGTGTACAATCCGGCTGTGTAACCTGCAGGTCCTGAGCCTATGATAATGACATTGCGCACGTCTGCCATGGTGTTCGGGGGAGGTAGGTAATCCTTGAACCTAAGTATTCAGCATTCGTGTAATTGCTTTCACTGCAGCCTTTGCNTGTGGTTCTAGNCGNGGTGCTATGTGTTGNGGTTCAGCGCCAGGNCCGATAATTCCCAATCCCACNGGNTTGTCAAATGCGAGTTGTGCCTCNATCAGAGATTTGATGACNGCTTGGCCCATTGCTAAACCGTGTTGAGTTTCACCCTTNTCGATGATNCCAAGNCATGCGACNCCATCGATATCTTCCTGCTCAAGAAGTCTTGTNGCNGCCAATGGNGCTTCCATGGAGCCGGGAACCCAGACAACCTCNCCNACTTCAAGACCCTCTTCTTGGGCACTTTCAGTAGCAAATGTGAGCATTTGTTCAACTTCAGTTCGGTGGAATTCGCCACAAACAATTCCGATTCTGTGAGCCATGATNTCANCTCCTATCCGCGAGCATCAGTTTTGCTGCCTCTACTGCGGCGACCGTGGTCGCATCTAATTCAAGATTGAGTTGGTCGCCAACCCCCTTGTCTGCAATCGTAGTCACAGCCAGAGTTTCAGGAATCAGATGGACATCAAATGTCGAATCCTNCCTGTTGACNTCACCAACAGTCAGACTGATTCCATCAAGAGCGACNAAGCCTTTGTTCATCAGATAGNCAATTTCNTCTTCATGNCAGGAAAGNAGCAGAGTGCGGCCATTTTCNCCTTTAATTATCTCCTNTACAGTNGCACATCCACTAACATGCCCNGAGACTACATGGCCGCCAATCTCATCTCCAAATTTCAACGAACGCTCAATGTTTACTGTAGTATTAAGGCGCTCAGATCCAAGTGTTGAGCACTTGACGGTCTCTTCAATTAAGTCGAATTTCACCTGCCCACCATCAATATTGACAGCGGTAAGACAGACCCCATCGACAGCGACGCTCGCACCAATAGCCAGTTCTTGTACAAGTTTGTCCCCTAGACCTACTTCTATGGTTAGAACATCTTCTCTTTGAACAACTGAAGTAATGAGGGCAGTGCCTTGCACTATTCCACTGAACATCACGAATCATCCTCGCCATCGTTCTTCCAAGTGGAGGACAATTCAAGGATTCTAGAAATTATTTTTCTAGTTCCATCTAGATCATCTGAGAGCCCTTCGACCCGTTGTACCTTGATGTTCGATTTCCCCCGCTTCGCAAGTTCTTCTCTAATCCATTCTTCGGCGTGGTCTTGGTCGTAGCCTAGAGCAATGATGTCCGGCTTCACTTGCTCTAGAATGTCAAACATCGATTCTGATGGTGGCAGTCCAATCAATGCTGCATCAACTGGCTTCAATCCTTCTACCATGCGCAGTCGCAAGGCCATTCCCGTGACCGGCTCATGCTTTCGAATTCTGACTGTATCGTCGTGGGCGACTATTACTGTGAGGTGGGTGCCAAGTGCCTTGGCCTGTTCCAAATAATGGAGGTGCCCCGCATGGAGCAGGTCGAAAACCCCTACTGCCATCACCTTGGACATCGCATTCCACCCCTCAGCCGCCACGCTTCAACTCATTGATTATCCATTGCGGCCAAGAGTTCTGCTCCGCTGACGAACGGAATACCCCTCTCTTGACCATATTTTTTTGCTTCTTCGACAGACAGAGCGCCATCGCCGTCAGGTTGTAGCATCTCAGCTCCAATAGTGCATGCAACATTACCTGAAAGCCGCGCTATTGCCACAGCCAACTCGGTGTGCCCCTCTCTTGTTGCAAGCCCTCCGGGTGATTCACGACAGAGTGGAATGTGCCCCGGAGTTCTATATTCGGCACCCAGTGCCGCAATAGCCTCCTCTTGACTAGCACCACTTTCAAGCATTTCCTGAACCAATTCACCAAAACGCCTAGTGGTTAGAGAACGGTCACGGTCAGTGATTCCTGTGAAGGTGTCGCGATGATTGAGTGAGAGTGTGAAGGCACTGCGTGAGTCGTACTGAAGGTCATTTGTGATTAGTGAATTCAACACAGGATTCTGCTCAACAAGAGAGGCGTGAGTGTGTATATCTTGAAGATATGGGAGTCCAAATAATTCCCCTACATCATGACCTATTGCAAGGAAGAGTAAGCCACCACAATCTTGGCGTAGTTGTCGCATTACTTCTGGGGTGGCGGCAGTTGCAGGCCAAAGCAGGTCAGTCTCTCTTTCTCTAAAGTCAGAGTCAAAGACAAGCACCGGCTTACCCAAGCGAAAAGCCTCGATTGCAGCATCAAGGTTTGAGTCGCTCATGTATCGCGGAGGGGCCTTACCTACCCGTTATTTTCGGTCATGAGGTTTCATCTAGGGGAGGAGATTATTCATGCGATAGCGTCGCCCGCAGGGAGTAGGAGGGGTTGTATGGGTCAAAGAAGAGTTCAATCTGGCTTGCCATTGTTGCTTTTCGCCATGTTGCTAGCATCAGCATTCACTCCAACATTGGGAGTTGCAATGCAAAACTCAGGAGATAATCCTACAGGAATTTCATTTACCGATGTGGCAAATGTCTCAGGATTGGAAGAAATTAATCCTGGCCCCCTCTTTAATTGGGCCTCATATGGCCCAGGTGTTGCATGGGGTGATTATGACGGAGATGGTGATTTAGATCTCTATATCACAGCTAGGCACGACCATCAAGGTCTTGAAATCAAGAGGAGTTTTGCAGAGGGAGTAAATGATAGCATCATAGAGGCTGCAATTGCTGAGAACGACTCTGGTGAGACATTTCTGCTGGAGAATCGTGGTGGGCAGTTTGTAGATATCTCAGAAAGTGCCGGAGTCAAGTTGTTAGATTCCACAGCAATAGGTGCTACTTGGGCCGATTATGATAACGATGGTGATGTCGATTTATATATCTCAAATTACGGAGTTTCACATTGGGATGGTACAAATGATACTGGTGGCGAACCAAATATTATGTTTGCAAACAATGGTAATGGAACTTTTACCGATGTAACCAATCTCACTAACTTGGGTAATCCGGGACACTCAACGGGTGGCCTATTTGCCGATTATGACCATGATGGTGATTTAGACATCTACTCTCTCAATGCTGGAATATATGATGAAGAGAATTATGTTGTTCGTTCCGAAACCAATATTCTCTACCGTAATGAGGGNGATTCAGATGGCGATGGTGTGCCAGAATTCAGCGACCAAACAGTTGAGGCAGGCAGAGTGTCTGGTCAAGATTTGAGTTCACCANTNGATTTCATTCCTGAATCATCGGAGGAGTACTCTGCAGAAAATCGTGGCCAAGCCTCATCCTCGGGACCTATAATGGNCTCTAATTTACTGGAAAGTGGTAGTGCTGGCACGGGTGTATCATGGGCTGGGCTTTGGTTCGATTACAATCAGGATGGTTGGTCTGACCTCTTTATTGCCAGCGATTTTGGGATTTCCCCACTTTACAAAAATCAGAAGGATGGCACTTTCAAACTAGTGACGGATGAAGCAGGGCTCAATTTCCATGGTACGGGTATGGGGGCACACTCTGCCGACATTGATGGCGATGGAGATTTCGATCTATGCCAAACCAATTTTGGCCCCAACTACATTTGGTTTAATCAAGATGGAGACAATTTCGAAATGTTTGCCGACACAGATGTCAGCCAAGATGATAACAAGAAAATCGGAGTGAATTGGGATTGTCATTTCTTCGATTATGATTTAGATGGTGATTTTGACCTTTTCATGTCTTCTGGAAGAATAAACGTCTTTATTTCAACGCAGGAAAACGCCCTTTACAATAACGATGGCAATGGCGTCTTTACCGATGTCACTCTTGATGTTGGACTCGGTGGCCATTACAAGAGTATGGGTGCTTCAGTAGTAGACTTCGATGGTGATGGCGATGTTGACATACTCGTTGCTAATGCTGATGGCCCACTTCAATTGTACGAGAACAATGCCGCTCAGGTAACGGCTAACCATTGGCTCAAAGTTGAGTTACAGGGTGTATTATCGAATAGCCACGGCATTGGTCAACTCGTTGAGGTTGAATTGGCCAGTGGCAAAGTGTTGCGACAACAAACCTATGCTGGTTCAGGATATCTAGGTTCAGGCGACCCAACAGTACATTTCGGATTGGGTAATGAAAGTGCAGTGAAAGAGGTTCGTGTCCACTGGTCGACAGGCCATGTCCAGGTTCTCGAAAATGTGTCTGCAGATGGTACAATTTCAATTCTTGAAGAAGCCCCGCCAGAGATTAATGATTTCCCGATGATGATGGCGTTGGTCACAATATTGGTTCTCGCTGCTATACTATTCTATATTTTTGGCAATTCTGTAATGTACAACTTGTTAGGAATGAAAATGAAAGATGATATTCCCAAATCACAACTAGAAGAGTAATCCATCGGTTCAAGTAAGTCGGGGTTCAACTAGTGTGATAACAAGGCGGAGATTTGTCAATTCTTACGATTAGAGTACCAGTCTGCGCGCAGTATTAACAAAGAACAGCGATTCGGCCGAGAGGTCGGGGGGGGATGACGAGTGCCACTAAAACTAGGACCGGCGGGAGTTCCGCTCTCTTGTAAGGGTAGAACAATCGTTGAAGGGATGGATGATATCACAACACTCGGCCTTGAAACAATGGAGATTCAAACAGTCAGAACCGTGCAACCTAAACACTTTGATCAGTATTGGCAGGCAGGAATACTTTCTCACAAAACCGATTTTGAAATGAATATGCACGGCCCCTACTACGCTGAATTATTGGGCGACAAGCGGGAGCGTGGCCGTTCATTGGCAAAGATGGAGGCAACCGTTCAGGCGGCGAAAATCATCAATGCTCGCCATATTGTCTTCCACGTTGGCCCATATATGGGTTACAGTCGTGGCCGGGATGCAAATGAACAGATTGCAAACATCTTCTCCGGTGTTGTAGAAAGAACCCGTGAATTGTGGGGCGATAAGTCGCTTGAAGAGCAACATGTTGCTTTTCCTTGGCTAACTGAAGATGAACCTGCACTAATTGGAATTGAAACTAGCGGGCGTCAAGAATTATGGGGCACTCTTGAGGAAGTTCTTGAGGTCAGTAACCATGTCGAGGGCACNGTGCCAGTGTTGAACATGGCTCATATTCACGCTAGAGGGCATGGTCGCTTGAGGACCAGTGAAGATTATGGTGAGTTGTTTGACAAGGTGAAAGAACAACTCGGTGGAAAAACATTCTACTGTCATTTCTCCGGTGTTGAACACCGAATGGGCAATGCACTTCACTACACGCAGGTGAAGAAATCAGACCTGAAGTTTGAGCCATTGGCAGAATTCCTCGCTGAAGATGGCGATTGGCTCGATGTAACAGTCATTTCAGATTCACCATTGCTTGAGCACGATGCGATGTTCATGCTGCAACAGTATGAGCGATCAAAGCACAGATTGCTGGAGAAGCAGGCTCGCGATGAGCGCAGAATCAAGTTGGCACTGCAACAAGGGCTCGATCCAGAAGAGTTGGCAGCGCGTGAAGCAGAAGAGAAGGCGAAGCGTTTGGCAGCCGAAGGTACAGATGAAGCCCCACCTAAGGTAGAAGCAACTGAGAAGAAGAAGGCTGCTGAGGCGAAGCCGGAGAAAAAACCAACTAAGGCTGCTGGCAAGAAAGGTGATAGCAAAAAAGACGGAGAGGAATTATTCGTAGAAGAAGAGGATGACGACCTCTTCTGAGAATCATTCATCCTTACACAGACATTATCGTTGCCTATTTGAAACTGGTTCACAAAACGACACATACCTAGTAAGGATACCGGCAATTGTGATATCCTCTTAGGTTCAGCCGCCTGTTCATGAGTGAGCAGAAAGCGTGGTATTCACCATTCACAAAGTCGCTCATTAATGGTCATGATATTGTCTTCTTGACAATCTCACTATTATCGATAGGGATTATCGTGTTTGATTCAATAAATGATTTGAGGAACAGCAATTCCTCTGATTGGACAATTCTAGTGACAATTGATACTGTATTGTTGGGATATTTCATCACGATACTAGCTGACTCTCATTCAAAAAGTAAGGATCGTGCTGTTTGGTGGAAATGGAATTTTTGGCAAGTTTTTGCCCTCTTTCCATTACTAGGTACAGCAATCCCAGGACTAGGTTGGGCAGGCGCGCTTCGATTTCTTCTTCTAGTACCTGCAATTCAAGCAATTTTCAGGCTACTTAATGTCGCAGAAGAAGGCGAGATTTCAATTCAGAAAAGAATCACTCATCTATTTATTATCGTATCATTGTTAATTCTAGCCGGTGCTGCTCTTGCACTAATGTTTGAGGTTCAATATGAAGAGAGGTGCGCGGCTGATNTTTCTTGTGATGAAGGGCAACTCGTATTGTCTCTAGAGGACGCCGTTTGGTGGGCTATTGAGACAACCACCACCGTGGGTTATGGGGAATTTGCTCCCAAATCTTTGGGTGCACGTGTAGTTGCATCAATATTACTGTTCGTTGGTATTGGATTGTTTGGTACACTTGCGGCGACGTTATCTCAGTTGTTCTTCTCAAATCAGATGTGGCGCAATAGTCAAAGAGAAGATTTCTTGGTCAGATTGCATTTGTTGACAGAGTTGCACGATAGAAAAGAGATTACTGATGCGCAATATATGATTGAGAAGAAAAGGTTAGTCGAGGCCCATGAAGATGACACCTTATTATTGGAACAAATGGATAAGAGCCAGCATCAAATCTCAAAGAAATCAGCAGATATCAATGAGCGTAAGAAGCGTGTTGATGAGGCGAAGAAATTTTTTGATGAAGTTGCCAATAATGGAGACTCTGAAGAAGAAGTTTGAGCCGACCTGTTCATAGGAGAGGCCAATGTGCAACGGTGCATGGACGGGCAGGGGGGAGAATTCATCCAAATCGGAATTCTCACATCATCAGATCGTGCCAGTAGCGGAGAATATGAAGATTTGAGCGGCCCAGCAATTCNTGGTTTTTTTCAAGAGGCACTTCTATCCCCATGGGATGCAATTTCTGTTGTTGTAACTGATGAACAAGATGTGATTGAGGCTGCGTTGCTTGACCTTATTGATGTACAAGGCTGCAATCTTGTAGTTACAACGGGAGGAACTGGCCCAGCACCAAGGGATGTAACGCCAGAGGCGACTGAAGCAGTTTGTGAAAGGATGTTGCCTGGCTTTGGTGAACAGATGAGAGCAGTNTCTCTTCGGTTTGTACCAACAGCTATCTTGTCACGACAGACTGCTGGTATTCGCGGTTCTGCACTAATCATCAATCTACCAGGTGCGCCAAAGGCGATTCGGGAGACAATCGATGAAATCTTCGCTGCAGTACCTTATTGTATCGATTTGATTGGTGGACCATACATTGAGACCAATTCCGATGTTGTGGATGCTTTCAGACCCAAACATGCTCGCCGCTGAAGCATTTGGTCCTCTGAATTTCTCTATCAAATTACCTAAGAGGGGGTGGCGGCTCGGCCGCCCATGGCGAAATTGAAGGCGACAGAATTTGAGACTAGNAGAGATAATGATGAGATGAGAGGAGTAGAGATTACTCTCGATTTCACACCTAATGCTCTAGCATCAGTATTGTACAAGCAGGGAGATACAGTGGTCCTTGCTTGTTGCACCAAACAGAACAACCTACCACGTTGGTTCCCACGAGATGCGAACAGAGGTTGGATTCACGCTGAATATTGCCTTCTCCCCGGTTCAACTGACTCTAGATTCCAAAGAGAGAGAAGGGGTGCTAAGGGTAGGACTTACGAGATTGAGAGACTCATTGCACGTGCACTGCGTGGAGCAATTGACCTAGAGGCCTTAGGTCCAGTGGCTCTGACTATTGATTGTGATGTTCTCAATGCCGATGGAGGTACTCGTTGTGCTTCCATTACTGCTGCTAATATTGCTCTTAGGTTGGCAATTAGAAGACTAATTGCTTCCGGTGATTCACNACCCCAAGACCTTCGCCCTACTCAAGAACAGAAGAAATNNGGTTGGACTGCCCCTAAACTCGACGCCGGTNCTCGCGAAGCACACGAGCGAGCGATACTTGCTCATGACATTGCAGCAGTAAGTGTTGGTTTGGTAGATGGGGATGTTTATCTTGATCTTGATTACATCCTTGATAGCAACGCAGATGTCGACATGAATGTAGTGATGACTAGTGATGGACGCTTCATTGAGGTGCAGTCTACTGGTGAGGAGTCAACATATTCTCGCTCCGAATTGGATGCACTTGTTGACCTTGCAGAAGCCGGTTTGAAGCAAATTCACGAGATACAGGCCGGAGCACTAGATGGAATTGAGTGATTCTACTTCGCCCAAAGGCTTGAAGAGAAGATGGTTGTCGAGAGACTCGTTGCGATAGTAACTCAGCTGGGAGAGTGCCAGACTGAAGATCTGGAAGCCGCCGGTTCAAGTCCGGCCTATCGCACTTTTCTCTTTATTAGGATTCAATTTCGTCCAAGGTTGACCCTTCTTCATCCTCTATGTCTTGCTCGGCCACTTCATGGGGGGGTTCGTCAATCATTCCCTCTTTGGCAATAATCTCCTGCAATTTCTTCTCCCGAACAAAAACAATGTTTGCAATAGGATCGCCTGGCCTTACCAATGGTGTTGTTGCAAGACCAACAACATATCCATTTACAGGGCTGACAACATCATCGACACGGGCTCCAAACGGGTCAGTGACACAGGCAATAGCCTCCCCTTCCTTAACTACAGCACCACCAGGTACGAGAGTGTGGAGAATTCCCCCTATAGGGGCGCGCACCCAGCGAAATTTTCTGACTAATATTCTCCAGTGTGGTTTCTCTATTTCGCGCTCAATCATTTTCAATTTAGCCAGTACATTGAGTATTCCTTTCACACCCCCTTCTACTGCTTCTCCCTCGAAACGGTGAGAACTACCGCTTTCCAGTAGAATGGCCGGTACACCAATTTTTGTTGCTTCGTGGCGGATACTGCCCTTGGGTCCCTTTGAATTCATGATTACCTTTGTTCCAAAGGCGCGAGCAATTTTCTTACACTTGGGATTATCAAGATCTGCTCTGATTTGTGGGACATTCATGCGGGAGCGGGGGGCAGTGTGTAAATCGATTAGATAGTCTGACTTCTTGATAATGTGGGTGAAAATGGCGTGTGCTATCCTACTGGTCTGGCTTCCTTCAGGTGTGCCGGGAAACAGACGGTTCAGGTCGCG
>NYYK01000055.1:0-3657 GCA_002685895.1 Methanobacteriota archaeon
TGGTAATTTAGCGACAACAACCTGTAAGACCTGTTCGGAAGTTCTCTGTAAATCCTGTTTCCAAGACCACCGTTGCAAACCTTTGAGTTTTTAGTACCCATCTCTCTCCCATTCATCAATGAAACCACAATCCGTTACTGTCGGTGAGACGCAAATAAGGATTTTACCGACTGTCAAAGGTCTGGTCTCGGAGTCCGAGATAGTTGAGTACGAGATAAATTCCTTCAAACCGGATCTGGTTGCATTGAGTATAGGTCCCGAGGAGGTCAAAGGGACAAGGGAATGGGATGGTGAACCATATGATATGTCTGGATGGGATGAAGTCTATGGGCTCAGCCTCCGCAAACTTCTGGGGGATGCCTCGGTAAGATTGCCTCCGCCTTCTTTCAGTACGGCAATCAAGCTTTCAGATTCAAATGGTATTGAAGTAGTAGGCATAGATATGGATGAACAATCGTTTACGGAAGCCTACACCTCGAACGTTTCAATGTGGCAGCTTTACAGAAGAGGCAGATTGGAAAAGTACATGGCCAAGAAGGGTATTGCAGGTTCTACTCCGGAGGAGATTTCTATCAATATGGAAAGATCCATAAGGGAGATTGGAGGCTTTGCAAAGTTAGAGGAACAGAGAGTAAGCACCATGGCTGAGAATATACGTTCATATTCAGACAAGGTCAAGATTCTAGCAGTCATCGAAGTTCCAAATGTAGATTCTTTGGTCAAATTGTTGAAAGAAAGCTAAAACACCCCCTTCTCTACGACAAACCGGGCTCGTGAGGTAGCTTGGAAACCTGCTGGGCTTCGAACCCAGATCCGGGGGTTCAAATCCCCCCGAGCCCGCCATTTTTATAACCAGTTTGATAGGTTTGTGGATGGCTGACGGTGATATTGGAACTATCGACGAAGAAGAGTTAATCTGGACGAATAATTTCCCAGGCCTCAGTCAGGGAGGCGTATTGCCTTCCGCCGAGCCTTGCCAACGTGTCCAGTTTAGATGAATCGGGTCTACCTCTTTCATCCAGCATGCCATCATCGATGTGAATTCGGATTATCTCTACCAGTAGCATATCTCCTGGTCCATTTCCGACCTCCAGATGCCGATACAATTTGCCTTCCAGCGCAACCCTGGCATCCCTCAGTCTGGGTGGTTTGACATCAGTCGATTTGGCCTTCTCCAGTCCTGCTATCTCGAATTCATCGTCTTCAGGTGGTAGTTCGGCCGAGGTCTTGATCATCTTTTCAGAAAGTTCAACACTGGTCAGATGAATGACGCATTCACCGGTATCTATCAGGTTCTGTGACGTGTCCTTATGTTTCCCAGCCCGTCTTCCTATTCCCAGAGAAACAATGGGTGGGTTTGCAGAAACCCCTCCATAGAAGGAAAATGGTGCCAGATTATCGATTCCTGCCTTCGACTTGGTTGAGACCCAGGCTATTGGCCGAGGTATTAATATTCTGTAGAAGAAACTAGTAATTTCTTTCTGCTCTGTTTCAGCTATATTTATTTCCATTATTCGAATTCCGGTTCTCTTTTTTCCAGAAATGCCTTGATTCCTTCTATAGCATCACCACTGTTACCACTTTCACGGTTTTCTTCACGTTCTTTCCTTAATTCATCTTCCAAGGACAGATTTTCAGACTCCAAAAGCAGTCTCTTTGTCTCAGCTATTGCCTCTAGAGGTCCGGAAGCTAGTTCATTGGCCATTTCAAGGGTTCTTTGGTTTAAATACTCATCTTCTATAACTTCATGTACTAGTCCCCACTCCAGCATTTCACTAGAATTCAGGTTTTTTCCTCCAAAAAATAGAGACTGTGTACGTCCTAGTCCTATTAATCTTGGCAAGATGTATGTCGTTCCACCAGCTGGTACAAATCCACGCTTGAAATGTGCGCTTAGCAACTTGGCTGATTGCCCTGCGATCCTGTAATCTCCTGCTAGAGCAAAACCTAGTGCTCCGCCTGCGACAATCCCATTCAATGAGTTGACAACAGGTTTTCCCATGGTCAGAATTGTGGTAAAACAGGCATGAATCTGTTCAGTCAGTTTGTAGAATAAATCTCCAGCTTTGGGCAAATGTTCACCCATCTCATTTACATCACCTCCAGATGAGAATGCTCTTCCTTTTCCAGTTACAACTAAACATTTCACAGACTCATCATTAGCTGAATCCTTGACGGCATTATTCAGTTCTGTGGCCATCTCTAAGGTTATCGGATTCAGTTTCTCAGGTCGATTCAGGGTGATAATCCTAATATTTCCATCATTTTCTACTAATATTGTCATTTTCTTTTCCTCAGTGCAACTACAGCTATCAGGCTGAAGATTATAGATAATGGAGACAAGGCTGGCGTTATTTCGCCATCGTCCTCCATAACGTCCCCTAATTCCATTGTGATCTGTGTCAGGTCAGCTTCTTCTCCCACATGGACTAGTCTCAGATATTGTAGGACATTACTGCCTTTCTTGATGGTCTTGGTTTCTCCAGGTCCGATTTTTTCAGTAATACCGTTTCCAGCAGTTATGTTGTAGGCCGCCCCCCATCCGGTGTTGATTACCTTCACAGAATCTGAAGTTTCACTAACTATTTCCAGGTGTCCGCCAAATAATAACAGATTTTCCCATGCTAAGTCGTACATCAATAATTCATTGGCCAATGCTTCCCTGATAGTCGTTGTTACACCAGGTAACCATTGCATGGTATCTACCTCAACAATTACACTTACTGCATTTCTGGCCCCATATCCCCAGGCTATGGACTCTCCAGCACCACTTGGATCCCGGTATGATAGACCAGATACATTTGTTGATTCATTTAGAAAATGTTCATACAAATCCCAGTCAGCGATAGGTACCGCGAATTCTCCCGTAATCTTCCAGGGAAGAACAATATCGTTTGAACCTGTATGACCCGAGAAATAGACGTACAGATTCATTCCTCTCATCATTTCCATATTAGCTTGAGTCTCAGCCTCGCTTCCTTCACTTGGTCCTCGATAGGTCCCGGAGGCAGGACAGGAACCCCGCGTGTCACTGGTTCCATACATCCCCCACATGTAGGGATAATTCCGGTTCAGATCGACACCATTCCAGTTGTTTCTACAATCCTCCAGATATCCGTCTGCATTCATGACGGGAGTCACCACCAATCTTTTTCCTTCCAGATAGGTCGGATCTGCCGCACTTCTTTCTAATACGTCCTGCAAGAACAGGAAGGCTGCTTCTGCGGACATTCCCTCATTTCCATGGTGTACTCCATCAACGTACATGGTTGGTAAAGCCGCCAATTCGTCCTCAGACAATTCAGTGATATTCAGTGCGACATCCACAGAGAATATTTCCAGTCCCAGACCGGTACTGGAAGCGTGTTCAGAGTAAATCGCAATATCTGGATAATTGCCTGCCAATTCCTCGGTGTCACCTTTCATTGAGTAGTAATTATGAAGAACTTCAACAGCTTCGCTAGGTTGTGCTGCGAATGCCAAGAAAACAATGACTAATAGTGGAAGAATATATTTCACTAATTGGATGACAGTANCNGNNTCANNTANGTTGTGNTGCGAATGNCAANAANNCANTNACTANTAGTGNANGANTNTATTTNANTAATTGGATNANAGTAGCCGTATNANANNNGTTTANCTGANNNTAATTNNTTT
>NYYK01000055.1:3662-7034 GCA_002685895.1 Methanobacteriota archaeon
ATNNCNNTNNNTTGANNAANNNTATATGGTCTAACCNACGGTAANGGTNTAACNNANGGTAATGGTNTNACCAATGGNAANGGTNTNACCAACGGTAATGGTNTGACNAANGGTAATGGTCTAACCAACGGTAATGGTCTAACCAATGGTAACGGTCTAACCAACGGTAATGGTCTGACTAATGGAAATGGATTGGGCGGTTACTCACAAATCGAGCTAAAGTCAAAGGACAGAAGACCTTTTTTCAGATATTTGCTTTTTCTTCTCGCTCTCATCATGATTGGTGGTGGTTGCATATTCTTCCTGAACGAAGGAACAGAGGACACCATTAGGGTAGATGGTAAGACAGGANATTGGGAAGGAATACGGAAAGTGGGTCTTGAGAACGGTAATATTGAAAATTCTAATGTTGATTTATCTTTGGTTTCGGCAAATATGGATAGGGTTTATCTGTCTTTTTTGGTATTCACAGTTGAGCCACTCTTCAATTCCGAGGAGGGTCGCACTTTACGGATTCTGGTTGATAGTGATAATAGTACCGAAACCGGTTATTTTGTTCCAGGGATGGGTGCNGATTACATGATCGAGATATTTGGCCAGAAAGCACCTTTCACGAATAATGTGACGATTTTAAGTTCAACACTTTATGTTTTTGATAATAATAGAGACAGATTTGATTGGCACGCCTTTTCCCCATTTGCACCTGTTGAAGTAGCAGCAGATGGAAATACAATAGAAGGTCAGGTACCCCTTTTTGATATGGGGATAGATCCTAATGCTGTAGTGAAAGTAGCGTGGCAGACATCAGACGGTTCAGGTGTTACAGATTTGGCAGAGATAATAATGGGATTGAATACAGAAGATTTAGTAATAACCGAAGTGATAGAATCCCTTCAGAGACCAGAACCGATGTTATCAGATGGCAGGCTGACAATTGACGGTTTTTTTGAGGATTGGATAGACATCAGCAAATATCCAGATCTGGATGGGAATCNGGTGGCAAACCTCAATGCAGATTTGGAGGAATATACTGTGGTCAATGAGGGTTTTGACTTTTTCTTTTACTTGCGTGTCAAAGGAGGAGTTCTAGAAGGTACAGCGATTCCATCGGTTCAAGCACGTAACATCCCGAGTTATGAGGGCACTTCCAATCAGGTTGATGTAGTCAATCCGATATCTGATGATGCTGAATCGGTATTGCCTGAGCTCAATGGCCTAGACACTATCTACATTTTCTTAGACACTTATCATCCAGATTCCGAAGGTTTCGAAGTTAATGATTCGTTTTACGCCAATAAGATGATAGAAATCACAGGTCAGAATGGTGTGATATCATCTTCTAATTTGTACAATTATTCATCATCAGGTGGTTCAAATTCATGGGAATGGAATTATTTCAGGGCAATCGATTCCGCAGCTTTTGGTAGCGAGTTGGAATTAGAGACCTCAGGTCTGGGTGATGCTTTCAGGGTCTACTATCATNTNNTATCTTGGGATGANTCTGAGGATTATTCAGATGGCTTCTGGGTAAGTTTAGGTAATTCAGGCGCTAGGNCCGATCCTTCTTGGACTCAACGCAATATAGATACAAGTTTTGACGGAGCTACGTCAGTTTATGCTATTGATATTGATGGAGATGGAGACCTTGATGTTTTAGGTGCTGCAGACACAGCTAACGACATTACTTGGTGGGAGAACACTAACGGAGCTGGAACAAGCTGGACTGAGCACACAATTGAAGGCAGTTTCAATTCAGCACGTGACGTTTACGCTATTGATTTAGATGATGACGGAGATGTGGATGTTCTAGGTGCTGGTGCTAATGACATTACTTGGTGGGAAAATGATGGCAGTGAGAGTTTCACTGAGCACACAATTGATGCAGATTTCTCGAGTGCTTACGCAATTTATGCTATTGATTTAGATGATGACGGTGATATTGATGTCTTGGGAGCAGCAAATGGTAATGATGTTGATTATGATGTAACATGGTGGGAGAATGACGGTAGCGAGAGTTTTACATCACATACAATAGATAGTACTTTTGATAAGGCTCGTGATGTTTATGCTATTGATTTAGATGATGATGGCGATATAGATGTTTTAGGTGCATCCTATGGAGACAATGACATTAATTGGTGGGAGAATGACGGTAGCGAGAGTTTCACTCAGCACGCTATTGATACTAGTTTTTCTAATGCAAATTCAGTTTATGCTAAAGATATAGATAATGATGGTGATGTAGATGTTTTGGGTATGGCCCGTGGTGATGACGATGTCACATGGTGGGAAAATGATGGTAGTGAGAGTTTTACTGAGCATACAATTGACGGCACTTTTGATCATGCATATTCAGTTTATGCCACAGATATAGACAATGATGGTGATGTGGATGTCTTAGGATCTGCACGAAGGGATGATGATGTAACATGGTGGGAAAATGATGGCAGTGAGAGTTTTACTGAGAACACGATTGACGGTAATTTCGACGGCGCAGAAACAATCTTTGCAGCAGATATAGATGGTGACGGCGATATGGATATTTTGGGTGCATCAAATGAAGACGACGATATAGTTTGGTGGGAAAATACTGCTACTTTCAGTTTCGACCCGACTTGGAGTTCAGCAAATATTGCAACTAGTGCCGATAGAGCGATGGATGTTTACGTGGCAGATATGGATAATGATGGAGACTTGGATATTGTTTCAGCATCATATAAGGATGATACAATAGCATGGTATGAGAATGATGGTGCCTCGAATCCAAGTTGGACTGCATCAAATATTGCAACCAGTGCAAATGGGGCGGAGTCAGTTTTTGTAGCAGATATGGATAATGATGGTGATATGGATATTGTTTCAGCATCCTGGATAGATGACACGATAGCGTGGTATGAGAATAATGCTGGAATCCCTGAATTTTCCAACATAATGATGCCAATCGTCTCCGTTTTGGCTATAGTGGGTTTCAACTACAGACGAAGAAAAACACTTTAGTCTGCCATCGATAGCCACTCAATGTCTGGCTTACTTGATGGCAAAATTGCAATAATAACGGGAGGTTCCAAAGGTATTGGCTACAGTATAGCTGAACGTTTTTGTAAAGAGGGAGCCCATGTCATCATTTGTAGTAGAAATGATTCCGAGTTGTTAAAAGCTGCATCACAACTGGGTTGCGATTCACATCAACTGGATGTTAGTGATTCCGGAGCGGTCAGGTCCATGGCGGATTGGTTCTCCAAAGAGCATGGAAAATTGGACATCCTGATCAATAATGCAGGCCTGATTCGTCCCGGAACGATAAAATCAGTAACAGAGGAGGACTGGGATCTCCAAATCGATGTTAATCTCAAGGGTCCATTCCTGATGAGT